>DATBRF010000094.1:0-22774 GCA_036560425.1 Methylocystis sp. | reverse complement strand
CCCCCGCCTCTTATCTGTCCGGCGGAAATGCCGCGTCGACCTGACGCCCGGAGCCCCGGTCGCTGTCGCAGGCGGTTGCTTTTCCACGATATTTGCGACGCTCCGCCCCGCCCGCCGACAACCGGCGCAAGCGTCGGCGGGGCGCGCCACATGAAAGGTTCGCGGGAATGCTCGGCGCCCTCGCCAAGAAAGTTTTCGGCACGGCCAACGACCGCCGCCTCAAGACCTATGCGCCGAAAGTCAAAGCGATCAATGGGCTGGAGCCCCAGCTCGCCGCCCTTTCGGATGAGGAGCTGCGCGCCCGCACGGTCATGTTCCGCGAGCAGATCGCCGCCGGCGCCTCGCTCGACAACCTTCTCGTTCCGGCCTTCGCCACCGTCCGCGAGGCCGCCAAGCGCACGCTCGGCCAGCGCCATTTCGACGTGCAGCTCATCGGCGGCATGGTGCTGCACGAAGGCGGCATCGCCGAGATGCGCACCGGCGAAGGCAAGACGCTCGTCGCGACGCTCGCCGTCTATCTGAACGCGCTGGCCGGCAAGGGCGTGCATGTCGTCACGGTGAACGATTATCTCGCCAAGCGCGACAGCGAGTGGATGGGCCAGATCTATCGTTTCCTCGGCATGTCGGTCGGCTGCGTCGTGCACGAGCTGTCCGACGAGGAGCGCGGGGCCGCCTACGGCTACGACATTACCTATGGCACCAACAACGAGTTCGGCTTCGACTATCTGCGCGACAACATGAAATATGAGTTCGCGCAGATGGTGCAGCGCGGGCACAATTTCGCGATCGTCGACGAGGTGGACTCGATCCTCGTCGATGAAGCGCGCACGCCGCTCATCATCTCCGGCGCCGTCGACGACAAGTCGGACCTTTACAACACCATCGACCGCCTCATTCCGAAGCTGACCGCGGAAGACTACGAGCTCGACGAGAAGCAGCGCACGGTGCACCTCACCGACGCCGGCAACGAGCATATGGAAGAGTTGCTCACGGAGGCCGGCGCGCTGACCGAGGGCGCGCTGTACGAGGCGCACAACGTCACTCTCGTCCACCACGTCAATCAGGCGCTTCGCGCCCACAAGCTCTTCCAGAGGGACAAGGACTATATCGTCCGCAAGGGCGAGGTGGTCATCATCGACGAGTTCACCGGCCGCATGATGCCGGGCCGCCGCTATTCGGAAGGGCTGCATCAGGCGCTCGAGGCGAAGGAGCGCGTGCAGGTTCAGCCCGAGAACGTGACGCTCGCGTCGATCACCTTCCAGAACTATTTCCGTCTCTACGGCAAGCTCGCCGGCATGACCGGCACCGCCGCGACGGAAGCCAACGAATTCGCCGAAATCTACAGGCTCGACGTGGTCGAGATCCCGACCAACCGCCCCGTGCAGCGCCGGGACGACGACGACGAGGTCTATCGCACGGCGAAGGAGAAACTCGGCGCGATCCTCGAAGAGATCAAGGACGCGAACTCCCGGATGCAGCCGCTGCTCGTCGGCACGACCTCGATCGAAAAGTCGGAGCAGCTCGCGGAATTCCTGATCAAGCAGGGCTACAAGATGATCGACTTCGCCGATCCCAAGGGATTGTCGAAGCTTTATGAGGCCGCCCGCTCCGGCGAACCCTCCAAGATGCTGGCCGTGCTCAATGCGCGCTTCCACGAGCAGGAAGCCTATATCGTCGCAGAAGCGGGCGTGCCGGGCGCGATCACCATCGCCACCAACATGGCCGGCCGCGGCACCGACATTCAGCTCGGCGGCAACGCCGACATGCGCGTCGCGCAGGAATGCGCCGGCCTGGAAGGCGCCGCCCGCGAGGCGAAGGAAGCCGAAATCCGCGCCGAGGTCGCCGCCTTCAAGGAGAAGGCGATCGCAGCGGGCGGCCTCTATATCATCGGCACCGAGCGCCATGAGAGCCGCCGCATCGACAATCAGCTGCGCGGCCGCTCGGGCCGCCAGGGCGATCCCGGCCGCTCGAAGTTCTTCCTGTCGCTGCAGGACGACCTCATGCGCATTTTCGGCTCCGAGCGCATGGACTCCATGCTCGTGAAGCTCGGCCTGCAGGAGGGCGAGGCGATCGTCCACCCCTGGATCAACAAGGCGATCGAGAAGGCGCAGCATAAGGTCGAAGCCCGCAACTTCGACATCCGCAAGAACATCCTCAAGTTCGACAACGTCATGAACGACCAGCGCAAGGTCATCTTCGAGCGCCGGCGCGAGATCATGGCGGAGGAGAGCGTGGAGGAGCAGGTCTCCGACATGCGCGCGGAAGTCGTCGAGAGTCTCGTCTCGCAGCATATTCCGGCCGACGCCTATGCCGAGGCCTGGGACGTCGAGGGCCTTGCCGAGGACGCGCAGGCCAAGCTCAACCTCGACGCGCCGGTCGTCGATTGGGCGAAAGAAGAAGGCATCGCGGACGAGGAGCTGAAGGACCGGCTGCTCGACGCCGCGGACAAGGCCTATGAAGAGCGCGTGGAGCGCAACTCGGCGCCGCTGATGCGCATGATCGAGAAGCAGGTTGTCCTGCAATCGCTCGACACCTTGTGGCGCGAGCACCTTGTCGCGCTCGACCATTTGCGCCAGGTGATCGGCTGGCGCGGCATGGCGCAGCGCGACCCGCTCAACGAATACAAGTCGGAGGCGCTGGAGCTCTTCCGCAGCCTGATGAACCGTTGGGACGAGACCGTCACCGCGCAGCTGATGCGCGTCGAGGTCAGCTTCGAGGCGCCGCCCTCCGCGCCGCCGGAACTGCCGCCGATGGAAATGTCGCACCCCAATCCGGTGGCGCTCTCCGCCGGCGCCAGCCCGGAGCAGACGGCGCTGGAAGACCTGAACGCCCGGCTAGCCGCCATGGATTTCTCGCAGCAGGCGCTCGCGCCGGCGCCGGCGCCCGCACGCGACCCCGCTGATCCCAATAGCTGGGGCAAGGTCGGCCGCAACGAGCCCTGCCCCTGCGGCTCGGGCAAGAAATACAAGCACTGCCACGGGCAGCTCGTCTGAGCGGTTCCGCTAGAAAGCCTCCAGGCTTTCTGATTTGAAAATCGAGCTTGTGCACGACCAAAGGGAGCCCCCGGGCTCCCTTTTCTTTTGTTGCAGAAACGACTCCTATCTTTCATCGAGGCGTTACGGGCTCGTCGCGAAACCGTTTGGATGAAGCGCTACTCATCGCCGTGCGTTCCATCCAAGGGAGGAAAGAAAATGAACGGCATGCTCATTCCGGCGGTTATGCTGGTCATCGTTATCGGCGGCGCCATCTACATGGCGAAGACCGGCCGTAACGTTAATTCCTGATACGGTTTTACCGACCTCTGGAAACTTGCCCTCCCGCTAACCGCCGGAGGGCCTTTTGTTTTCAAAGATCTTTCATTTTACGCGGCAGGCGGGAAGGACGCGCGCGCGGGCTCGCCGCGGTTGAGCGAGGCAAAACAGGCGTTGAGCAGGTTTATCTTCCGGTAATCCGGATCATAGGTAATCTCCCGTCCGATCCACGCCGGCAGAGGGACATGGTCATCTTCGCTATCGAGCTCGACCTCGGCGATGACGACCCCTTCCAACAGGCCGACATATTCGTCTATTTCCCAGATGAAGCCCATGTGCTTGACATAATGGCGGATTTTGGCGAGGACCTTCTCGCCGCAGTGCTTGGCGATAAGCTCCGTCGCGTCGGCGAGGGGGATCTCATATTCGAACTCCGTCCTTTTCAGGCCGTCTCTGGAGTTCTTGATCGTGAGCGTGGCGCGGTCCTCATAGAGCCGCACCCGCACCTTGCGGCCGTCGCTCGCCGCGACAAGACCATCAACCAACCGTTCACGCTTGTAGGCCGCCGCTCGCCACGAGCCGTCTTCGAGAAGAAATTTTCGCTCGATCTCGGTCGCCATAGCCGTATTCCAGACGAATCGCAGGGACAGCATAAGCTGGGTCACAGGAATTGGATTAGGGCTTTTTGACGCGGAGGAAAGCCCGAAAGCAGTTCCTGGGAAAAGCGGTCGTTCGCAGGAAAGTCCGGGCCGCGCGGCTCTATGGCAAAGGCGCGCCATTGGTAATAAGACTTGCCGCGCCGCAAACGCCCGCTCCTTTTTCCAGGGAGCTGCGTTCCATTCGCGCCGGGGGCCGCCCGGCTTTGCGGATCGCCGGCCGCCGTCTCCCCCGCAGGGGAGGCGCGAACAACTCAGACAGGAGCCCCCCGTGTCGTCCATCGATTTTTCCAAAGTGGTCGTCGCGCAGGGCGGCGGACCGACCGCCGTCATCAACCAGTCGCTCGTCGGAGCGGTGCTGGAATCGCGCAAGTTCCGTGAGGTCGAGCGCGTCTATGGCGCCTTCCATGGCGTGCGCGGCATCGTCAACGAGGCCTTCGTCGATCTGACCCAGGAGACGACGCACAATCTCGAGATGGTCGCCTGCACGCCCTCGTCCGCGCTCGGCTCCACCCGCGACAAGCCGGACCTCAAATATTGCCAGGAAATCTTCAAGGTGCTGCGCGCCCATGGCGTCGGCTGCTTCTTCTACATCGGCGGCAACGACTCCTCGGACACGGTCCGCATCGTCTCCGAGGAGGCCAAGAACGCCGGCTATCCGCTGCGCTGCATGCATATCCCCAAGACGATCGACAATGATCTCATGGTCAATGACCATACGCCGGGCTTCCCCTCGGCGGCGCGCTGGGTGGCGCAGGCTTTCGCCGGCGCCAATCTCGACAACTGGGCCCTGCCCGGCGTCTATATCGCCGTGGTGATGGGTCGCCACGCCGGATTCCTGACGGCGGCCTCCGCGCTGGGCAAGAAATTCCCCGACGATGGCCCGCATCTGATCTACATCCCCGAGCGCGCATTCATCGTCGATAAGTTCCTCGCCGACGTGAAGGCGACCATGGACAAGCATGGCCGCTGCGTCGTCGCCGTCTCCGAGGGCGTCCGCGACGAAAATCATGTGCCGATCGCCGAAAAGCTCGCCGAGCAGGTGGAGCGCGACGCCCACGGCAACGTCCATCTCGGCGGCGGCGCGCTGGCGGACGAATTGACGCAGCTCGTCAAGGACAAGCTCGGCTATAAGCGCGTGCGCGCCGATACTTTTGGCTATGTCCAGCGCAGCTTCGTCGGCTGCGTCTCCGACGTCGACCAGCGCGAAGCCCGCGAAGTGGGCGAAAAGGCCGTGCAATACGCCATCTGGGGCGACCGCGACGGCTCCGTGACCATCCACCGCACGGGCTTTTATTCGGTCGACTACCAGCTCACCCCACTTGAACAAATCGCTGCAAAAACAAAAGTGATGCCCGATGAGTTCATCAGTTCCTGCGGCACGGACGTCACTGACGCCTTCAGAATGTATCTGCGCCCCCTGCTCGGCAGCGGCATGCCGGACGCCTACCGGCTACGCCTCAACCGGGTTCCGAAAATATTGACTTAAAGGGGCTCGAGCACATGCGGCCGCGCCCGCGGCGGGGCGGCGGCGGTGGTTGAGCAGGGCGCCGATCTTGCTAACCTAGCTGGCTGCGGTATGGTTGCAAATTCGGGCGCGCCTCAAATAAAGTAGGCCCGCGTGGAGGAGCGAGCGGCCCGCGCGGCTCGAGGGAGGCGCCAGAGGGCGCCGAGCGGCCTGACCCTCAGGAGGAGGGGAGACGCGCCACATGCGCTCTCCACCTTTTGTTAGGCCGGAGCCAGTAGACATTTGTTTGGATCGATTCACGCCATGAATCGGTTCATCGGGAGAACATCATGAGCAAAGTCGGCGGCGGCGATTCGAAGAATACGCTTTACTGCTCGTTTTGCGGCAAAAGCCAGCATGAAGTCCGCAAACTCATCGCCGGGCCAACTGTCTTCATCTGCGACGAGTGCGTCGAGCTCTGCATGGACATCATCCGCGAGGAGAATAAATCCTCGCTGGTCAAGCAGCGTGACGGCATTCCGACGCCGCGCGAGATCTGCAAGGTTCTCGACGATTATGTGATCGGCCAGGCGCAGGCCAAACGCGTTCTTTCTGTCGCAGTGCACAATCACTACAAGCGCCTGAACCACGCCACCAAGCATGGCGACGTCGAGCTCGCGAAGTCCAATATCCTGCTGATCGGCCCCACGGGCGTCGGCAAGACCATGCTGGCTCAGACGCTTGCGCGCATTCTTGATGTCCCCTTCACCATGGCCGACGCCACGACCCTCACCGAGGCGGGCTATGTCGGCGAGGACGTCGAAAACATCATCCTCAAGCTGCTGCAAGCCTCCGACTACAACGTCGAGCGCGCGCAGCGCGGCATCGTCTACGTCGACGAAATCGACAAGATCTCGCGCAAGAGCGACAACCCCTCGATCACCCGCGACGTGTCGGGCGAGGGCGTTCAGCAGGCGCTGCTCAAGATCATGGAGGGCACCGTCGCCTCGGTGCCGCCCCAGGGCGGGCGCAAGCATCCTCAGCAGGAGTTCCTGCAGGTCGACACGACCAATATTCTCTTCATTTGCGGCGGCGCTTTCGCTGGTCTCGAAAAGATCATCTCCGCGCGGGGTCGTTCGACGTCGATCGGCTTCGGCGCCAGTGTGCAGGCGCCAGACGAACGCCGCACCGGCGACATCTTCCGTCAGGTGCAGCCCGAAGATTTGCTTAAATTCGGGCTCATTCCGGAATTCGTCGGTCGTCTGCCGGTCATTGCAACGCTCGAGGATCTCGACGAGGACGCGCTCAAGAAGATTCTCACCGAGCCGAAGAACGCTCTGGTCAAGCAGTACCAGCGCCTCTTCGAGATGGAGAATGTCGAGCTCACCTTCCAGGACGACGCGCTCTCCTCCGTCGCCCGCAAGGCGATCGAGCGCCATACCGGCGCGCGCGGCCTGCGCTCCATCATGGAAGGCATTCTGCTCGACACGATGTTCGACCTTCCTGGCCTCGAAGGCGTCGAGCAGGTCGTCATCGGTCCAGAAGTCGTTGAAGGCAAAGCGAGACCGCTGTATATCTACGCGGAGCGCAGCGAGAAAAGCGGCGCGAGCGCCTAGCGCGGCTTATCGCTCGCATGAAATCATGCGAGCGATAAGAAATCGCGTCAGATCAAAGACTTGGGGCGCATTCCTGTCGCAAAAGTCTTTCAACTTTTGCGGAATGCGCTCTCGCAGGCAAGCCAGCAGCTTGACTTCCAATTGTGCGCGCCGGGCCCGCCCGGCCCCGTTTCAATCGATCCTTGAATCGCTGGCTTGCGTATCCCATTTTGCGTTGACGGGGCTATTCGGGGCTTTTCGCCGCCGCCTCGTTTCGGCGCGCGAACGCGAGAGCGAGCGTTCGCGCGGCCAGGTCCGACTAGAGAGTTGGCCGGATTGCTACGGCCTAAGTCTTGCTAGTTTTGACAAATACTCTGGTCGCTCGTCATTTTCGCATTGCCGCCGGGCGGGATGCGCGAACGAAAACAGGATAACGACATGAGCAACGAAAAGCGCGACGCCATAACGCCGGGAGCCGTCGAGAGCTACCCGGTCCTTCCTTTGCGCGACATCGTCGTGTTTCCGCACATGATCGTGCCCCTCTTCGTGGCGCGCGAGAAATCCATCCGCGCGCTCGAAGAAGTGACGAAGAGCGATCGCCTCATTCTGCTCGCGACGCAAAAGAACGCCGGCGACGACGATCCGGCGACCGACGCGATCTATCCGATCGGCACGCTCGCCTCGGTGCTGCAGCTCTTGAAGCTGCCGGACGGCACCGTGAAGGTTCTGGTCGAGGGCGTGGCGCGCGCCGCCGTGCGCAACTATTCCCGCGCGGAAGACTTTTACGAGGCCGAGGCCGAGGCGCTCGCCGACGAGCCTGGTTCGCCTGTGGAGGTCGAGGCGCTCGGGCGCTCGGTCATCTCCGAGTTCGAAAGCTATGTGAAGCTCAACAAGCGGGTGTCGTCCGAGATCGTCGGCGCGGTGACGCAAATCGAGGATTTCTCCAAGCTCGCCGACACGGTCGCCTCGCATCTCTCGGTCAAGATCGCCGACAAGCAGGACGTGCTGGAGACCCTCAACGTCGCCAGGCGTCTGGAGAAGTGCCTCTCGCTGATGGAGAGCGAAATCTCCGTCCTTCAGGTCGAGAAGCGCATCCGCACGCGCGTCAAGCGCCAAATGGAGAAGACTCAGCGCGAGTATTATCTCAACGAGCAGATGAAGGCGATCCAGAAGGAGCTCGGCGACGAGGAGGGCAAGGACGATCTCGCCGAGCTCGAGGAGCGCATCAAGAACACCAAGCTCTCGAAGGAGGCGCGCGACAAGGCCGTCGCCGAATTCAAGAAGCTGCGCCAGATGTCGCCGATGTCGGCGGAAGCCACCGTCGTGCGCAATTACCTCGACTGGATCTTGTCGATCCCCTGGGGCAAGCGCTCGAAGGTCAAGCGCGATCTTCAGCAGGCGGAGGAGGTGCTCGACGCCGAGCATTTCGGGCTCGAGAAGGTCAAGGAGCGCATTCTCGAATATCTCGCCGTGCAGAGCCGCGCCAACAAGCTGACCGGCCCCATCCTGTGCCTCGTCGGCCCCCCCGGCGTCGGCAAGACCTCGCTCGGCAAGTCGATCGCCAAGGCGACGGGACGTGAATTCGTCCGCATGTCGCTCGGCGGCGTGCGCGACGAGGCGGAGATCCGCGGTCACCGGCGCACCTATATCGGCTCGATGCCCGGCAAGATCATCCAGTCGATGCGTAAGGCGAAGACCTCCAATCCGCTCTTCCTGCTCGACGAGATCGACAAGATGGGCATGGATTTCCGCGGCGATCCGTCCTCGGCGCTCCTGGAGGTGCTCGATCCCGAGCAGAACCAGAGCTTCAACGACCACTACCTCGAGGTCGATTACGACTTGTCGAACGTGATGTTCGTGACGACGGCGAATACGCTGAACATCCCTGCGCCGCTGATGGACCGCATGGAGATCATCCGCATCGCCGGCTACACCGAGGCCGAGAAGCTGGAGATCGCCCGCAAGCATCTGATTCCGAGCGCCGTCAGCAAGCATGGCCTCACGCCAGAGGAGTGGACGGTCACGGAAGACGGCTTGCTCGAGCTCATCCGCCGCTACACCCGTGAAGCGGGCGTGCGAAACCTCGAGCGGGAGGTCTCCAATCTCGCCCGCAAGGCGGTGAAGGAGATCCTGCTCAAAAAGGCCGACAAGATCGTCGTGACCGCCGAGAATATCTCCAACTATCTCGGCGTGCCGAAGTTCCGGTTCGGCCAGGCCGAGCTCGAGGATCAGGTTGGCGTCGTCACGGGCCTCGCCTGGACAGAGGTCGGCGGCGAGCTGCTGACGATCGAAGGCGTCATGATGCCCGGCAAGGGCAAGATGACCGTCACGGGCAATCTGCGCGACGTGATGAAGGAGTCGATTTCGGCGGCCGCGTCCTATGTGCGTTCGCGCGCGGTGGACTTCGGCGTCGAGCCGCCGCTTTTCGACCGCCGCGACATCCATGTGCACGTGCCGGAAGGCGCGACGCCCAAGGACGGCCCCTCGGCAGGCGTCGCCATGGCGACGGCCATCGTCTCGATCATCACCGGCATCCCGGTGCGCCGCGACATCGCCATGACCGGCGAAATCACGCTTCGCGGCCGCGTGCTGCCGATCGGCGGCCTGAAGGAGAAGCTGCTCGCCGCGCTGCGCGGCGGCATCAAAATGGTGCTGATCCCGGAGGAAAACGCCAAGGATCTGGCGGACATCCCCGACGCGGTGAAAAACGGGCTGGAAATCGTGCCGGTGGCGCGGATGGAGGAAGTGCTGACCCACGCCCTCGTGTCCATGCCGACCCCGATCGTTTGGAAGGAGGATACCTCCACCCTCTCGAAGCATGCCGCCGCGATGGCCGAAGACGACTCCGGCGTGCGCGCCCACTGACTGCGCGCAACTCTATAAAAGACGGAGTCCGGTTCCCAAGACCGGGCTCCGTCTTTTTTGTGCGCTATTCTCCGCGCCTCGCGCGCAAGCCAGCCAAAAACCGCCACAATTGCGGGGCTTTTGCGCAATGCAGCGCAAATTCTCCCGGATTTCCTGCGATTTCTGGGAGTCGACGCCGCCAATCCCTTGCGTTTCGGGCGATTCCGACCCAACACTCCGTCGCTACGCGCCGTCGATTCGACCGCCGCCATGTCGGGCGGGCATCGCCGGCCTCGCAGCGCGTCAAGAAAAGGATATGACCATGAACAAGCAGGAACTGGTCGAGCACGTCGCGGCCGAGACTGAGTGCTCCAAGGCCGCCGCCGCCGCTGCGATCGACGCCGTCCTCAGCGGCATCACCGACGCCCTGAAAAAGGGCGACGAAGTCCGTCTGGTGGGCTTCGGCACCTTCTCGGTCAAGGAGCGCGCCGCGGGCACGGGCCGCAATCCCGCGACCGGCGAGGAGATCAAGATTCCGGCGTCCAAGAGCGCCCGCTTCAAGCCCGGCGCGACGCTCAAGACCGCTCTGAATAACGAGAAATAAGAAATTATTAGAGCTTTGGATTCGGGCACGGCCGCCGGACGGCTCCGGCGGCCGTTCCGCTTTTCGGCGAGTGGCGCTTGCTTACCGTTCGCGGCCTCACTAAAACCATGCCGCCAGCCGTAACAAGGCGCGGCGTGGGCGGTTAGCTCAGCTGGTAGAGCATCTCGTTTACACCGAGAATGTCGGCGGTTCGATCCCGTCACCGCCCACCAGTAATTTTCGTGGCGTCGAGCGAAAGTCCTTTGCCGCTCGCCTCTTGGGAATTAGGCTGGGATCCCGAGGATCAACGTGATGCGGGCGATCATGAAGCTTCGAACCCAGGCGTTTATCGCGCTCAGCCTATTTGCCATGGCTGCCTTTTCTCCGGTCGCGCGAGCCGGCGAGGAAATGAGTTTTCGCGTTATCGGGCTCGACTCCGGCAATTGCGGGGCGCGTTGCCCCCGGGTCATCGCCGCCGAGGGCGAGATCGGAGAAGGAACGCCCGACGCCTTTGTCAGCTTCCTGCGGGAAAATGCCCGAGGGGGCAATCTGCATGGAATTCTGCTGCTCGATTCGCCGGGCGGCAAGGTCGTCGCCTCCATGGAGCTCGGACAGGCTCTCCGGCGCCTCGGCATGGCGGTGATCGTGGCGCGCCCGGCTGCGGCTGAGCAAGCGTCTCGAGACATGACGCTCGTATCGGGGCGCTGCTATTCGGCTTGCGTCTATGCGCTGATGGGCGGCCGCAGGCGCGTGATCCCGGCGCAGAGCCGGGTTGGCGTCCATCGCATGTTCAACTATTCGACGAGCTTCGACCTCTCGGAAGGGCTCGTCCGCGAGCGCAATTACGACGACGGCGGCATGAAGGCCATGCTCGCGCGTTATGCGAGCGGCATGGGCGTGAACCCCGAGCTCGTCAATCTCGCCGAGCGGACCTCGCCCGACAGGCTCTACATGCTGACGGGCGCCGACATCGTCCGCTGGCGGCTGGGATCGCGCAAGCTCTAGAGCCCATTCCGCAAACGTTGCGAGACTTTTGCGATGAGAATGCGCTCCAGTTTTTTGATCTTGGCGCCATTTCTTGCCGCTCGCATGATTTCATGCGAGCAGAGAGCGCGCTAGAGCGGCGCGCAAAGCGTATAATGGAAAAGAAACAGGGCTGGACATGAAACATATTCTCGACGCGCTCGAATTGCGCCGCGCCTCGGCGCGTCTCGGCGGCGGCCATAAGCGGATCGAAGCTCAGCACGCCCGCGGCAAGCTGACGGCGCGCGAACGCATCGAGCTTCTGCTCGACCAGGGCTCGTTCGAGGAATTCGATATGTTCGTGACGCATCGCTGCACGGACTTCGGCATGGACCGGGGCGAAAAGACGTCGGGCGACGGCGTCGTCACCGGCTGGGGCACGGTCAATGGCCGCGCGGTCTTCGTCTTCGCCAAGGACTTCACCGTCTTCGGCGGCTCGCTCTCCGAGACCCACGCCCAGAAGATCATCAAGCTCCAGGACATGGCGCTGAAAAATCGCGCCCCCATCATCGGCATTTTCGACGCGGGCGGGGCCCGCATTCAGGAGGGCGTCGCGGCGCTCGGCGGCTATGGCGAGGTCTTCCAGCGCAATGTGCTGGCTTCGGGCGTCATTCCGCAGATTTCCGTCATCATGGGGCCCTGCGCCGGCGGCGACGTCTATTCGCCCTCGATGACCGACTTCATCTTCATGGTGCGCGACACGAGCTACATGTTCGTCACCGGTCCCGACGTGGTCAAGACCGTCACCAACGAGACCGTGACGGCAGAGGAGCTCGGCGGCGCCTCGGTGCACACCACCAAGAGCTCCATCGCCGACCGCGCCTATGACAATGACGTCGAGGCGCTGTTGCAGATGCGCCGCCTCATCGACTTCCTGCCGTCCTCCAACACCGATTCGGCGCCTGAATGGCCGAGCTTCGACGACGTCGATCGTCTCGACATGTCGCTCGACACGCTGATTCCGGACAATCCGAACAAGCCCTATGACATCAAGGAGCTGATCCTGAAGGTCGTCGACGAGGGCGACTTCTTCGAGATCCAGGAGGCCCACGCGAAAAACATCGTCATCGGCTTCGGCCGCGTCGAGGGCCGCACGGTCGGCTTCGTGGCCAACCAGCCGATGGTGCTCGCCGGCGTGCTCGACATAGACGCCTCCAAGAAGGCCGCGCGCTTCGTGCGCTTCTGTGACTGCTTCAATATCCCGATCGTCACCTTCGTCGACGTGCCGGGCTTCCTGCCGGGCACGGCGCAGGAATATGGCGGCCTGATCAAGCATGGCGCGAAGCTGCTCTTCGCCTATGCGGAGGCGACGGTTCCGAAGGTGACGGTCATCACGCGCAAGGCCTTCGGCGGCGCCTATGACGTCATGTCCTCCAAGCATCTGCGCGGCGACGTCAATTACGCCTGGCCGACGGCTCAAATCGCCGTCATGGGCGCGAAGGGCGCCGTGGAGATTATTTTCCGCGCCGATCTCGGCGCTCCGGACAAGATCGCCCAGCGCACCAAGGAATACGAAGACCGCTTCCTGTCGCCCTTCGTCGCCGCGGAGCGCGGCTATATCGATGAGGTGATCATGCCGCACTCGACGCGCAAGCGAATCGCGCGCGCGCTGGCGCTGCTCCGTCACAAGGAGCTGGAAAACCCCTGGAAGAAGCACGACAACATCCCGTTGTAGTCAGTATAGAAACCACAACCTCTAGTAGGCGCGGCATCCGACCGCGCCTTTTTCTTCGATCTCGTTTTGACGCGAGTTACGCCCAAGTATTGCTTAAATCGACGGCGTCCGTCTCGAATTTTCGCCAGGGTGCACAATTTCGAGTGACAGCCCGTTTATTTTCGCATAACGTCCCCTCGCCAAGTTGGTTGGGTCAACCTAAGCGTTCAACGCGTTTAGCCTTGAAATTCCCAGCAACGGTCCAAGTCGGGGAGGACGCCGGAGGGAACGCGACTCGCCTTAGGCTCGATGAACGAGCCGCCGCGAGCGGTTATCGGAGCGCATAAGACTTCGGGGCCAGGCGTTCAATTCGGTAAAGGACAGGGTGCCAAAGAGTGGGGATCGGCGCGGCCGTCCCCGCTCTTTGTGTTTGAGGGGGCACTATAGAGAGTTTCTCTTACCCAATAGCTAAGCTGCCGAGCCGCCGACGCCGTGACCGCTGCTTGACGGGCGGGAAGGCCGTTCCTACGTTCCAAGCTCGAAATTCATGCCACCGGCCCGAAGAGAAAGGCCCACCATGTCCACGCAGAAAATCACCGACGCTACTTTCGAGCAGGAAGTTCTGAAGTCCGCGCAACCCGTCGTCGTCGACTTCTGGGCGGAGTGGTGCGGACCCTGCCGCATGATTGCCCCCGCGCTCGAAGAAATCGCCACGGAAATGCAGGGCAAGGTGAAGGTCGTTAAGCTCAATATCGACGAGAATCCGGCCGTGGCCAGCAAGCTCGGCATCCGCTCGATCCCGACGCTGATCATCTTCAAGGACGGCAAGGCGGCCGCACAGAAGGTCGGCGCCGCCCCCAAGGGCGAATTGTCGCGCTGGATCGCCGGCGCGGTCTGACACGATTGTTACGAGCCTGAAGGCTCGCGGTCCGAGAGGCCTGCCTGGACCGCGAGCCTTCAGGCTCGCATTTTGTGAGAGCGACGAGTGTTCGACCTGTCGGCCGACGATCTCACCGCGATTTTCCTCAGCGTAAAGGTCGCAGGCGCCTCCACCTTCTTCGCCCTCCCCGTCGCCGTCTTCATTGGCTATGCGTTGGCGCGCTGGCGATTTCCCGGCCATGCGGCTCTCAACGCCATCGTCCACCTCCCCCTCGTGCTGCCGCCCGTCGTCACCGGCTTCGCGCTTTTACTGCTTTTCGGCAGGCGCGGCCCCATCGGCGCCTTTCTCGACGCGCATCTGGGAATCGTTTTCGCCTTCCGCTGGACCGGCGCCGCGCTCGCGGCCGCCGTCATGAGCTTTCCTCTCATGGTGCGGCCCCTGCGTCTGGCCTTCGAGAGCACCGACCCGCGCCTCGCCGGCGCCGCCCGCTCGCTCGGCGCGAGCCGCCTTTGGGCCTTCGCCCTGATCGAGCTGCCCCTTGCCGTCGACGGCCTGTTGGTCGGCGCGATTCTGGGCTTCGCCAAGGCGCTCGGCGAATTCGGCGCGACCATCACTTTCGTCTCCAGCATCCCCGGCGAGACGCGCACCATTCCCGCCGCCATCTATGCGCTCCTGCAGGCCCCGGACGGCGACGCCTCCGCCATGCGGCTCGCCGCCATTTCGGCTGCGATCGCCGTCGCCGCGCTTGTCGCTTCCGAGGCGCTGCAATCGAGGCTGGGCGGCCGACGATGATCTCGTTCGATCTGCGTCTGAAGCGAAGAGGGTTCGAACTTTCCTGCGCCTTGGCAAGCGACGCGCGCGTGCTCGCCCTGCATGGCCCATCCGGGGCCGGCAAATCGACGCTCGCCCATCTCATCGCGGGCGTCATCCGCCCCGACAGCGGCCGTATCGCGGTCGACGGCGTGACGCTCGTCGACACGGAGAGCGGAGTTTTTCTGCCCCCCGAGAAGCGACGCATCGGCGTCGTCTTCCAGGACGCTTTGCTCTTTCCGCATTTGAGCGTGAAGTCCAATATCCTCTTCGGGCGGTTCTTCACGCCCGAGGCGGAGCGCCGCGCGCCCTTCGACGCGATCGTCGAAACGCTCGGCGTCGGCCATCTGCTCGACCGGCGCCCCGCGACGCTCTCGGGAGGCGAACGCCAACGGGTCGGCTTCGCCCGCGCGCTTCTCTCCTCGCCGCGCCTGCTCTTGATGGACGAGCCGATGGCGGCGCTCGACCATGCGCGTCGGCTCGAGATCATGAACCTCATCGAAAAGCTGCGCGACGAATTCAAGACGCCGATGGTGCTGATCTCGCATTCCGCGGAGGAGATCGCGCGGCTCGCCGACGAGGCGGCGATCATCGACAAAGGGCGCATCCTTGCGCGGGGCGCGCCGCTCGACGTGCTGCCCGGCGCGGCCCGGTTGATCGAGGGCGGTCGCTTCGGATTGACCAACTCGCTCGCCGCACGCATCGAGGAGGTGGACGAAGCCTATGGCGTGACGCGGCTCTCGCATCCGTCAGGCGAAATTCTCGTGACCGCCCGGCTCAGGGGAACAGGGGAGGCGCGCATCGCCGTCAGGGCGACGGATGTGGCGCTCGCCAAGTCCCCGCCGACCGACACCAGCGTGCGCACCATATTGCGCGGGCGCATTGCAAAAATCGACGTGAATGGCAGTCCGCTCGCCTTCGTCACGCTCGAACTTGCTGGCGGCGACAAGCTCGTCGCGGCCGTCACGCGCCTTGCGCTCGATGAGCTGGGTCTGGCAAAGGGTTCGGACGTTTTCGCGCTGGTGAAATCCGTGGCTCTCGACGAGCGCGCCCTGTAGGCTCGCAATTGCCGCAACGGGACCACCCGCGATCGCAAGAGTCAGAGCAGCCCGGTTTTAGAAATTGGAAGCGGCATAATGTCGAGCTTGCGCCCCTCCCGCCGATCCGCCGTCGCGCCCTTCATGGCGATGGACGCGCTGCGCGACGCCAAGGCGCTCGAACGCGCCGGGCGGCATATCATTCATATGGAGCTCGGCGAGCCGGGGGCGCCCGCGCCCCTCCTTGTGCGCGAGGCGGCGGCCGAGGCGCTGCGGGACGGAAGGCTCGGCTACGGCGAGGCGCTGGGCGACGCGGCGTTGCGCGCCCGCATCGCGGCGCATTACGGCGCGCGTTACGGCGTCTCGGTTTCCCCGGAGCGCGTGATCGTGACGACCGGCTCGTCTGGCGGCTTCGTGCTGGCGTTGATCGCGGCTTTCGACGCGGGCGCGCGCATCGCCGTCACCGCCCCAGGCTATCCGGCCTACGCCAATATCCTGTCGTCTTTGGGACTTGAGGCCGTCCCGCTGGAGATCGGTCCGCAATCGCGATTCGCGCCCACGGCCGAGATGCTCGCGACGGCGCACCGGGAGAGGAAGCTCGACGGCGCGCTGTTCATGAGCCCCGCCAATCCGACAGGCGCGGTCATCGACGCGGGAGAATTGAAAAAAATCTGCGCTTTCTGCGACGAAGCGAGGATCGTTTTTATCTCCGATGAAATTTACCATGGGCTCGAATATGAGGCGCCCGCCGAGACGGCGCTTCGCTTCACGCCGAACGCCATCGTCGTGAATTCCTTCTCGAAATATTATGCGATGACAGGCTGGCGGCTCGGCTGGCTGGTGGCGCCTGAGGAACTGATGCGGCCCCTTGAGCGGCTTCAACAATCCGCATCGATCTGCGCGCCGACCATCTCGCAGCGCGCGGCGCTTGCCGCTTTCGACGCAACGGCGGAGCTGGAGGGAAATCGCGCCACCTATGCGCGCAATCGAGCGCTGCTGATCGAGCGGCTGCCCGCAATGGGGCTTACCCGCTTCGCGCCGCCGGACGGCGCTTTCTATGTTTATGCGGATGTTTCAGACTTCACCCGCGATTCCATGGATTTCTGCAAGCGGCTGCTCGTTGATGCGGGCGTCGCCGCGACTCCCGGCCTCGATTTCGACCGAAAGCGCGGCGGGACAACCATCCGGCTGTCCTACGCCGGCGCCGAGGCGGAAGTCGCGGAGGGCGTCGCGCGGCTCGCTTCGTGGATGGGCGGGCTTATTTGATCGCTGCTGTTCGTCATTCGCGGCGAGCTGATCTTTTGCATGAGCAGCCCGCGCGGCGAGTGTCGGGAGAAACGGCCAACAAAAGACCAATCGAGGATTAAACCGCCCGTGTTCCCGGCTTTTCATCCTTCTGATAGGCGGTGCCGAACACGTAATCCCACCAAATCGCATGGACGCCGAAGCCCTTCCCGGCGTCGCGGAAATGGTGGAGCATATGCAGGCGCTTCACCCATTTGCCGAAATCGGATGTCGGCTGGCCGTGATGCGTCCAGTAATGCACGCAGTCGTACATTACATAGCCGATCATGAAGCCTGCGAGCACCGGCCAAGCGAAGACGGCGCCGAATAGAAGGCGGGTGATGGTGAGCGCGATCAGCATGATCGGCCCCGAGAGCAGCGGCGGCATAACAAGCCGCAGCGGATCGTTGGGATAGATATGATGCACGCCGTGAATCAGGAACTGAAAGCGCGGGCCTAGCCCGAAAGGCAGCGGATACACCGGATGAAAGAGATAGCGATGGCCGAAATATTCGGTCAGCGTCCATCCCACATAGCCGATGACGAGGCCGATCAGGACGAGGCCGATGTTGAGCAACGACAACGCGTAAAAGATCAGGCCCAGAATGATCGGCGTGTAGACGATCACAGGCGTCAGATGATGCACGCGCGAGAACCGGTCGAGAATGTCGTTCTCGAAAATGCGCGGCGAGGCGTCGAGCGCGTCGGTGCGTGTTTCCTGCGTCATGATCTCACTCCGCGGGCGTGGCCGGCTGAGCCGCCTGGGTGACATTTTCCGACCGCGTGCCGAGCGAATAGGTCGGGTCGAAGATGAAGGTGACGAGCAACGCAAACCAGGAACGGTGGCAGCGCAACGTATCGTAGAACTCCGGCGCCATGGCTTTCAGCTCGGGCAGGCGGGTCCATGGGATCTCGTGAAAATCGTGATGTTCGTTGTGGTAGCCGATGTTGAGCGCGAGCTTGTTGAGGGGCCCATAATAATCGAAGGTTCCCTGGTTTGGGCCGAAGGCGAAATGCTCCTGCAGCCAGCGCGCGCTCAAAGGATGCAGGCCGCCCACCGAAAACCAGAAGGAGAAGAAGAGATAGAGCAGCGCATTGGCGCCGAAGGCCCAGAGCATGAAAAGATCGAAGGCGATGATGACCGCTATATTGATATAGGTCCATTTGCCCATGATCGGCACCGTCCCTTTCAGCCGCGACAGGCGCGCGAGCTGAATGGCGGGGAAGGCGAAGAGCCAGGCGGCCTTCCGCCATGAGCTATTGCCGACCCACTCGACTTCCCACTGGCTCGGAACGTCGGCGTCATAGTCATAGGCCGAGAGATGCGAGTGGTGCTTGATGTGATAGCAGCGAAAGCCCATCGCCGTAGGAAAAGCGTTGGGAAGATCCGCGAGGATCGCCGTCCACTTATTGGACAGCGAGTTCTCGAAGACGCAATTGTGAATCGCGTCGTGGATGACGACGAAATTGGCGTGATTGGCGAATGCGCCGACGCAAATCGCCAAGAGCAGCGACAGCCACCAATAGGCGAGCCCGAGCCAGCCGAGAACGGCCGCGATCACGAACTGACCGGCAAAAATGCCGGCCGTGATCTTGAAGGTCAGCGGGTCCTTGCCGAAAAGCGCGCGCACCTGCGGATATTTCTCGAGGATCAGCCGGCGGCGCTCGACATGCGAGCGGTCGGCGCCCTGGGCGGTGACTGAAATGCCGTTCATGGATCAAGTTTCCTTCAGCTTGGACCAGGGCAATCGGATGAATAGCGATCTGGCGTCGTCAGTCCCAAATACCTCCCTACGGGAGGTCGGCGGTCAAAGGCCGCCGGGTCGGGTTCACGCCACAACGGTAGCGGTGGGGGATTGCCCCACCCGACCCCGATTCACGGCCCCCCTCCCCGTAAAGGGGAGCGATTCGCTCACGCCCGGCGTTCATCCGATGAACCTGAACTCAGCCGCTTCTCATAAATCCGATGCACCTTGTCGATCTTTCCGCCGAACATCTCGATGGGCTTGCGCATCGCCATATTGTCTTCCAGCACCCAGCCTGCTTCGAGATGGGCGATGGAGGCGTCGGC
Organism: Methylocystis sp.; assembly: GCA_036560425.1. Lineage (GTDB taxonomy): Bacteria > Pseudomonadota > Alphaproteobacteria > Rhizobiales > Beijerinckiaceae > Methylocystis. The sequence goes on along the minus strand of DATBRF010000094.1, from coordinate 3,639 downwards.
GCCGCGCCGTCGCATCTCCTCGATCATGGAGAGCAGAATGGCGCCGCCCGTTGCGCTGTTTTGCAGCGCCTTGCGCGTGCCGAGCAGCACGATGCGCGCGGCGCTGAATTTATGGTTGCGCATGCGCGAAATCAGTTTCGGCAGGCCGAAGGGAAAGATGCGGCCATCAAGATCCGATACGATCTCGAAGAGATTGGGCAACGCGATCACGAAGCTCTGCGGCTTGCCGTCGAGCTCCACGACGATGCCGAATTCCGGCGGCATGACGAGCTTGAGCGCGTCGGCGGTCGAATCGAACTCCGCCTTGGTGAAGGGCACGAAGCCCCAATTGCCGCTCCAGCCGTCGTTGAACAGCTCCTCCATCAGCGCCGTCTCGCCGGTCTTGAGCTTGTCGAGGTCGAGCGGACGCAGCTTCAGCCGGTCGCGCCATTCCTTGCGATTCAAGATGCGCGTGTTCTGGGCGAGCAGCGTCTCATCGATGGCGAAGCGATATGAGACGAGGTCCGTCGCCTTCTCGTAGCCGAGCGCGTCGAGATGGCGTGAGAGATAGGGCGGGTGCCAGGGCATGAAGATCATCGGCATGGCCTCGAAGCCCTCGACCAGCATGCCGCATTCGCCGTTGATCGTCGGCGAGAAGGGGCCGTTGATGCGGCTCGCGCCTTTTTCCCTCAGCCAATCCTCGGCGGCCTCAGTGAGCGCGCGCACGACCTCCGGGTCGTCGATGGCGTCGAGCGCGCCGAATTGCGCCGGGCTTGCGCCGACGGGCGCAATCCCGTCCTTATAGACATGCGCCGAGATGCGGCCGACCCATTGCCCGTCCCGGCGGGCGAGAAACTTCTGATCCTCGACCAGCTTGTAATGCGGGTTGAGGATATGGGCGAAGAGCGTCCAACGCTCGATGTCGAGCGGCGGCGCGAAGCCAGGCGCGCCCTTGTAGAGAAGACGCGGCAGCTTGCAGAAGGTCGTAAAGCCTGACAGCCCCGCGACCGGTATGATCTCGATTCGCGCCATAGTAAAATCCTTATGCCTGAGCCGGTTCGCGCGGAAGCGTCATGATGCCGCGCCTGAGGGATCAGGCGGCGGCGCCGGCCATTGCGGCGGCGACGATCCGCTGCGCCTCCTCCGACACAGGGGGCATCTCGCGCAACGCCTGTATGACGCCGCGAATCTCCGCCTCCGTATGGTTGGCGGAGAAGAAGAAGCGCAGGCGCGGGCCGTCCTTGGGCACGCCGATTCGCACGACGGGCGGCACATAGAAGCCCTTCTCGAGCAAATGCCGCGCGGCCCACATTGTCTCGAGGTCGCTCTCGAAGAGGATCGGCACCACGCCGCGGCCGATGGCCGGGCCGGTCGAGAAACCATTTTCATGGGCGACCTGGCGGAAGAGCTCGGCGTTCTGCGCGAGCTTGCCGATGCGCCATGTCTCTTCCTGCATCAGCCGCAGGGCCGTGCGCGCCGCGGCGAGCACGACGGGCGAGAAGCCGACGCTATAGACAAAGCCCGGCAGCGTGAAGCGGAACCATTCGATCACTTCCTTCGTGGCGCAGATATAGCCGCCGCAGGAGGCGAGCGATTTCGAGAGCGTGCCGATGATGAGGTCGATGCGCCGTGGGTCGACGCCCTGATGCTCCGCGAGGCCGCGGCCCGTGGCCCCGAGAACGCCGAGCGAATGCGCCTCGTCCACCATCAGCCAAACTTGATGTTTTTCTTTGATTTCATAGAGGCGCGGCAGATCGGCCGTGTCGCCGTCCATGCTGTAGACGCCTTCGACCACGACGAGCACATTGCGATGGTCCTCGCGATGGCGCGTCAGCAGATGGTCGAGATGGTCCATGTCATTGTGACGGAACTTGATGACCTGGGCCGGCGCGCCCTCGGCGCCGTAGACGATGCTGTTGTGCGCGAGCTCGTCGATGAAGATGGCGTCTCTCTTGCCGTTCATCAGATAGGAAATGGTCGTGACGTTCGAGAGATAGCCGGAGACGAGGGCCAACGCGCTCTCCATGCCGATGAATTCGGCGATCTCGGCCTCGAACTGCTTGTGCGTGGTGCGCTCCCCGCCGACGAGCCGCGACGCCAGCGCCCCGACGCCAAGACCATCGACCTCGCGCTTGGCCTCCTCGCGAATGCGCGGGTGATTGGCGAGGCCGAGATAGTCGTAATTCGCGAAGCTGACGAAATGGGTCCCCTGCGCCTCGAAGTCCGCCTTGAGCTTGTCGATCTGGGCGAAGAAGGGGTTGTTGAATTCGAGCAGGGCGTTGCCCGCGAAGCGGAATCTCCGCGAGGCGTAATCGGGGAGGCTTCTGTGTCTCGTCACTGAATTCGCAGTCCCTGAATGGGCGCGCCGCGCGCACTTGTTTTGCACGAAGAATCAGGGCGCCCGCCGCAAGTTTAGGGCGCCCGGAAGTTGATCGCGACCCTTAGCACCCTCCTTGACCTTTCGCCAGTGCGCCTGCGCCCAGCTCAGGCAGACAGGAAAGCGCGAGCGCGCCTATGGCGCTTCGGCCCGGCTTTCTCTATTGGCTTTCCACATGGAAGAGAGCCCGCATCGCCCCCATGCCGATTTTCATTCCGCCCTCCGGCTGAGGGTGGAGAATCTCGCCGTCTCGCGCGGCGGAAGGCCGGTGCTGGCCGATTTGAGCTTCGCCCTTTCCGGGGGCGAGGCGCTGGTGGTGACGGGTCGCAACGGCGCTGGCAAATCCACGCTGCTGCGCGCGCTCGCAGGGCTTTTGCCGCGCCTTTCGGGAGAGGTGCGGCTCGAGGGCGCCGGCGAGGAGGCCGAACTCCCTCAGGCGGCGCATTATCTCGCGCATGCCGACGGCATGAAGGCGGCCCTGACCGTCGAGGAAAATCTCGATTTCTGGGCGGCCTATCTCTCCTCGGCGACGGACCCGCGCAGCCGGCCGGTCCCCGAGGCGCTTTCCATCGTCGGCCTCTCCCATGCGCTCCGCGCGCCCTTCGGCGCGCTCTCGGCCGGACAGAAGCGCCGCGCGGCGCTCGCGCGGCTCCTTGTCGCCTTCCGCCCGATCTGGCTCCTCGACGAGCCGCTGACGGCGCTCGACCGGGCGTCACGGGAGAAATTCGCCGCCGCCATGCGTGATCACTGCGCGCTCGGCGGCCTCATCGTCGCCGCCACTCATGAGCCGCTGGGGCTGCAAGAGGCCGGCGAGCTGGCGCTGGGAGGCGCGAAATGACGTCCCCAATCAAAGCGCTCTTCCTGCGCGAATGGCGCATCGCCCGCCGCGTCGGCGGCTCCGGCGCCATGGGGGTGGTGTTCTTCCTCACGCTCGTGACGATCGTGCCCTTCGCCGTGGGGCCCGACCCAAATCTCCTCTCCCGCATCGGCCCGGCGATTCTGTGGATCGCGGCGCTGCTTGCAAGCTTGCTCGCCTTCGACCGTCTCTTCCAGGCCGACGCGGAGGACGGCTCGCTCGACCTCCTGCATTTGGGCGAGACGCCGCTGGAACTCGCCGTGCTCGTGAAATGCGCCGCCCATTGGGCCGCAACCGGCCTGCCGCTGATCATCGCCGCGCCCTTTCTGGGGCTGATGCTGCAGCAGGAGACGGCGGCGCTCGCCGGCGTCGTGGCGACGCTTCTGGTCGGCACGCCGGCCTTGACCCTCATCGGCGCCATCGGCGC
>DATBRF010000093.1:0-7399 GCA_036560425.1 Methylocystis sp. | reverse complement strand
GGCCTATGACAAGGCGACGCAGATCCTGACCGAGAAGCGGGCGCAGCTCGACATGCTGGCCAATGGCCTTCTGGAGTTCGAGACCTTGACGGGCGAGGAGATGAAGGGCCTTCTCGGCGGCAAGCGCCCCGTGCGCGAGGACACGAGCGCCTCGGCGCCCCCGCCCCCGCGCGGCTCCGCCGTGCCCACCACCGGCCAGAAGCCCGAGCCGGATGTGGGCGGGCTCTCGCCCAATCCGGTTTGATTTCGGATCAAAAACAAAAGCCCGGCGGGTCTCCCCTCGCCGGGCTTTTTTATGCTTATCCAGCGCTGGGAGCGATCAGCTCCTGCACGGTTTCGGCCGGGCGGCAGAGGGCGGCCTTTTCACCGAAAACCACGATCGGGCGCTCGATGAGAATCGGATGTTTCTCGATCGCCTCGAAAATCTCCGTCTCGCTCAGGCCCGGATCGTCGAGGCCGAGCTCTTCGTAGGGCGTCCCGCGCTTTCGGAGAATGTCGCGCACGCTCTTGCCCATCTTTTTCAGAAGGCCTTGCAAGGTCTTCCGGTCCGGCGGCGTCTTCAGATATTCGACGACCTCAGGCTCGTGGCCGGCGTCCTGCAGGGCGGCGAGCACTTTGCGCGACGTGCCGCATGAAGGATTGTGATAAATAACGACGTTCATTCCATCCTGCCAAAGTCAAGTTCGCCTTTATGTTAACTCATAACACCAATGGTGGGATACCAACGGCCCGGAGTCGGGCATAATTTTCGCCATACCGAAGTCCAGCTTTGCGTGAGTTTGCGCTGATCACTCGAAAAGGAATGCAGATGGCGCGTCAGTATTTCGGAACGGATGGGATCCGTGGTCTCGCCAATGTAAAGATCACCCCGGAGCTGGCGCTGAAGGTCGGCCAGGCGGCTGGCCTCATTTTTCAGCGTCGCGAGGGGCGCCATCGGGTGGTCATCGGCAAGGACACCCGCCTCTCCGGCTATATGATCGAATATGCGCTGGTCGCCGGCTTCGCCTCGGTCGGCATGGATACGCTGCTGCTCGGCCCGATGCCGACGCCCGCCGTCGCCATGCTCACGCGCTCCATGCGCGCCGATGTCGGCGTCATGATCTCCGCCTCGCACAATTTCTTCGAAGACAATGGCATCAAGCTCTTCGGCCCGGACGGGCACAAGCTCTCCGACGATATCGAGAGTGAGATCGAGAAGCTTCTCAACAGCGATCTGACGCGCAGGCTCGCGGGCTCCACCCAACTCGGCCGCGCCCGGCGCATCGACGACGTTCGCGCGCGCTATATCGAGTTCGCCAAGCACACATTGCCGCGCAATCTGAGCTTCGAGGGGTTGCGCGTCGTCATCGATTGCGCCAACGGCGCGGCTTACAAAGTGGCGCCGGAAGCGCTTTGGGAGCTTGGCGCCGAGGTCATCCCGATCGGCGTCGAGCCCGACGGCTTCAACATCAACCGCGACGTCGGCTCGACCTCGCCGCAGGCGCTGCGCGACAAGGTGCGGGAATTGCGCGCGGACGTGGGCGTCGCCCTCGACGGGGACGCCGATCGCGTGATTCTCGTCGACGAAACCGGCGCCGTGATCGACGGCGACCAGGTGATGGCTGTCGTCGCAAAAAGCTGGCGCGACCAAGGGCTACTCTCGAGACCCGGCATCGTGGCGACGATCATGTCCAATCTCGGCCTGGAGAGGCATCTTGGCTCCATTGGCCTCACCCTGGAGCGCACCGCCGTCGGCGACCGCTATGTCATCGAGCGCATGCGGCAGGAAGGCTACAATGTCGGCGGGGAACAATCTGGCCACGTCATTCTTTCGGATTATTCGACGACAGGCGACGGGCTCGTCACCGCCATGCAGGTGCTCGCCGAGGTCAAGCGCAAGGGCAAGCGCGTGAGCGAGGTCTGCCATTGCTTCGAGCCCCTGCCCCAGGTGCTCAAGAACGTCCGCGCACAGAGGAAGATGCTCGAGAAGGATACGGTCGCGCTCGCCATCGATTCGGCGCGCGCCCGGCTCGGGAACGCCGGACGCCTGATCGTTCGCCCATCCGGCACAGAGCCTGTCATTCGCGTCATGGCCGAGGGCGACGATCGCGATCTCGTCGAAAGGCTGGTGACGCAGATTTGCGACGCTCTATCCCACCCGGCCGAGGTCGCCGCTTGAGAAATAAGAAGCGCGGGCCCGAAGAAGCCCGCGCCGTCAGCAAAGGCAAGTTTGTGGTAAAGCGGTAAGGTTAACTTCGCTTTAAGCGTTCTCGCTCATGGTTACGCCGATGGCTACGCGCCTCGGGTCCGCTTCGCGGCCCTCTTTACGCAAAAGGGGAAGTAATCATGGGCCGTTTATTCGCCCTCCTTTTCGCGGCCGGCATCGTCGTTGGCGCGAACGCCAGCGCGCGAGCGGCCGATTTGCTGTTGCCGCCACCGCCGCCGATCGAACCGCCGCCGCCCCTTGATTTCAGCGGCTGGTATCTGCGCGGCGACGTGGGCGTAGGGGCCCAACAGATTTCCAACTGGCGCTTCACGCTGCAACCTGACGCCGCCACAGGCCTTCTGCCGGCCGGGCCTGTCTGGAATACGAACAGGTCTCTTGCGGACACCGCTTTTGCGGGCGGCGGCGTCGGCTACCAGTTCAACAACTGGCTTCGCTTCGATCTGACGGGAGAATATCGGATCGATGCGGCATACAGCGCGACAAATCATTTTACGTTCCCGGGCGCCGGCGGGGCCACCATCTATGGATTCGATCAGTATGCCGCGAATCTGGGGACGGCCCTGTTCCTGGCCAACGGCTATGCCGATCTGGGCACATGGTACGGCATCACGCCCTTTGTGGGCTTCGGCATTGGCGCAGCCTTTCATAACCTCAGTCCTTTGACGGACCATGGTTTCGGAATCGCGAATGGCGGATTTGGGACGGCCGCCGCCACCAGCCAGACGAACTTCGCCTGGGCCGCCATGGCCGGATTGGCGTTCAACGTAACGCCGAATTTGAAGCTGGAAGTGGGCTACCGATACCTCGATATGGGACGCATAACCAGCAATCCGATCATCTGTAACGGAACGCCCTGCTTCCGCGAGCGTCACTCGTTCGACATCGCCTCGAACGACATCCGGGTGGGCTTCCGCTATGTGATCCCGTCGCTCATCCCTGTGCCTCCGCCGCCCCCGCTGGTGCGCAAATACTGATCTTTCTTCAGGCGGCGCGGGTGCTTCCCGCGCCGCTTTGTTTCTTGTGCGCGTCTTCAGGCGCGCCGCCGCGGCGGTTATAGTGCGGACATGCTCGATCCTGCCGACGCCGCTCCACTCACCAACGCCCCGGAAATCAGCGTCACGGAACTCGCCAACGCGCTCAAGCGCACGGTGGAGGACCGGTTCGGGCGCGTCCGCGTGCGCGGGGAAATCTCCAACTACCGAGGGCCGCACGCCTCCGGCCACGCCTATTTCTGCCTCAAGGATCAGGGCGCGCGACTCGACGCAGTCATCTGGAAGCAAACCTTCCTGCGCCTGCGCACAAAGCCTCAGGAGGGGCTCGAAGTCGTCGCGACAGGCCGCATCACCACCTTCCCCGGCAAATCCTCCTATCAGATCGTGATCGAGGCGCTGGAGCCGGCTGGCGTCGGCGCGCTGATGGCGCTGCTCGACGAAAGGCGCAGGAAGCTCGCGGCGGAGGGTCTTTTCGACGAAGCCCGCAAGCGGCCCCTGCCCTTTCTCCCGAAAGTCGTCGGCGTCGTGACGTCGCCGACGGGCGCGGTCATCCGCGACATCCTGCACCGGCTGAACGACCGCTTCCCGCGCCGCGTCCTCGTCTGGCCGGTGCGCGTGCAGGGGGAGACCTCGGCGGGGGAAGTCGCGGCGGCGATCGACGGCTTCAACGCCTTGCCCGTCGACGGGCCCATCCCCCGCCCCGACGTCCTTATCGTCGCGCGCGGCGGCGGCTCGCTCGAGGATTTGTGGAGCTTCAACGAGGAGATCGTCGTGCGCGCGGCGGCGGCGAGCGCGATCCCGCTCATCTCCGCCATCGGCCACGAGACCGACACCACACTAATCGACTTCGTCGCCGATCTGCGCGCGCCGACGCCGACGGGCGCCGCCGAAAAGGCCGTGCCGGTGCGCGCCGAGCTCGCCGAGCATCTCGCGGGACGCGCGCGTCGCCTTGCAGCGGCGAAGACCCGCGGACTGGAGCAGCGGCGCGCGCAGCTCGCGACTTTCGCGCGTCTGCTTCCGGCGGCGGAGCAATTGCTGCAGACGCCGCGGCAGAGGCTCGACCGCGCTGGGGAACGCCTGCGGGCGACGCTGCGCGCGACGCAGGACGGCCGGCGCCTCCGCCTCGCGCGCCTCGCGCATCTTCTGTCACGCCATTCGCCGCAGGCGGAGCTCGCGGGGCAGAAAGAAAGGCTGCGGGGCCTGAGCGCGCGCCTGAAGGCTGGCCTCGAGTCGCGCGTGGCGCTGGCGCGTCACCAGAACGAGGGCGCCGCGCAGCGCGTCGAAACCGCCGCCGCCCGGATGACCTATGCGTTTGGCGCGTTTATCGCGGGGCGGAAGGAGCGTGTGGAGCGGCTCGGGCGGCTGCAGGACTCCTTGAGCCACAAAGCGGTGCTGGCGCGCGGCTTCGCGCTGGTGCGGGATGAAGACGGCAGGCTCGTTCGAAGCGTGTCTCAGACCCCTGCCGGAGCGGCGCTGAGCATCGAATTCGCGGACGGGCGAGTCCCCGTCAAGGCAGGAGAAACGGACGCGCCGGCGTCGGCGTCATGCGCCCCGCGCAAGAAGCTGCGCAAAACCCCCGGCGACGATCAGGGGTCGCTCTTCTGACTATTCGAAGCGCATCTGAAAGGCGACGATCTCGCGCTGCATCGGCGCGCGCGGGATATAGCAGAAGACATTGGTGGAGAGCTTCGCCTCCAGGCAATGCTCATGCGTCTCAATCCAATCGTAGCCCAGATTATTCATGCAGGCCTTGATCTTCTGCTCGATCAACTGGGGATCGCCGCGCCGCTCCACCGGAAAATCGCGCTCGACCTGGAACTCGCATTCAGTGACGTCGATCTTTTGCCCCTCGAGATAGCGCCCGCTCGCGCCGCTCGTGACAAACATCGCCTCCGTCGCGACGATGAAGACGAGGCCGAGGATGAGCGCGACCTTCTCTTGCGCCTTGGATTTGAGGAAATGCAGATCGAAGAGCGACAGGATGCCGATGACGATCAATCCGCCGCCGATGATCAGCGTGAGCGGCGACAAGAAAGGCGCAATCCCTTCGTTCATCCTGTCCTCCAGACTCGCCGCCGAGTCGTAATGATAGTCAGGCTGGCAGCGCCGGCAAGAACGATGGCGGGTTCTTGACAGTCAGACTAAGCTTTTTTGACGAAAATCACAGCGACTTTGTCGCATGCCTCTCCGGTCCTGAGGGACAGCCGGCAGCGCAGCCATTCATGCTTCATTAACCATTTAACCGTTTATTAAGGAACACGCCAATTCGTTCAAATGTGACAGGTTTTCCACACCTCGGATAAAGGTTGACGGAACCTTCGCTTAACCATGCGAGACTAGGACTGGCCGCAGTCCCAATACGGTAGGAGGAGTCGCCACATGGTCTTTTCTGCAAGCGTCCGCTGCGCCAGATTCGCCGTCGCCCTGACAGCGGCGCTGGCCCTGACGGCCTGCGCGAAGAATGCCGCGGAAGAGGCCGGCGCCGATCTCGCCGGCGGCGCGGGCGGGGGCGGACGTGGCGGCATCTCGCGCAGCGGCGTCGCGAGCCCCGGCAGCCCGCAGGATTTCGCGACCAACGTCGGCGATCGCGTGTTTTTCGAGACGGATTCGACCGATCTGACCTCGACCGGCCAGGCGACGCTCGACCGGCAAGCGGAGTGGCTGAACCGTTATGGCCGCTATAGCTTCACGGTCGAAGGCCATGCCGACGAGCGCGGCACCCGCGAATATAACTTTGCGCTCGGCGCCCGCCGCGCCGAGGTGACCAAAAACTATCTGATCTCCCGCGGCGTCACCGCCTCCCGCATCCGCACGGTGAGCTTCGGCAAGGAGCGCCCGGTCGCGGTTTGCGACGATATCTCCTGCTGGTCGCAGAACCGGCGGGCCGTCACGCTGCTCGCGGGCGGAAATTCCTGATCGAGGACGCAAACAGCGCTTGCGTCGGCGGCGCTGTTGCGGCATGAGAGGCGCGCGCCGATTGGCGCACGCAGGAGTGTAGCTCAACTGGTAGAGCACCGGTCTCCAAAACCGGGGGTTGGGGGTTCGAGCCCCTCCACTCCTGCCATTAGCGAAGACGATAAGTTACAATTACTCGCCGAGAAGGCGCTGGGGTATCGAGGCGCGTAACAAGAGTTCCTCCCCCTCGCTGTCGCATGCGAGGCAGCCCCTCACCTCCCCCTGTTCTCCCCACCGCGACCAATCCGGCCGCAACGACGCGCGCCGCCGCCGCCATGGCCTTCACGCGTCGCCCAAAAGTCGCACTCCTGCGCCTTGTCGTCGCACAACCTTCATGAATCCTGTGTCGAAGATTATCCACCCATTCCATATCGAAGGGCTACCTGGATGAGCGACGCGACTTCAAACGAGATTGATGCAAAGGAACACAAAGCCATTGCAGATCAGATAAATTTTATCCGCCAGGAACTGCAAAAAGATGCTCCGGAAACTTCCGTTGTTTTAGAGGCGTTGCAGAAGCTAGTCGATATGACAAAGGAGCATTTTAAACACGAAGAAGACCATATGTTGATTGAAAGCTATCCCGGGATGCTCCTGCACAAGCGTGACCATGATTACCTCGTTAAGGGCATCAAGGAGTTCACCGCATCACTTGTCGACAATACAGTTCAACTCTCTCCCGATCTTGGCGAAGGTCTACAAAGCTGGCTGCGGTATCACATGAAGCGGTTTGATGACGCCTTCGTCGACTTCGCGAGTCATAAGAGCTAAAAATCAGCGCTTTCCGTATCAAAGAAAAAACGCCCCCGCTCCCATGGGAGGGGCGTTTCTCTTTGACCCGGTAGTTACCGGGGCTCGGGTAGGTCGCGCGTGTGCTGCGAACTTAAGGGACGTCGTGATCTCCGCCGGTGAGCGCCAAGGGCGTCGGCGCATTCCTTCAGGGGTACGTCAGGGCATTTCAAGTCAACCGACGCGCTCGCCAATGTCGTAGCCCGACCAATCCCGCTCGCCCGATACTGCGACCCGAGTCCTCGCCCGCCGGCCCGTTCGTCCCATCTGTCATATATCAGGCATACAGAACTGGAGAGCGGACCATGGCGGACAGTGAACGGAACCCGAACCAACAGAAAAATCGCTATATCTTTGCGGGGACTGGCGCGGTTTTAGGCGCAGTAGCGGGATTTGGCGCCGCCGGCGCGATTGCGGCGCTGGGGGGAGCCGCGCTTGGCGGCCTCTTAGGTTACCA
>DATBRF010000092.1:0-21613 GCA_036560425.1 Methylocystis sp. | reverse complement strand
GTCTTTAAGCAACAGATCGAGCCGGTCCTCCCGTGAGATCGAGGGTGGCGCGTCTTTGTTATCCTTGACCCCCGATGCCCGCAGCACGTGTTTGCGTCGGATTCTCGGCAGTTCAATGCGGGCGTAAGCAAGCGGCGCGCGGCAACCTTCCGCCGTGCCCTGCGGCAAGCGTTCCAGCGAGACGCAAATTTGCTGCAACCGCTCGGAAGGAAAACCGTCGAGCGGAATATTGGGCGCGGCCAGATATTCCCGCAGAGGCGCCGCTTTAGCGGCGACCTCGTCAAGCTCCAGCGCGAGTTCCGGGGATGGTCTTACGTAATCGAGCGGCAAAAAGCCTCCGAGAAAATGGACTGTGCATCAAAGCGAAGAGCCGAGCCTTCGGCCCCCGCATGATTCTAAGAGATTAGCCCACCGCCCGGCAGGAACCCGGCTTCGCGCTCAGCTCTCGCCCGAAAGCTTGTCGATCCGCTTATTGAGCGCCTCGAGCTGGCGCTTCAGATCGTCCACGTCGGACTGCTGCTTGGCGCCAGCACCTTCGCCCTCTTCGCCCTGCGTGGTCGTGGCGACGCCGTCGACGGCCATGCCGAACGGATTGAACATGGTCAACGCCTGACGGAACACCGCCATATTCTTGCGCGCCTGCTCCTCCATCGCGACGAAAGCGGCTCGGGTCGGCTCGCCAAAGGGCGCGGAGCCCAGCGCCGAGGTGAACTGGTCGCGGAATTTCTGTTGGTCGCGGGTGAGCTTGTCGATCGAAAATTCGAGATAGCTCGGCACCAGCATCTGCATCGAGTCGCCGTAAAAGCGGATCAATTGTCGCAGGAAGGAAATCGGCAGCAGGCTTTGGCCGTCCTTGCCTTCCTGCTCGAAAATGATCTGGGCCAGCACGGGACGAGTGATGTCGTCGCCGGTCTTGGCGTCGCTGACCACGAAATCCTCTCCGCGCTTGACCATCGCGGCGAGATCCTCCAACGTTACATAAGTGCTTGTTCCCGTATCATATAAGCGGCGATTGGCGTATTTTTTTATCGTGGTTGGTTTTTTTTCGATGGTCATGATGCGCCTGCGTCGCCTCCCCGTGACGGCCGAAGCGCCGCCGCGCCTCTGCGCCTCCGCGGCCAATCATCTTCGGCGCCAGACGATAGTCTCAAAAGCGCCCCCGCGGCAATATTTTCGTCGCGCATGCCTTTCGCTTCGCGCTAAACCGTGCATAACGACGCTGACCCTCGCCGCAAAGCAGCGCGAGGCTGTCGGCGGTTTACGCCTTTGGCGCGAGCAAGCGCCGCCTGGTTCGACCGATTATCTGGTTCGACCAATTTTAAGGAGATCGACATGACGACCGATATCGTGATCGTTTCCGCGGCGCGCACCGCCGTCGGATCGTTCAACGGAGCCTTCGCCACGGTTCCGGCCCACGAACTCGGCGCCGCTGCTGTCAAGGCCGCCTTGGAGCGCGCCGGGGTGGAAGCTGCCGTGGTCGACGAGGTCATCCTCGGCCAGGTGCTGACGGCCGCCCAAGGCCAGAACCCCGCCCGTCAGGCCGCCATCAGGGCCGGCGTGCCCGACGCCAAGACCGCCTTCACGGTCAACCAGGTCTGCGGCTCGGGCCTTCGCGCCGTGGCGCTCGCCGCCCAGCAGATTCAGGCAGGCGACGCCTCCATCATCGTCGCCGGCGGCCAGGAGTCCATGTCGCTCTCGACCCACGCCGCGCATCTGCGCGCCGGCACGAAGATGGGCGACGTCAAATTCATCGACACGATGATCATGGACGGCCTGACCGACGCCTTCAATAACTACCATATGGGCATCACGGCCGAGAACGTCGCCAAGAAGTGGCAGATTACCCGCGAGGAGCAGGACGCTTTCGCCGTCGCCTCACAGAACAAGGCCGAGGCCGCCCAGAAGGCCGGCAGGTTCAGGGACGAGATCGTCCCCTACACGATCTCCACCCGCAAGGGCGATGTGACCGTCGACACCGACGAATATATCAAGCACGGCGTGACGCTCGAGGGCGTCTCCAAGCTGAAGCCCGCCTTTTCCAAGGACGGCACGGTGACGGCGGCCAACGCCTCGGGCATCAATGACGGCGGCGCGGCGCTCGTCGTGATGAGCGCCGCGGAAGCGGCCAAGCGCGGCCTCACGCCCCTCGCCCGCATCGCCTCCTGGGCGACGGCCGGCGTCGATCCGACCGTGATGGGCTCGGGCCCGATCCCCGCCTCGCGCAAGGCGTTGGAGAAGGCCGGCTGGAAGGTCGCCGACCTCGACCTCGTCGAAGCCAATGAGGCCTTCGCCGCCCAGGCCATCGCCGTCAACAAGGACATGGGCTGGAACACCGACATTGTGAACGTGAATGGCGGCGCCATCGCCCTCGGCCATCCGATCGGCGCCTCTGGCGCGCGCGTGCTCATCACCCTGCTCCATGAGATGGCCCGCCGCGACGCCAAGAAGGGTCTCGCGACGCTGTGCATCGGCGGCGGCATGGGCATCGCGATGACGGTGGAGCGGTAAGAACGGACCGCGCGCCTCCGGGCGCGCATTATCCCGGCGCCGTAGACGAGCGAGCCTGGAGGCTTGCAGTCCGGCGCCGGCTTTCCTTATGGGATTAAGCAGAGGAGACACCAAAATGGCACGAGTTGCAGTCGTTACGGGCGGCACGCGCGGAATCGGCGAGGCGATTTCCAAGGCGCTGAAGGCCGCCGGCTACAATGTCGCCGCGACCTACGCCGGCAATGACGAAGCCGCCAACAAGTTCAAGGCGGAGACCGGCATTCCGGTCTACAAGTTCGACGTCTCCGATTATGACGCCTGCGCCGCGGGCATGGCCGCCATCGAGAAGGACCTCGGCCCGGTCGAGATTCTCGTCAACAACGCCGGCATCACCAAGGACCGCCTGTTCCACAAGATGGAGCTCGCGCAGTGGCAGGCGGTAATCAACACCAATCTCAACTCGCTCTTCAACGTCACGCGCCCGGTCATCAACGGCATGCGCGACCGCGGCTTCGGCCGCATCATCGTCATTTCGTCGATCAACGGCCAAAAGGGCCAGGCAGGCCAGACGAACTATTCGGCCTCCAAGGCCGGCGACATCGGCTTCGTTAAGGCGCTGGCGCAGGAGAGCGCCCCCAAGGGCATCACCGTCAACGCCATCGCGCCGGGCTATATCGGCACCGACATGGTGAAGGCCGTTCCGCAGGAGGTGCTGGACAAGCACATCCTCCCCTATATCGCAGTCGGCCGCCTGGGCGAGCCGGAGGAGATCGCCCGCGCCGTGGTGTTCCTGGCTGCCGACGACGCCGGCTTCGTCACCGGCTCGACGCTGACCATCAACGGCGGGCAGTATATGGCGTAATCTCGCGCGCGCCGCAGGGAATGAGATGGCCGGCTCTTGCGCCGGCCATTTTTTTGGCGTCCATCTGAGGCGTTCAAAAGCGCTCACTCGCTTCCAAGAGGCCATCGCGCATGACCCTGGCGTCGCCGCAAAGCAATATGCTCTCCCGATCGACGAGATTCCTCGCCGGATACGGCCGGCATATGGCGCTTGCTCTGAACGCATGCTTTTTCATTTTGGTCGCTTATTGGCTTCGCAATAATGTGAATTATCTGGATGTGCTGGAGCAGTTGCGGCAAATTCCGCCACGCGCGGTTCTCGTCGCGATGGCCATGAACGCCGCCGTCCTGACGCTTTATGGATTGCGCCTCGCCGCGATACTGCAGACGAAGCCGCTTTCCTGCTTTCTCATCGCGAATGTCGGCTTCACCTTCAACAGCCTGATCCCGTTCCGGATCGGCGAAGCCGTCAAGATTTATGTAGGCGGCAAATACTTTGGTTTTCCGCTCGGCGGCCTCGGCGCCGCGATCGTGATGGAAAAGCTCTACGATCTGTCGGCGGTCGGCGCGCTGGCTTTAGTCGTCGCCAGCACGCATTCGCCGATCTTTGACGTCCCGCTTTCGGCGCCTCTTGCGCTTGCCCTGATCCTTCTTGCAAGCGTTTTGCTGCTCGCGCGATTTCGATCGAAGGGCGGCGCCCCGCGCCCGTCCGAATGGAAAATCATGAAGACCGTCCGGCTCGATGCGTTCGTGAGACAGGCGGAAACGCTGATCGCATATCAAAACGTCTCGCGAGCCGCGCTTTGCACCGCGCTGATATGGACGACGAATGTTTGTCTTGTCCTGGTTCTCTTTAGGACCATCTTTCCCGAAATCGACTTTGGCTTGCTTGCGGCCATGACATTGCTGGCGATCGGCGCTCTGGCAATCGCCGTGCCCGCCAGCCCCGCGGGGCTCGGCGTCTTCGAAGCGGGCATCGTCGCCTATCTCGCGACGGCGCATGGCGTGCCGACCGAAAAGGCGATTTCGGCGGCTCTGGCCTATCACTTCTCGATCACCGCGCCGCATACGGCGATCGCGGTCATCTTTCTGGGCGCCGGATTCCTGCGCTTATTCGAAAAGAGCGCCCGGCAACGATGCGGGACGCAGCAATAAAAGCGCCTGAGCGATCAATCACCCTCCCCCGCGTCATCATGCGCGGAAAAGTAACCCAGAGCCGGGTATTTAGACGGCCGCCGCTCGCGGGTATTTGCGGGGCGCGGAATGTCGAACGCCGCCTTGTGCGTCGACGCACGGAATGCGGGCGGGGACGATCCTAAAAAGCACTCAACGAGACATTCAAACGCCGGAACGCAAAAATGAAAACCGCCGCCAAACTCGCGTCTTTCTTCCTCGGCGCCGCCGCCCTGTTCGCCGCCGCCTCCACCCCTCAGACGGCGGCCGCGCGCGAATTCGTGCAGTATCACTCCGATCTTTCTCCGGGCTCCATCGTGGTCAGCGAGCATGAGCGCAAGCTCTATCTCATCGTCGATCAGGGCGAGGCCATCGCCTACAAGGTCGCGGTGCCGAAGGCCGGCAAGGAGTGGACGGGCGTCGTTCAGATCGACGCCAAATATATTGCGCCCGACTGGACGCCGCCGGAGGACGTGAGGCACGACCACCCGGATCTCCCCGACGTCATCCCCGGCGGCGCGCCGACCAATCCCATGGGCGCGCGCGCCATGACGCTGAGCGAGGGACAGGTCGCCATTCACGGCACGACCCAGAAGATGCGCAAATCCATCGGTTCGGCCGCCTCCTATGGCTGCATCCGCATGCTGAACGAGGACATCGTCGATCTTTACGACCGCGTCGCCGTCGGCGCCACCGTGGTCATGACGCCGTGACCCGAGCCTTTTCGCTGTAGGCGCGACGCCCAAGCCGCCAGGGGCCTTTCGCATTGCGCCTTTTTCGAAACTGTCAGATAAAAAGATATTGCGGCGTGATTTTCCCCGAGGTGATTTTATGAACGAAATGTCGTCAAACAGTCCGGGACATCGACACATCAAGAGGCTCGTCGTCTTCTGCGACGGCACCTGGAACAAGGAAGATCAGAAAAGCCAGAACGGCGAGCCTTGTCCGACCAATGTCCTGCGGCTCTTCGAATTGACGCGCACGGACGATGGCGGCTGCCCGCAAATCGCCTACTATGGCCGCGGCGTCGGCACGCGCTGGGACGAGCGCATCCTCGGCGGCGCTTTCGGTTACGGCATCTCCGACAATATCAAGGACGCCTATCGTTTTCTTGTCAGCAACTACAACTCTGGCGACGAGATTTTCCTCTTCGGCTTCAGCCGGGGCGCATTCACCGCCCGCAGCCTCGCGGGCATGATTTACAACGTCGGCATTCTCAAACGGGAGTATCTGCATCTCGTGGACGAAGCCTTCGACCACTATCGAAGCACCGACCCGAGTTGGCGCCCGGACAGCGAAGCCTCGGTCGCCTTCAGGACCGCCTATGCGCATGAGAAGGAGGAGATTAAATTCCTCGGCGTCTGGGACACTGTCGGCGCGCTCGGCGCGCCGTTCGGCGTCGTGCTGGGGTGGTTGCTAAACCGGTTTTTCCCCACGCAGTTCCACGACACCAAGATCAGCCCGATCATTCTCAACGCCTACCACGCGGCCTCGATCGACGAGAAGCGCTGGCCCTTCCGCCCGACGCGCATGCAATTGATCGAAACTCGCAAGCGGGAAGCAGCAAATTTGCGAGCGGCCGGCGACCGATCGAAATTCAACTATGAAGAGGTCTGGTTCCCTGGCGTCCATTCCGATGTCGGCGGGGGCTATGAAGATTCGAGTCTCTCTGATTGCGCTCTCGAGTGGATGGTCGACAGGGCCAAAGCCCACGGCCTCGACGTGCGGGATTATCAGGACATCAAATCGCGGTCCTTCCATCCCAATCCGCTCGCCACGCCGCATGACTCCCAAACGTCGTGGTATCGGTGGACAACGAAAATCTTTGTCTATTGGCCCCGGTCGCTGCTGAAGCTCATCCAGAAAAACGAAGCGCAGCTGGTCGATCGCGTGCAGGAGAACGGCGATTTCGTCCGCCAGATCGACGACTCTGCGGCGCTCGCGGCGAAAGTCTCCGAGTTCCCGATCGAGACGGACTTCGTGACCGACCTTTCCGCTTGCGCGCGTGAAAAGCTGGAGAAGGACGGCAACTACTGGCCGCTCAATCTGGCGCGCGACAAGTCGCCAAAGGCCGACAAGAGCCTCGCGTCGGTTGAAGCGCAAACAGTCTGACGGCAGCCAGGCCGGCCGCGCGCAAAGCCTATCGTGGCAGCGCGCGGTTGCGTCACCCCCGGCTCTTGTGCTTCTGCATCAGACACCCCGTCTCGGCGGCGCTCAACGCGACCTTTTTCACGCAAGGCGAATGTGCGCCCGCCTCCTCGACCCCTGCCTCAGGCTTCCCGAGCGAAAGCCCTCGCGTATTGCCGGAGCTTGCGACATAGCTCAGCGAGCTGGCCGCGATCGCTGCGGCAAGCAGAATGAACATCCGCATCTCGAACTCCAACGGCGCGCGGGCAGCAACCCCGCGATCATCGCCCAAGCACACATAGGGCGGCGGGTCTAAGAGCCCATTGATGAACGGCGATCGCGCATGAACGTGTTTCAGCGCAACAAGTCGAATGGACTCGACGCCATCTTGTCATTTCACATTCACCGGCGCGCGCGGCCGGCAGGCAACCATCACCATAGCCGATAGAAAATTGCGCGTGGAAATCGGCCTCCCCGGCGGGCCGGACCTCGCCGCCACCGCCGACAGCGAGAGCCGAATTCGCCTCCTGCGCAAGGAGACAAGCCTTCCCTGGCGCTTCTGGGTCGCCGCATCGAATTGCGCGGCGACCCGAGGCTGCTCATCGCCTTTAGGAAATGCTTTCCCGCCCGATCGCTACCCGGCCGCCATCCTCGCCGGTTGCGCATGCGCGGCGACAATGTCGCGCGCCTGCTTGCCGACGACTTCCGCGAGATGGTCGAAGCGCGCCTGGAAAAACCCGGCGCCTGCTGTGGCGGAACGCAGCTCGACGATCAGATTGTCCATCTCGGCTTCGGGGATCAATGCTTCGAGCTTGTCCCATCCTTCCCAGCCTTCGCGCGGGCCGAAACCCATGATTTGTCCGCGCCGCCCGGAAACCAGGCCGGTCGCGCGCGACATGGCGTCGCTGGGGACGAAGATGTTCACGGCGAGCACGGGCTCGAGCAGGATGGGCTCGGCCTTGCCCAACGCCTCGCTCATGCCGATGCGCGCCGCCGTTCGGAACGCCATGTCGGAGGAGTCGACCGTATGATACGAGCCATCGGTCAGCACGGCCTCGACGTCGACCACCGGAAAGCCGAGCGGGCCATGAATCATCGCATCCTGGCAACCCGCTTCGACCGAAGAGAAATACTGCTTGGGCACGGCGCCGCCATGCACGCGCTCGGCAAAGGCGAAACCCTCTCCCCGCCCACGCGGCGCGACTTCCAGCACAACGTCGCCGAACTGGCCGTGGCCGCCCGATTGCTTCTTGTGGCGCCCGCGCACCGTCACCTTGTGGCGGATCGTCTCGCGGTAGGCCACGGAGGGCTTGGAAACCTCCACCGCGACGCCGAAGCGCGATTGCAGCCGCTCCAAAGCGACGCGCAGATGCATCTCGCCCTGCCCATAGAGCTTGATCTGCGACATCTCCTGATCGTGCACGAAGACGAACGAGGGATCTTCTTCGACGAGCTTCGCCATCGCCGCGGTGAGGCGCATCTCGTCCTTGCGATCCTTCACCACGAGCGCCAATCCATGCACGGGATCGGGGACAGGCGCGCGCGTGTCGAGCTTTGGCGCATCGGCCTTGCTATCGGCGACCACCGTGTCGCCCGTCCGCGCATGTTCGAGGCGACCGAGCGCGACCACATCGCCCTCCTTGGCTTCGCTCGCCTTCGAAATATTCGCGCCCATCAGACGGGCCATGCCGGAGACACGATCCTCGCCCTGCGCGGAGACCACCGTCTGCCCATCTACGAAGGCGCCGCGCAGCACGCGCGCCACAGAGAGCTTGCCGCCATGCGATGTGTGCATGGTGCGCAGGATGCGCGCCACGGGCGGTCCATTCTCGGCGGCTCCGAGACGCGCCCGCGTGTGCGCAATGCCGGGCGCCTCATGACGCAGAGCCTTCAGCAGGCGGGTAACGCCGGCGCCGCGCTCCGCCGAGCCGATGAAAACCGGCGCAACGAGCCCCGCTCGCAATTCTTTGGTCAAATCATCGAAGACCTGATCGCGCGGCGGCTCTATGTCGGTGATCAGCTCCTCCATCAAGGAGTCGTCGTAATCGGCGAGACGCTCAAGCATCGAATAACGCGCTTCCTTCTCGAGCGCCCTTTCGCCCTGCGGAATCTCGATCACTTCGGATGGCGCGTGTTCGCGGTAAACATAGGCGCGCTCCAGGGCGAGATCGATGAAGCCAACTGCGACGCCGTTGCTCCAGATCGGTATTTGTCGCAGCAGCAGCGGGGTGCGCGACGCAGGCTGCAGAATGTTCAGCGCCTCGCGCATATCGATCGTCGTCGCGTCGATCTTGTTGAGAAACAAGAGATGCGGAACGCCGAGCTCCTCCAGCTGCCGCAGAGTCAATTGCAGGGCGGGAACCTTGCGTTCGTCGGCCTCGCAAACGACGATCGCTATGTCCGCGGCCGGAAGAATGTTGCGCGCGTCGTGCGCGAATTCGACCGAGCCGGGAAGATCGACAAAAGTGTACCGGTCGCCCATGTAATCGGCGAAAGCGATATTGGGCTCGACGCTCATCTTGTGCGCGCGGGCCTCGGGGCTGGCGTCGCCGACGCTCGAACCCTCGACGGCGGAGCCCTGTTTGGCGATGGCGTTCGTATGCGCGAGAATGGCTTCGAGCAGCGTGGTCTTGCCGCATTGGAAGGGGCCGGCCAGCGCGATCAGCCGGGAACCCCGCGCTCTCGCTTCGTGGGAGAAGGTCGTTTCGCCCATTCTATCCTCCCTTTTCATCGGGCCATTTTTGCGTAGCCCCGTTGCGTGATGCTCCCACTATGTCTCTATGAGCGCAAGAGAGATGAAAGCCTCCAGCGCTTCCAACGCAAGCCAAAGCGCGTTAGAACGGCTCTAATTCTCGAATGCAAAAGGAGCCTTCATGCGTCCCAGCAAGCGCGCGCCAGATGAGATGCGCCCGGTGAGTTTCGAGCGCGGCGTCGCCCGCTACGCCGAAGGCTCCTGTCTCGTCAGATTCGGCAATACGCAGGTATTGTGCACTGCATCACTCGAAGACAAGCCGCCGCAATGGCTGCGCGGACAGGGACGCGGCTGGGTGACGGCGGAATATTCCATGCTGCCGCGCGCCACGCATACGCGAACGCGTCGCGAGTCGTCATCAGGCAAGCTCTCGGGCCGCACGCAGGAAATCCAACGCCTGATTGGCCGCTCGCTACGCGCCGTGACGAATTTGCCCGCGATCGGCGAACGCCAGATCGTGCTCGATTGCGATGTGATCCAGGCGGACGGGGGGACGCGCACGGCGTCGATCACCGGCGCCTGGCTCGCGCTGCGTGATTGTTTCGAATGGATGCGCTCGCGCTCCATCGTCAAGGAGAATCCGCTGCGCGATCATGTGGCTGCGGTTTCCTGCGGCATTTTCAATGGCGCGCCGGTGCTCGACCTCGATTACGCGGAGGATTCGACCGCGCAGACCGACGCCAATTTCGTCATCACCGGCGCGGGCGGGCTCGTGGAGATCCAGGCGACGGCGGAAGTCGCGGTGTTTTCGCAGGACGAGCTTTCTGCGATGCTGGCGCTCGCGCAAAAAGGCGTCGCGGAGCTTGTTGCGCTGCAAAAGGCGACGCTGGCTTAGCCCTATCCCCACCCCTCCCCCGCTAACACGGGAGAGGGAGCAGGTTGCGCGCTTGATGAAGGTATCGCGAAATGATGGCGAGCGTCCCCTCTCCCGCGTAGCGGGGGAGCGACAGGGAGGGGGCGCTTCCACAATCAAAATGCTGACGCACATGACCCATCGAAAAATTCACGGCAAGCTCGTCATCGCAACGCACAATCCCGGCAAGCTCTGGGAGCTTCAGCAATTGCTCGCGCCGCATGGCGTCGACGCGGTTTCGGCGGGCGACCTTGCCCTGCCGGAGCCAGAGGAAACCGAGACGACCTTTCGCGGCAACGCAGCATTGAAGGCGCGTTCCGCTGCAATGGCATCTGGCCTTCCCGCCTTCGCCGACGACTCGGGGCTCTGCGTTGATGCGCTCGATGGCGCGCCGGGGGTCTATTCGGCGCGCTGGGCCGGCGAAAGCCGCGATTTCAAGGCCGCCTGCGAGCTGGTGCGCAAGAAGCTCGAGGAACGCGGCGCGACGCCCCCCTATCGCGCCAATTTCACCTGCGCGCTGGCGGTGGTCTGGCCCGACGGGCATATCGAGGAATTCGAAGGCCGGGTCGACGGCGTGCTCGTCTTCCCGCCCAAGGGCGACAAGGGCTTCGGCTACGATCCGATCTTCAAGCCCGACGAGCTCGACAAGACCTTCGGCGAGATGATGTCGGCGGAAAAACACGCCCTGCCCGGCGACGGCTCGCGCGCGCTTTCGCACCGCGCAAGGGCGTTTCAGGCATTGGCGAAGGCGTGTCTGGATTAGCCGGGCCCGTCATTGCGAGCGAAGCGAAGCATTCCAGGGGCAACCACGTCGGCTCAAGTTTGCTTCGTCGCCACGCTCCTCGCAATGACCGCGTTGCCAGCGCGCCTGCGGCTTCGTTTCGCTGATGCGAAGCATCGGGAATGACACAGGACTGAGCTTGCGGCCGGCCTTTCCCTTGGCGCGCAGCTGTGCCTTACTATCTTCCAACGATAAAGACGCGCTGCAAAGGCGCGCGACGGAGATAGCAAGGGAAGGCCGCCCATGACCAAGCACGAGATTCTCGCCGCCGCAAAGCCCCCCTTCAAGGCGCGCTATGGCAATTTCATCAATGGCGAATGGGCGGACGCGAGGTCCGGCCGCGTCTTCGACAATATCTCGCCGATCACCGGCCAGAAGGTTTGCGAGATTGCGCGCTCCGATAAGGACGACATAGAGGCGGCTCTCGACGCCGCCCATGCCGCGAAGGGCGCCTGGGGCAAGACCAGCCCCGCCGAGCGCGCGCACATCCTCTACAAGATTGCCGACCGCATGGAGGAGAATCTCGCCCTCCTCGCCACCGCCGAGACCTGGGACAATGGCAAGCCGATCCGCGAGACCATGGCCGCCGACATTCCTCTCGCGATCGATCACTTTCGCTATTTCGCCGGCGCCATGCGCGCGCAGGAAGGCAGCCTTTCCGAGATCGACCACGACACCGTCGCCTATCACTTCCACGAGCCGCTCGGCGTCGTGGGCCAGATCATCCCGTGGAACTTCCCGCTGCTGATGGCCGCCTGGAAGCTCGCCCCGGCGCTTGCCGCCGGCAATTGCGTCATTCTCAAGCCCGCAGAGCAGACGCCCGCGAGCATTCTCGTCTGGGCGGAGGTCGTCGGCGATCTGCTGCCGAAGGGCGTGCTCAATATCGTCAACGGCTTTGGCCTGGAGGCCGGCAAGCCGCTCGCCTCGTCGAACCGCATCGCCAAGATCGCCTTCACCGGCGAGACGACGACCGGCCGGCTCATCATGCAATACGCCAGCCAGACGCTGATCCCGGTGACGCTGGAGCTCGGCGGCAAATCGCCCAACATCTTCTTCGAGGATGTCGCGCGCGAGGACGACGATTTCTTCGACAAAGCTGTCGAAGGCTTCGTGATGTTCGCGCTCAATCAGGGCGAGGTTTGCACCTGCCCCAGCCGCGCGCTCATTCACGAGAAGATCTACGACCGTTTCATGGAGCGGGCGCTGGCGCGCGTGGGCGCGATCAGGCAAGGCCATCCGCTCGACCCTGAAACAATGATCGGCGCGCAAGCCTCTTCCGAGCAGCTCGAAAAAATCCTGAGCTACATCGACATCGGCAAGCAGGAGGGCGCCAAGGTGCTCGCCGGCGGCGAGCGCAACATGCTCGAGGGCGAGCTCGCCGGCGGCTACTATGTGAAGCCGACAGTGCTGGAGGGCCACAACCGCATGCGCGTCTTCCAGGAGGAAATCTTCGGTCCCGTCGTGTCGGTGACGACTTTCAAGGACGACGACGAAGCGTTGCACATCGCAAACGACACGCTCTACGGGCTCGGCGCCGGCGTATGGAGCCGCGACGTCAATCGCTGCTATCGCTTCGGCCGCGCGATCCAGGCCGGCCGCGTCTGGACCAATTGCTACCACGCCTATCCGGCCCATGCCGCCTTCGGCGGCTACAAGCAATCAGGCATAGGTCGCGAAACGCATAAGATGATGCTCGATCATTACCAGCAGACGAAGAACATGCTGGTGAGCTATAGCCCGAAGAAGCTGGGGTTCTTTTGAACCCCCTCCCGGTCCCTCCCCCGCTGAGGCGGGAGAGGGAACGCTCACGATCGGCATTGCTGATGAAGGCCACGATATGCTCCCTCTCCCGCGCATAGCCCGTCGAAAGACGGGCATCCTTCAAATGGCCTATGGCCGGGGAGGGTTGGGGAGGGGGCCATGACAACGCAAAGTCGACCCCTCAGAGTCAACGCCACGCCCGCCGCGCTTGATCTCATAGCGCGCCTCGCGCACACGCACGGCCCCGTCCTCTTCCATCAATCCGGCGGCTGCTGCGACGGCTCGGCGCCCATGTGCTATCCGCAGAACGACTTCATCGTCGGCGACAATGACGTGAAGCTGGGCGAGATCGGCGGCGCGCCCTTCTACATTGGCGCGGCGCAGTTCGATTATTGGAAGCACACGCAGCTCATCATCGACGTCGTGCCGGGCCAGGGCGGCATGTTCTCCCTCGACAATGGCACGGGCCAACGATTTCTGACGCGCTCGCGGCTCTTCTCGGACGAGGAGCTCGTTGCGCTTAGTCCCTTAAGCCCTCGATAGAGAAAGGCCGGCGCGGCTTCCAACGCCAGCTTCCCCATGCCCACGTGAGGCTGAAAGGCGTGACGACGATGAAAAAACATGTCCTTCATGAAATGCGCGAAACACCTCCCGCCGTCCCGATTCCTCGCGGACAGCCGATCCACTATTCGCTGCGAAAGTGCAGCCTTGGCCTGGCGCTGATCGCGGTAAGCGACAAAGGCGTCTGCGCCATACTGCTTGGAGACGACGCGGAGGCTTTGCGGGAAGACCTTCGCAGGCGTTTCAAAAAGGCCTTGCTCATCGAGGATGCGGATATCGGCGGGCTCGTCGACTCGGCCCTGGCGATGATCGAAACGCCCGATGCTCCCGTAGCCTTTCCCATTGACGCGCGGGGCACGGACTTCCAGCGGCGCGTTTGGGCGGCGTTGCGCGAGATCCCGCCGGGCCGCACGACGAGCTACGCGGAAATCGCGCGCCGCCTTGGCGCGCCTAAAGCGACGCGAGCGGTCGGCAGCGCCATCGCGGCAAATCCTGTGGCGGTCGCCGTTCCCTGCCATCGCGTGCTACGGAGCGATGGTCGCCTGTCCGGCTACCACTGGGGAACCGAGCGGAAGCGCGCGCTGCTCGCCCGTGAGAATGTCAGCGTCGACTGACTCCGCTATGCGGCGGCGGCGCCGCAGCACTTCTTGTATTTCTTGCCGGAGCCGCAGGGGCACGGGTCGTTGCGGCCAGGCTGCTTGCCCTTCACGATCGGCTCGTTCTTGCGATTGGCCTCTTCCTGGAAATACCAGCGGCCGTTGCTCTTCTTGAAGAGCGAGCGCTCGCGATGGTCGTAGCGGTTCCCCTCGTTAACAAAGCTCGCGACGAATTCGACATAGCCCGCGTCGTCCGTCTCGCCGCCCGCTTCGATCGAGCGAATCTCGAGACCGAGCCACTGCGACTGGTTCGACCAATGGGTAATCGCCTTGCGGTCGAAATCCTCGCGTGTGCCGGGCGCGAGCGTGTCCTGCAAATAATCGATGTCGCCCTTCACAAAGGCCGCGTAACGCGAGCGCATCAGCGCCTCGGCGGTCGGCGGCGCCTTGCCTTCTTCGAGATAAGGCTTGCAGCAATCCGCATAGGCGCGCTTGTCGGCGTCGGTTACGCGGCAGGGGCAGATTGCGTCGGTCATGCTGGGCTCGTTGGATTTATTTGTTCTTACGGGAGCGGAAGGCCTAGCGCGCTTTCAGCTCGCATGGAATATGCGAGCGACAAGAAATCGCGCCAAAATCAGTTATCTGGAGCGCATTCTTATCGCAAAAGCCTGTCAACTTTTGCGGAATGCGCTCCGAGGGAGGGCGTCGGCCAAGTCCAATAGTTTCGGCAACGAAAAGAGCGGCCCGGCATGCCGGCGCCGCTCCTTTCGTCCAAACGGCCCGGCTTTACGCCGCGCCCTTTGTCTTCTCGGCCTGAAGAATTTTAACCGCTTCGATCGCGATGGGGTCGAGGCCCGCGCCGCCGTGTTTCAAGTGTTCGACGATCGCCTCGCGCATGTGAGGAGTCCAGAACTTCCGGAAATGCTCGGCCATGCCGGCGGCGGCGCCGATCTTTTGCGCGCCGAAGAAGGCTCCGATCTGATTGGCCATTTTGACGAGCTTCTCGACTGAATCATGCGACATGTGTGGAAACCTGTTCGAGGATGCGTCCTGGATGGGTGAAGATTTCGAAATCGCGGCCCCGCATCACGGCCACGAGGGTCATACCGCATTTTTCGGCGCTGCGAACCGCCAGAGCCGTTGGCGCCGACACAGCCGCAATGATCGGCGCGCCGATGCGGGCGGCCTTTTGCACGAGTTCGACCGAGACGCGGCTCGTCATCAGCACCACGCCCTGCGACGCGGCCAGCCCCTGCCGCGCCAGCGCGCCGGCGAGCTTGTCGAGCGCATTGTGCCGGCCGACGTCCTCACGCACGATCAACGCCTTCGACGCGGGATTCCAAAAAGCGGCGGCGTGAACCGCACGCGTTTCCTGATTCAACTTTTGTGCGCCTGGAAGGCGATCCATCGCCTCGATCAAACTCTCGACGGGCACGGCAAGAGCATTGCAGAGCGCCGGCAGCTCGCGCGTCGCCGCCTCCAGGCTCTCGATGCCGCAAAGCCCGCACCCCGTCGGTCCCGCCATGGAGCGCTTGCGCGCGGCATAGGCCTCCTGTCGGCCGCCGGCAAGCCATGTCCTTAGTTCGATGCCGGCCTCCGACGGAACGACTTCGACATGGCCGGCGTCTTCCGGGGAATCGACGAGGCCCTCGGTGATCGCGAAGCCGACCGCGAAATCTTCGAGGTCGGAAGGCGTCGCCATCATCACCGCATGGGTCGAGCCGCCATAGGTGAAGGCGATCGGCGTCTCCTCGGGGATCACCCGTGAAGAACGCGCCGTCACATCGTGACGGCGCGCCAGGCATTCAACCCGAAGAGTGGCCGGCGGAACCTCGGTCATTCCGCCGCGTCGATCGTGCTCGCGATCCGCCGGGCCTGCTCGGAGAGCTCGCGATACTTTTCCTGGAACTCGGTGGGACCGTTGCTCTTGGAAATCTGAACGGCCGTCACTTTGTATTCAGGGCAGTTCGTCGCCCAGTCCGAATTGTCGGTGGTCACGACATTGGTGTTGCAGAGCGGGTGGTGGAAGGTGGTGTAGACCACGCCCGGCGCCACGCGATCCGTGATCAGAACCCGCAAGGTGGTTTCGCCTGCCCGGCTTGCGACCTTGACCCAATCGCCGTCGACGACGCCGCGATCCTCCGCGTCATGCGGATGGATTTCCAGCACGTCTTCCTCGTGCCAGCGGCTGTTCTCGGTGCGGCGGGTCTGCGCGCCGACGTTGTACTGCGACAGGATGCGGCCCGTCGTCAGCAGCAGCGGGAAGCGCGGCCCCACCTTCTCGTCGGTCGGGACATATTCCGTGATGACAAATTTGCCCTTGCCGCGCGCGAAGCCGTTGATGTGCATGATCGGCATGCCTTCCGGCGCCGCATCGTTGCATGGCCACTGCACCGAGCCCACCTCTTCGAGCTTGGCGTAGGAGACGTTGCGGAAAGACGGCGTCAATCGCGCGATCTCGTCCATGACCTCGGACGGATTCGTGTAGCTCCAGTTCATGCCGAGCTTGTTGGCGAGGAGCTGGGTGATCTCCCAGTCGCCATAGCCGTTCTTCGGGCTCATCACCTTACGGATGCGCTGAATGCGGCGCTCCGCGTTGGTGAAGGTGCCGTCCTTCTCGAGGAAGGAGCAGCCCGGCAGGAACACATGGGCGTAATGCGCGGACTCGACCAGGAACAAGTCCTGCACGATCACGATTTCCATATTGGCGAGAGCCGCCGAAACATGGCGCGTGTCAGGATCGGACTGGAGGATGTCCTCGCCCTGCAGATAGAGGCCCTTGAACCGGCCCTCGATCGCCGCGTCGAACATGTTCGGGATGCGCAGACCGGGCTCGGGATCGAGCTTGACGCCCCAGTCGGCCTCGAAGGCGGCGCGCGCCGCCTCGCCCGAAATGTGCTGATAGCCCGGCAACTCGTGCGGGAACGACCCCATGTCGCAGGAGCCCTGCACATTGTTCTGGCCGCGCAGCGGATTCACGCCAACGCCCCGGCGGCCGAGATTGCCGGTCGCCATGGCGAGATTGGCGATGCCCATGACGGCGGTGGAGCCTTGCGAATGCTCCGTGACGCCGAGGCCGTAGTAGATCGCGGCATTTCCGCCGGTCGCATAAAGACGCGCCGCGCCGCGGATGTCCTCGGCCTTGACGCCGATGACCGACTCCAGAGTCTCGGGGCTGTTGCGGTCGAGCGCGACAAAATCGGCCCAGGCCTGGAACTCGTCCCAGTCGCAGCGCTCGCGCACGAAGGCTTCGTTCACGAGGCCTTCCGTCACGATAACATGGGCGAGCGCCGTGACGATCGCGACATTGGTGCCGGGCTTGAGCGGAAGATGATAATCCGCCCTGATGTGGGGCGAACGCACGAGGTCGATACGGCGTGGATCGATAACGATCAGCTTGGCGCCCTCGCGCAGGCGCTTCTTCATGCGCGAGCCGAAGACCGGATGCGCATCGGTCGGATTGGCGCCGATGACGAGAATGACGTCGGAGTCGTCGACCGAATCGAAATCCTGCGTGCCGGCCGAGGTGCCAAAGGCCTGGTTGAGGCCGTAGCCGGTTGGCGAGTGGCAGACGCGGGCGCAGGTGTCGACGTTGTTGTTGCCGAAGCCGGCGCGCACGAGCTTTTGAACCAGATAGGTCTCTTCGTTCGAGCAGCGCGAAGAGGTGATGGCGCCGACCGAGCCCTTGCCATATTTGGCCTGCACCGCCTCCAGGCGATCGGCCGCGAAGGTCAGAGCCTCATCCCAGGAGACGACCCGCCAGGGCTGGTCGATGGCCTCGCGAATCATCGGATTGAGAATGCGGTCGCCGTGCTGGGCGTAGCCGTAAGCGAAGCGGCCCTTGATGCAGCTGTGGCCGTGATTGGCCTTGCCGTCCTTCCAGGGAACCATGCGCACGAGCTCTTCGCCGCGCATCTCGGCCTTGAAGGTGCAGCCCACGCCGCAATAGGCGCAGGTGGTGATGGCGGAATGCTCGGGCTGGCCGATGGCGATGACAGATTTTTCCGTCAGCGTCGCCGTCGGGCAGGCCTGGACGCAGGCGCCGCAGGAGACGCATTCCGACTCCATGAAGGCTTCGTCCATGCCGGACGCCACCCGTGAGTCGAAGCCGCGGCCGGAGATCGTCAGCGCGAAAGTGCCTTGCACTTCCTCGCAGGCGCGCACGCAGCGATTACAGACGATGCACTTCGACGGGTCGTAGGTGAAATAGGGGTTCGACTCGTCCTTCGGCATCCAGTTGAAATTGGCTTCGCCATTGTTGCGGGCGAAGACATGGTTCGCGCCGTCATAGCCGTAGCGCACGTCGCGCAGGCCCACGGCGCCGGCCATGTCCTGCAGCTCACAATCGCCATTCGCCGCGCAGGTCAGGCAGTCGAGCGGATGGTCGGAGATATAAAGCTCCATCACGCCGCGGCGGATGGCGGCAAGCCGTGGGGTCTGGGTCTTGACGGAAATGCCCGGCGCGACCGGCGTGGTGCAGGAGGCCGGCGTGCCGTTGCGGCCCTCGACCTCGATCACGCAGAGGCGGCAGGAGCCGAAGGCCTTGATGCTGTCCGTGGCGCAGAGCTTCGGGATTTCGGTCCCGATCTCCATGGCCGCGCGCATGATGGACGTCCCCTCGGGAACAGTGACGCTCTTGCCGTCGATGGTCAGCGTAACCATTTTGGCGGATTTGGACTCTGGCGTCCCGTAATCTGTCTCTTTGATAAGCGTCATGGCGGCTACCTCACTCAGCGGCTTCAAGGGCCGGCTTGCGGAAGTCCTCGGGGAAATGGCGTAGAGCGCTCTCGACGGGATACGGCGCAAAGCCGCCCAACGCACACAATGAGCCAAACTTCATCGTGTGGCAGAGATCCTTTAGAAGCTCGATATTCTTCTCGACATCCTGACCGTTGCGGATCTTGTCGATCGTCTCGACGCCGCGGGTCGAGCCGAGGCGGCATGGCGTGCATTTTCCGCAGCTCTCGATGGCGCAAAACTCCATGCCGAAGCGCGCCATCCACGCCATGTCGACGGTGTCGTCGAACACGACTAGGCCCCCATGGCCGATCAGGCTGTCTTTCGCTGCAAAAGCTTCATAATCGAAGGGCAGGTCGAACAGCGACACGGGAACATAGGCGCCGAGCGGGCCGCCGACCTGCACCGCCTTCACCGGACGGCCGGAGCGCGTGCCGCCCGCGATGTCGTTGACGATCGCGCCCAATGGAATGCCGAAGTCGGTCTCGAACAGGCCGCCATATTTGACATTGCCGGCGATCTGCAGCGGCATGGTGCCGCGCGAGCGGCCAACGCCAAGATCGGCGTAATGCTGCGCGCCCTTTTCCAGAATCATCGGCACGGTGGCCATGGAAAGGACGTTGTTGACGACCGTCGGCTTGCCGAAGAGGCCGACATGGGCCGGCAGCGGCGGCTTGGCGCGCACGATGCCGCGCTTGCCTTCGAGGCTCTCGAGCAGCGAGGTCTCCTCGCCGCAGACATAGGCGCCGGCCCCGATGCGCAGCTCGACGTCGAAATCGAAGCCGGTACCCTTGATGTTCTGGCCGAGCCAGCCGGCTTCACGCGTCTTTTCGATCGCGGCCTGGAAAACCTTGGCGGCGACCGGATATTCCGAGCGCAGATAGACATAGCCCTTGGAGGCGCCGATCGCGTATCCGCAAATGATCATGCCCTCGATGAGGGAGAGCGGATCGCCTTCCATAATCATGCGATCGGCAAATGTGCCGGAGTCGCCCTCGTCGGCGTTGACGACCACATATTTCTGCCCACGCGGGCAATCAGCGACCGTCTTCCATTTGATGCCTGTCGGGAAGCCCGCGCCGCCGCGGCCGCGCAGGCCGGACTTTGTCACTTCCTCGATAATCGCGGCGGAACCCAGCTCGAAGGCGCGCTTCAAGCCCTTGAATCCATCATGCGCCTCATAATCGGCGACCGACAGCGGGTCGATCACGCCACAGCGCACGAAGGTCACCCGGTTCTGGCGCTTCATCCAGGGATGTTCTTCGACAACCCCGATGCTCAGCGGATGCGCGCCCCCGGCCAGGAAACCGGCGTCGAACAGCGACGCCACATCCTTTACCTTGGCGGGGCCATAACCGACACGGCCCGCGGGAGTCTCCACCTCGATCAGGGGCTCGAGCCAGAGCATTCCACGCGAGCCGTTTCTCACGATCTCGACTTGCTGGCCACGCACGGCGGCCTCTTTGGCGACAGCGGCGGCGAGGCGATCGGCGCCCATCGCCACGGCGGCCATGTCCAGCGGGATATAGATCTTGGTCATTCGCCTTTGGCCTCGGCTACGATATCGTCGAGCGTCGCGGCGTCGACCATTCCAATCGGCTCTCCGTCATAAAGCGCGGAGGGGCTGTGAGCGCAGAGACCCAGGCAATAGACCGGCTCGACCGTGAGGGAGCCGTCCGGGGTCGTCTGATGCCATCCCAGCTTGTGGCGGGCCAGGAATTCGTTCGCCTGCTTCTCCGCGCCCATCGACTGGCACGATTCGGCGCGGCAGATTTTCAGCGTATGCCGGCCGTGCGGGGCGTCATGGAAGTCGTGATAAAAGGTAACGACGCCATGCATTTCGGCGCGGCTGACGTTCAGCGCTTTCGCCATCTCCTTCACGGCGGATTCCGGAACAAAGCCGAATTCAGCCTGAAGCGCATGCAATATGGGCAGTGCAGGTCCTTCGAGGCCCATATGGGCCGCAATGATCTCCCGCGCCCGCTCGTCGCTATATGGAGCAGCGCCAGCCATTTCTTCCCTCGCTTTGGGGCGTCGAGCTCAAGACAAGGCCCCCATCTTTAGTATTATTCCGAAGAGAGTGCCGGAATTCCCGGTTTCGATCAATACCGTCCTGGCCGTCGCGCCATAGGGCTTGCCTATCAATCGGCCAGTTTGCCGCTGTCAGCGAGCGCTTTTGCCTCTGCGACGAGCGCGCCAACGAGCGGAATAACTGGATCGCGTTGCGGCGCGACAAGGCCGATCTCATAGCCGGCCTCGGGCTCGACGATCGGGATGGAACGCAGCGGCGGCTCGGTTCCCAATGTTTTTGCGAGCTTTTCAGGCAGAATCGTCGCCCAGCGGCCGGATTTCACATGGTCATAGATGAGAATAACGGAGTTCGATTCGAGAATCGGCGAAGGCTCAACGCCGCCGGCGCCGATCAGCCGCTCGACGATGCGGCGATTTTGCATGTCTGGCGTCAAAAGACACAAATCGATCCGGCCGACCTCAGCCCAGGTCACGCGATCGCGGTCGCCGAGAGGGTTTCCCTGCGTCGTCAGCAGCCGGTAACGCTCCGAACAAAGGGGCACGGTTCTGACGCGGCCGAGCGGTTCGTTGTCGAGATAGGTGATGCCGGCGTCGATCTCGAGATTGTCGAGCATGGTCAGCACCTCGGTGGAGGACGCCGAGACCACCTTGAAGCGGACATGGGGATGCTTGTCGCGATAGGGCGTGGTCAGCGCCGAAACGATGCCCTCCGCCGTGGGGATGACCGCGATCTTGAGCTGGCCGGAGAGCCCCTCGCGCAGCGTGCGGACCTCCTGGCGCATGGCCCGGGCGTCGCCGACGATGCGCTTGGCCCATTCCAGCACTCTTTCGCCCTCGGCGGTCAGGCCATGAAAACGCGACGAGCGATTGACCAGCAGCACGCCGAGCGAATCCTCGAGCTGCTTGATGCCGGC
>DATBRF010000091.1:0-8646 GCA_036560425.1 Methylocystis sp. | reverse complement strand
TCGCGCGGCTCCGACAGAGCGGCGGCGATGGTCTCGATCCCCACCGGCCCGCCGCCGAAATTCACGGCGACCATGTTCAGGTAGCGGCGATCCATGATGTCCAGGCCGATAGAGTCGACTTCCAGCAAAAAAAGCGAACGGTCGGCGAGCTCGCGGGAGATCGTCGCCACGCCTTCCACCACCGCGAAGTCACGCACCCTTCGCAGCAGGCGCCCGGCGATACGCGGCGTGCCGCGCGAACGGCGTGCGATCTCGCGCGCGCCCTCGTCGCTCATGCCGACGCCGATGACCCGCGCCCCGCGCTTGACGATCAGCTCCAACTCCTCGGGCGTGTAGAAATTCAGCCGCACCGGAATGCCAAAACGGTCGCGCAGCGGCGTCGTCAGCAGGCCGGCGCGGGTCGTGGCGCCAACGAGCGTGAATTTGGCGAGGTCGATCTTCACCGAGCGCGCCGCCGGCCCCTCGCCGATAATGAGGTCGAGCTGAAAATCCTCCATGGCGGGGTAGAGAATTTCCTCCACCGCCGGATTGAGCCGGTGAATTTCGTCGATGAAGAGCACGTCGCGCGGCTCGAGATTGGTAAGCTGCGCCGCGAGATCGCCCGCTTTGGCGATGACCGGGCCGGAGGTCGAGCGGAAGTTGACGCCCATCTCTCTCGCCACGATCTGCGCGAGCGTGGTCTTGCCGAGTCCAGGCGGGCCAACGAGCAGCACATGGTCGAGCGCGTCGCCGCGCGCCTTGGCCGCCTCGATGAAGACCTTAAGATTGGCGCGCGCCGCCTCCTGGCCGGTGAAGTCGGCGAGGGTGAGCGGCCGCAGGCTCGAATCCGCATCGTCATCGCGCTGTTCGGGGCTGATTAAGCGCCGGGGAGGGGTGGTCAAGGCTCGCTCCAATGCGCCGGCGCGCGCTATGCTATTCTCTCGCCAAACGGAGCCGCGCCGTGAATCGCCCGTCCTCGCAATATGAGTATATGTCCCTCGACGATTTCGTGGAACTTCTGGCGGACAATCCCGCCGATGAAAAGTGGGAGCGCGCCCGCGCACCTACCGAGTCGCCCCAGCTTTACGCCTTCCGCAAGCCCGCTCTAGAATGACTCAAAAAGCGTGGGTCCCGGAGGCCCGCGGGTCTGGAGCGCATTTCGCAAAAGTTGACCAGCTTCTGCGATGAGAACGCGCTTCAAATTATTGATCGGCGCGAACTATCGCTCGCATGATTCCATGCAAGCGGAAAACGCGCCAAGGGGAGGGCCGCGATGACTTTATTTCTTCTCGTTGTTCTCGCGCTGATAAGCGGGCTGATCGCCTATATTTCCTTGCAGCCGAACACGTTCAAGATTACGCGCTCGGCGATCATCGACGCGCCGCCCGAGACGATCTACCCGCTCATCAATGATCTGCACAGTTGGGAGGCATGGTCGCCCTGGGCCAGGCTCGATCCAAACGCTAAGAATTCATTCGATGGCTCCCCGCTCGGACCGGGTGCGAGCATGAGCTGGTCCGGCAACAACAAGGTTGGCGCTGGCAAGATGACCATAAAAGAAAGTAGCCAGAACGAGCGCATTCGTCTGAAGCTCGAGTTCAGCCGGCCCATGCAGGCCGCGAGCGACGTGCAATTCGATCTCGCGCCGGTCGGGGAGACAAGAACCGAGGTCGCCTGGGCCATGTCCGGACGTAACGAATTCATGGGCAAGGCGATGGCCGTCTTCATGAATATGGACAAGGTGGTCGGCGCTCAGTTCGAGTTGGGTCTCGCCAATCTCAAGGCGGTGGCCGAGGCCGAACCGAAGGCGCTGCCGGGTGCGTAGCGCGCTTTCCGCTCGCATGGAAGCATGCGAGCGACAAGAAATCGCGCCAAATCCAAAACTTGGAGCGCATTCTCGTCGCAAAAGTCTCACAACTTTTGCGGAATGCGCTCTCGATAGCTTCTCCGGCGGTCAGTTGGCTCCTGACCCCGGAACAAATGCATCGAACGCCCGCCAGAATTGCTCCCGCACCTCGTCGCGCTCCATCAAAATCTCATGCTTCGAACCTGGGATGTTGAGAAGCGCGCCCGTGTCGAGATTCTGCACGAAGCGCTCGATCGCCGCGTTGGATACGACGTTTTCCCTGCCCGCTTCGAAGACGAGCATCGGCGTGCGTATGGCGCGGGCGTATTCGGGGGCCTCGAAACGCCTCATCAGACGGAAGGCGGCGTTGACCCAACCGATCGTCGGATCGCCGATGACGAGCTCGGGGGCCGTTGCGATGATCCTGGCGTTGCGCGCGAAGCGAACAGGGTCGGTCGTGAGCTTGTTGGCCTGGAACGAGAGTTCCAGATAGTTCCGTCCCCCGCCGAAGGGGATGAACTGGCCGCCGAGGCCCAGCATGTCGAGCGTATCCGCCAGCCATCGCGCGCCGCGCGGGAAGTGCAGATTGGCGAGGTCGATCATGGGCGCGATGAGGGTCATGCGCTCGAAGGGCGGGCGGGCGCCGTGC
Organism: Methylocystis sp.; assembly: GCA_036560425.1. GTDB lineage: Bacteria > Pseudomonadota > Alphaproteobacteria > Rhizobiales > Beijerinckiaceae > Methylocystis. Next base: position 6,172 of record DATBRF010000091.1, on the reverse strand, counting down.
GCCAGATCGAGCATGATGGCCCCGCCCATAGAATGGGCGAGCGCGAACCATGGATGCGGCCTGTCGCTCAACACCTGGGCGATGAAGACGTCGAGATCGCGCTGATACTGCGAGAAATCATCGACATGGCCCTTGCGCGGGTTGTCCAGCTCCCGCTCCGAGCCCGCTTGGCCGCGCCAGTCGAGCGTCACGACATCGAAGCGGCGTTTGCGCAAGTCTTCGATCGTCTCGAAGTATTTTTCGATGAATTCATTATGGCCCTGGAAGAGGGCGATCGTCCCGCGCGGCGCTTCGCCGCAGGGAAAGGTTGCGGCGCGCAGGCGTCTGCCGTCATAGGCGCGCAATTGATGAACGACGGCGCCCTCGGGAACGGGATTATCCGGCGTCGCAACCAGTTCGAGCATGTTTCCTCCGTGGCGCTGACGCCCGAATCCATACGCGAACATAGCGCAATTTGGCCGCAGCCGAACAAGCCGGACGGCGTCAGCTTCCACAAAAGGCGGCGAGTCGCTTGGGCTCCGTGAAATCCATCCTGCCTGCGACAATGGCCTCGACGGCGCCCGAGCGGTTCAGGAGATAATGCATGGGCGTCACCACGCCGCCCTCCTTGGTCGCGCCGTAGAAGGCGCGCGCGGCTTTCGCCTTGACGACATCGGTCTTGCCCGAGTCGCCGACGCGGTAGAATCTCCAAGGCAGGCCATAGCGCTTGAACTTGGCGAGGTCCTTCGGAAAGTCCTTGGCGATCGCGGAGACGAAGACGACGTTCCAGCGCTGCGGGCAGGCTTTGGCCAGCGCCTGGTAGCCCGGCGCCTCGGCGACGCAGTTCGGGCACCAATGCGCCCAGAGGGAGACGAGCGTCGGCTTGCCATTCGACATGAGGGCGCGCAGATCGAGCGGATCCCCCTGCTCATCGACGAGGTCGATCTCCCGCAAGGAGCCCTTCATCTCCTCCTCGGTCACCGCGCGCTCGACCTGCATGCCGAAGATTTCCGCGCGTGCAAGCGCGACCGTGCCGAGACACGCGAGCAGAATCGTCAGGGAGCGCATCATTCAAATAGTCCCGAATGTGATGGGCGGCGACTTTTCGCCGCCCGTCTTATCCGATTGAAAGTTCATCTCACGCCCGCCGCGACGGACGCGCGCGGCGGGGTGAAGCTCGACAGATTTAGAATTTCACATTTGTCGCGACATAAACGGTCCGGCCCATTCCGGGGACGGGTATGCCCCAAGCCGGCGCGCCGGCGCCGTTGCCCGACATGGTGGCGCCATAACCAATGTAAGCGCCGCCGAGAGGCTGGTAGTAGAAGGCGTTGAAAATATTCTCGACGCCGACATCGAAGCGAATGTTTCTCCATTCATAGCTGCTCCGCCAGTTGAACAGCGCATAGGCGCCGGTCTTCAACTCGTTGCGGGCCTGCTCGATATTTTTCTTGGCGCCGACCAGCTGCGTTTCGATCACATTGGTCCAGCCGCCGAGCTTCTGTTCGAGCGACAGCTTCGCGTTGATCGGCATTATTTGATAGAGATTGCCGCCGGTCGTGATGTTCTGGCCGTTGACATAGCTAAGAATGCCTCTCGCCGTAAAATCACCGAGCGGCGTGTCTTTCGCCAGAACCGCATGCCCGGAGAGGTCTGCGCCGAAGAGCCGGGCGTCCTGATTGACGAATTGCAGATAGACGAAACCATACGTCGTCGTCAGGTTGTTGCGCAGCGCCGCTGTGTTCCCGCAGACATAGAGCGGGCAGCGCTGCACATCGATAAAGTTGGAGACGTAGGTGAAATAGGGCGTGAACCGGAGCCCCGTCCGCCCTTGCGGGTCATGCCAGTCCGCTGTCGCGCTAATCGTATTCGCGACTTCCGACTTGAGATTCAGATTGCCGATATAGAAGTTCCCGTCTCCGAACCAGCCGATCATCTCCGCCGGCATCGAGGCTGGAGACCAAGAATAGCGTTCGTAGAGGTTTGGCGACCGGCTCTTGAGCGAATAGCCCAGAGAATAGGTTTGCGTCGCATTCGGCGTATAGGTGGCCTGCGCGGTTGCATTCCAGTTCTGATCCGTCCGCCCTCTGTTGGAGAGATTGAACGTCGTCGCCGGATATAGAGGCGCGGAGTCATACATCATGACGTTGTAGCCGTGCACCGGTCCGGCGTTCATCCAGACAGTGTCGCTACGAACGCCGACCAGGGTCAACCATTCGGAGCTCCAGCGCGATTCCAGCTCGGCGAAAACGTCGAAGCGATCTCGCTGCCCGTTGTTGATGGCGATGAACGCGGCCGGAGCCATGCCGCCGGACGTCTTGCCAGGCGGCAGCACAAAGGGAGACGGCGGCCACCATTCATTGTAGCGATACTGCTGGTATTCCGCCCCGACGCGCAGCTTGTGGCGCTCGGCGACGTCAATGTCGGCCTTGACCTTCACGCCGGTGTTTTGCGCCTTGGTTTCCATCGGCATGCCCGGCGCCAGGATGTTGTTGAGGGCGCCGTAGAAGTACATTTTGTCCCGGCCGAAATCCATGCCGTGGCGGGCCGTCTGGTGATAGAATTGCCCCTCCAGCAAGCCCCAGTCGTACTGCCCCGTATATCGGACATTGCCCTGAATGCTGCGGTTCAAGGTCATGTCCATGCGCTGGTTTGGAAAGTTTTGATAGGGAATGTGCTGAAAGCCTAGATTTACCTGGAGCTGATGGTTCTCGTGGCGGAACGCGAGGCTGACGTCGTGATTTTGCGACTGAAAAGCGGTCGAGCCGACCTCGCTCCCCGAAAGCCACGGCACAAACTGGTTCCAGCGCGTCAGTGGCAGCGGGTTCCATGAGAAGGCGTAGCCTGCGGGTTTGAAGGCGGCGGCCGCGTGGTAGTTTTCGGAACGCGCATAAGATCCGTTGTAGGTGACGCTGAAACGGTCCGTGGCCGCCGTCGCGGAGAGATGACCGCCGTAGCCGTTGCCATTGCTTCGATAGAAGGAGCCGACCTCTCCCTTGAGCAGGACCGGCTGTCCGGCTGCGGCGAAGGCGGGCGGAGGCGGCTCGACCAATATGGCGCCGCCGATGCTGTCGCCGCCGACGCTCACAGGAGCAACGCCGGAATAGACCTGAACCTTACCGACCTGTGAGGGCGCGATGTAAGAGAGCGGCGGATTCATATGGTTGGCGCAGGCCGAAGCCAACGGGATGCCGGACACCAGGACATTCAGCCGGTCGTCCGCCAGGCCGTGGATAACCGGAAGGCGCGACACGCCGCCAGCTTCGTACCAGCTTACCCCCGGAGTGTTTCGCAGGAGGAGGACCGTGTCCGTGGTCGCGGGACGCTCGGCCGCGATCTCACGCTGATCGAGGGTCTCGGCGTCGCTTCGTTGATCGGGCTGCGCGGGCGCAGGCGCGGGCGCGGAGGCCGCGGCGGGCGTCGCTGCGGCGGCGCCCGGGCCGGCGTGGCGCGCGGCGCCTATGGTGATCTGGGGCAGGGGCGTCTGGGCCTGAGCGCAGGGGAGCAAAGCGAGGGTGATCGCGCCGGCGGAAGCGCCGCGCGTTAGGATCTGACGTAGCATAGGCAAAACTTTCCTGATCCGCCGGGAAACGGCGGCTGAGCGATGCGGCAAGCCGCGTAAGTCGGTTCAACTCGTCAGGAAAAAGAAGGCGGCGCGCGCGGAGAATGCGCGGAGAACCGGCGCGAGAGCGGCGCCGCGACGCCATCCGGCCATGGAAACGACGCTTCGCGCCATGCCGCGGCTACTATGTTGGCGTCCGACGCCGTCCCGACCGCCGAAGGGAAATTGCAGGCAAGGCAGGCGCCGCAATCATGGTCCGAAGCCGACACGGGCGCCGGGAGCGAGGCGGCGTCATTGTTCGAGAGCGCCGCAGGCTTTTTGCAGTATTGGGTTGAGAGGCCCTCGGCGTGCGCGGCGCCTGCGTGTCCGATCCGGAACGCGGTCGCCTGGGCGACGACGAAAAGCGCCATCGCCAGCGCGAGCGCGCCATGCGCCCACCCGGCAATGCTCCGCTCGCGCCGCCCCGCGCCGAAAATCTGGCCCCCTCGAATCCGCATGCCTGCTACTTAGCTGTGAGGCAAGCGGAGCAGTAAGCGACTATGTCTCAATTGCTACGGTTTTGTTGCTGCTGTGTCTTTTCCGCAACTTGGCTGTAATCGCGCCCCTCTTGAACTCGATAGAGCTGCTTCCCAAATCGTGTTTAGCGCGGGCCGCACCGGACGCGCGAACAGGCGCGGCGCGTTACGCAGCGCGCCGCATGTCGCTTCATACGGAGGATATGTCATGCGTCACTTCGATCTGTCGCCCCTTTATCGCCAGACCGTAGGCTTCGATCGTCTCTTCAATCTTCTCGATCAGGCGGGCGGGGTGGACAGCGCCTCCACCTATCCGCCCTACAATATCGAGCGCACGGGCGAGAACGCCTATCGCGTAACGCTCGCTGTGGCCGGCTTTTCGCGCGAGGAGCTGGCGATCGAGACCAAGGAAAATGCGCTGTCGGTCAAAGGCTCCAAGGAGCAGACGTCGCCCGTCGAGGGGCGCGAGATGCTTCACCAGGGCATCGCCGCCCGCGCCTTTGAGCGCCGCTTCCAGCTCGCCGACCATGTGATCGTGACGGGCGCGAGTCTCGTCAACGGCTTGCTTCATATCGACCTCGTCCGGGAAATCCCCGAGGCCCAGAAGCCGCGCCGCATCGAGATCGGCGTGACCGCCCCGACCGCCAAGGTCGTGGAATCCAAGGTCGCCTAAGCTTCGTCGACCATTTGAAAATCAGAGAGGCGCCTACAAGGGCGCCTCTTTCTTATTGAGCTTTCGGCGACGCAACGCTCTGCGGTGTTTTTGCGCCTTCCGGCGAATGCGCCGTGGCGGCGGCGGGCGCGGAGGGCGTAACGGCAGTGGCGCCTTCCGTCGATTTTGGCGGCACGATGGCGCGATGTGTCGAACCGGTGGACCGCGCGGCGGTGGCGCGCGGAGCAGGACTTTTGGCTGTTACGGTTCGCGCAGGGGGCTTCGCTGCTTCGACGATGGGGCTAGGCAGCGTCGGCCGTTTGGCGTCCGTCGCGGCGTCTGTCTTGGCCGCGTCTGTCTTGGCCGCGTCTGTCTTGGCCGTGTCCGCCTTGCCGGCGCTAGTCCGGGCTTCGGCCGGTTTTGCCGCGTCGGCCGGCTTTGCGGGCTCAGGGGGATTCGCCACGACCGGCTTGGGCGGCTCTGCGGGTTTTGGAGCCTCCGCCGCTTTCGGCGGCGCCGCGGGCTTCGCCGCTTCAGCGGGTTTCGAGATTTCGGCTGGCGGAGCCCATTCGACCGGCTTTTGCGCTCCGGCGGCCTTCGGGGTCGGCGCCGTCGCCGTAGAAGCCGGAGCGGGCGGGGCGGCTTGCGGGGCAGGGCGCGCTGTGTCACGCGCCGCCGGCCGCGTGGGCTCTGCGACCGGAGATTGCGGGGCCGGACGAGCGAGGCGACGAACGCGCTCATTGCCCCGTCCTTCATTCGCGGGCGCCCGATCGCGCCCAATCTCCTTCACCACCGGATGCGAGCCGCCGAGAGGCGGAATGAATCCGTCGTCGCGGGGCTGCGGCCGGTCGGCCTGGAGCGGCGGCCCCAAGCTGATGGCGCGAATAATGACGCCTTCGAAGGGGTCGATGAAAAAGCGCATCTCACCCTCCCGGGGGCTTACGCCGGTCGCGACGAGCTGATCGCCGCGCCGCCCGAGCGGGCCGATGAGCTCAAAGCCCTCCCGGGCCAATATGCGCGCCACGGCGCGGCGCGAGGCGAAGCGCGGCCCGTCGAAGCCATCGTCTTCCAGGGGAGGCGGAGGCAGGTCGTAACGGTAGCTGTAGGCGAAGGGCCGGAAGTAAAACTGAGCCATTGCCGCGTCGGCGCCGATTCCGCAGACAAGCGCGAATCCGAGGGCGAGGGGCGCCCGCCATTTCCGCCAAGCAGAAGACATGGTCTCTAATCCCCCAAAAAGCCGCCCCACTCGCGCGCCATCTTCTCCCAGATTGCGGCGGGGTTTGGACAGTAAGCCTCAACGGGCGTTGGAACCGCCCTCTTCTTGCAGGGCGGAGTCATAAATTGTTAATGCATTGAGCGGGCCGATGGATTCAAAAGGCGCCGGGGAGGAAACCGGCGATGGGCGTGAATTTTTTGGATTACATGAAGGGGGTGGAGGATGGCCGGATCGCCGGCATGACGACC
>DATBRF010000090.1:0-30359 GCA_036560425.1 Methylocystis sp. | reverse complement strand
GACAGCGCGGCGCGGCGTGCCGAGGGATGTCGGCGCGACCAGAGCCTGTATCTCGATCAGCATCGGACGCTGACCCTCCAATCCGGCCAGGACCGCCGCGCCGGGCGCCGAGGCGTCGCGACCGGCGAGGAAAATGGCGGAGGGGTTGGCGACCTCGGCGAGCCCGAGGCCGGTCATTTCGAAAACGCCGATTTCCCCGGTCGCGCCGAAGCGGTTCTTGGAAGCGCGCAACATGCGAAAATGATGCGCGGCGTCGCCTTCGAACGAGAGCACCGCGTCGACCATGTGCTCGACGACGCGCGGGCCGGCGACCTGCCCGTCTTTGGTGACGTGTCCGACGAGAATGATGGCCGACCCGCCGGTTTTGGCGTGGCGAAGCAGCGCCTGGGCGCTCGCCCGAACCTGGGTCACCGTGCCGGGCGCAGAGGGGGCGGCCTCGGTGTGCATAGTCTGGATCGAATCGATGACGATCAGCGCGGCGCGCTTGCCCGTCGCGCAGGTGGCGAGAATATCCTCGACCTGCGTGGCGGATGCCAGCTCGACCGGCGCATCAACCAGATTGAGACGGGCGGCCCGTAGCCGCACCTGCGCCACCGCCTCTTCGCCGGATATGTAAACCACGCGCGCGCCGCGCCGCGCCAGGGCCGCGCAGGCCTGGATGAGCAGGGTCGATTTGCCGATGCCCGGCTCGCCGCCAAGCAGCAGCACCGACCCCGGCACGAAGCCGCCGCCAGTGACGCGGTCGAATTCCCCGATGCCGGTGACGATGCGGGCCGCCGGCCGCTCGTCGCCCGCGAGACCTTCGAGCTCGAAGGCGCGCCCCCGCGTCGCCCGCGCCGCGGCGGGGCTTGCGTCGCTCTCCTCGACGATCGTGTTCCAATCGCCGCAGGATTCGCAGCGTCCCTGCCAGCGCGCCGCCACGGCGCCGCAATTCTGGCAGACGAAGAGGGAGCGGGATTTGGCCATGGCCGCTTGCCGCATGCCCGGCCAAGTCCTGTCAAGAGGCGCCCGCGTTTCGGCTAGCGCGCTTTCCGCTCGCGTGGAATCATGCGAGCGACAGGAAATCGCGCAAGCTCAAAAATCTGGAGCGCATTTCATCGCAAAAGCCTGTCAACTTTTGCGGAATTCGATTTGAAGGATCAGCGCGCCTTGCCGTTTGGCCGGCTCTCGCCGTTCGGCTCCGGTCGTTCGAGACCAGTTTCTCCAAATTCGACGATGTCCGCGAAGCCGTTATTGACGCGGGCTCGAAGAACATTGGAGGGCTTGAAAGCGACGACGAGGCGAGCCGTGATTTTCGCCGATTCGCCGGTCTTGGGATTGCGACCTTGCCGCTCTTTCTTGGCCCGAACGAGAAAAGCGCCGAAAGAGGACAATTTGACGTCCTCTTGCGCCACTATGGCGTTGAAGATCTCGTCAAGAACCATTTCGACATATTTGGCTGCGTCCGTGCGGCAGAAGCCGGTTTGTCGGTGGACCGCTTCCGCAAGATCGGCGCGGGTCGTCGTTCTGAGGTTTTCGGTGTTGTCGTCAAGAGCGCCATCGCTCTTTGGAGAGAGAATTTCCCCCTGGGACATCTCAAGCCTTATACATTATCGAAACGATTAGAGCTGGAGACAAGCTGGCGCCGATGTTCTGCTTTTATTCCAAACATTTCATCGCGACACGCAATCGCCGCCAGAAATCATCTGCGCCGTCAGGCTCCAGCCCCCGCGCATCGGAATTATCAGAATTGCAGCGCTGAAATCAAGCGTAAGTCGCTTTCAGGCCTTTCTGGACATTCACCAGCGTATCAGAGCCGACCCCCAGGTGAATCCGCCGCCGACAGCTTCGAGCATGACAAGGTCGCCTTTCTTTATGCGTCCATCCGTCCTCGCCGCCGAAAGGGCGAGGGGGATGCTGGCCGCCGAGGTGTTGCCGTGCAAATGCACGGTCGCGATGACTTTCTCGGGGGCGATGCCAAGCTTTTGAGCGGACATATCGATAATGCGCCGATTGGCCTGATGCGGAACAAACCAGTCGAGCTCTTCCGGCGTGATTCCCGTGGCTGCGAAAGCGTCCGCGACGACGTCCGTCACCTTGCCGACCGCGAATTTGAAGACTTCTTTGCCTTCCATGCGAAGATGGCCGACCGTCCGGGTCGCCGAAGGACCGCCGTCGACATGGAGCTTGTCGCGGTGCCGGCCGTCCGAGCGCAAGTGTGTCGTCAGAATGCCGCGCTCGCTCATGGCGCCTGACGATGGCCGCGCCTCGATCACCATGGCGCCCGCGCCGTCGCCGAAGAGCACGCAGGTCGTGCGGTCTTCCCAGTCGATGATTCGCGAGAAGGTCTCGGCGCCGATGACGAGGGCGCGCTTATGAGAACCGGAGCGAAGAAATTTGTCGGCCGTCGCGAGAGCGAAGACGAAACCGGAGCAGACCGCCTGAAGATCGAAGGCCACGCCGTGGGTTATTCCCAGCGCCGCCTGGATTTGGGTCGCCGTCGAGGGGAAGGTCCAGTCCGGCGTCGATGTGCCCACGATAATGAGATCGATGTCGTCCGGGACCAGGCCGGCGTCCTCCAACGCGGCGCGCGCCGCCTTTTCGCCGAGCATCGACGTGGTTTCGCCATCCGCGGCGATATGACGCTCCTTGATGCCCGTGCGCTGGAAGATCCACTCGTCGCTGGTGTCGACGATTTTGGCGAGGTCGTCGTTGGTCAGCGTCCTCGCGGGCAGATAGGAGCCGACGCCAAGGACGACGGAGCGGAGCAGGGAATTTGTCACTGAGCGGTTTCCTGCGGCGGTTCAGCCGTCGTGTCGGCGCCGCTTTCGAATTGATGAGCAAGCGCGACCGTGTCGCGAATGCGGTTCAAGAGGTCGCTTTTGGCCATTTCATAACCGATCTCGACCGCGCGGGCGAAGCCGACCGCGTCGGTCCCGCCATGGCTCTTGATGACAATGCCTTCAAGGCCAAGAAACACCCCGCCATTGACGGCGCGCGTGTCCATTTTGCGCTTGAGCTCGTTGAAGGCGCCGCGCGCGAAGAGATAACCGATCTTGGCGAAGAGCGAGCCGCTCATGGCGGCCTTGAGATAGGCTGCGATCTGCTTCGCCGTGCCTTCGGCCGTCTTGAGCGTGATATTGCCGGTGAAGCCTTCCGTCACCACGACGTCGACGGCGCCCATGCCAATCCCGTCACCCTCGACGAAGCCGGCGTATTCCAATCCGGGCAGCTGCGATTCGCGCAGGACGGCGGCGGCGGCTTTGACCTCCTCCACGCCCTTGATTTCCTCCGTGCCGACATTGAGCAGGCCGACGGTCGGGCGCTCCAGCCCGAGAATGATGCGCGCCATCGCCGAGCCCATGATGGCGAGATCGACGAGATGGCTGGCGTTGGCGCCGATCGATGCGCCGACGTCGAGCACGATCGACTGGCCCCGCAGCGTCGGCCACAGGCAGGCGAGCGCCGGCCGCTCGATGCGCGCCATGGTGCGCAAGCAGATCTTCGACATGGCCATCAGCGCGCCGGTATTGCCGGCGGAGATCGCGGCGTCGGCCTCGCCCTTCTTGACCGCCTCGACAGCCATCCACATGGAGGAGACGCGGCGTCCGTAACGAAGCGCCTGGCTGGGCTTGTCGTCCATGCGGATCGTGACGCTCGAGTGCCTGATTTCGGAGCGCTCGGCGAGGCGAGGGTGGTTTGCGAGCTCAGCGTGGATCGCCGCTTCGTCTCCGAGGAGCAGAAATTGGCTCTCGGGCATGCGTTCGAGGGCGAGGGCGCAGCCGGGGATGGTCACGGACGGGCCAAAATCGCCGCCCATCGCATCGACTGCGATCCGAACTTTTTCCGCCATATCTTCCCCTGTCCCCCGAATGCCCGCGCCGCGCCGGCTCTCTTGGCGCAGGCATGCGCTTTATGGGCCATGAATCGAGGGCGCCGCCAAGGCCCCGCGTTCCGCGCGGGTGATTGCCATTTGCCGAGCGACCGCGCAAGTGCCACCCCACCACGTGTGGGTCGCTCGGCCTGGCTGCCGCTACTCTTTGGAGGGCTTGCCGGTTTGGCGAAGCGTCGAGAAAGGCGAGACCACGCCGGCCTTTTCTTCGGGCGCGGGCTCTACGAATTCCGCGCCAGGTTTGCGCGGATAGGGGTCGAGCGCCAGAGTCAGGAATTCCGAGATGACCGCGCCGAGATCCGCCACGCCGCCGACCAGGGGGTCGGGCGGATCCTCGTCCAGGGCGTTCTGCTCGATGATCTCCGGCTCGGGCGCGTGGCGGCGCGAGCGGGGACGAGGGGCGTCCTTGGGCGGCGCGAAACGAAGCTCGATGGACTCCACAATTTCCGAGTCGAACTCATCGAGCGTGACCACGCAGGCCTGGCGCACCAGGGCGCGCAACTCTCCCGTCACCTCCAGCCCGTCGCCGCGCCATCGACGCGCGCGCAGAGTCGCTTCGAGCGAGTGAACGACGGGGAGGGCGTTCATTTCCGCCAGCGCCGCGCGTTCGGATTCCGAGGCGACGATCTGGACATCGAGTCCCTCCGGCGAAACCTCGCTTATGGAGAGGGGGCGCGAAAGCGGCGCCTTCTCGCCGGGGGCCATATTGTGTTCGTCCATCATATTGCCCCTCTCTTATCCGCGTCGGGCGCATCAATGTCCTCTAGATACGTTGGCCGCCTCATTGGCGCCAGTTCTCCGACGTATCGCTCCGGGACCGGCTTGCTTTCGAGACAATCGAAGGCTACGCAATCCGTATTGCGTTGCGATGGGTCGGCGCGCGCAGAGCGGCCGGCGGGGAAGTAGCTTGGAGATCGATATGGCGGGGCTCGGCTTGCGCGGTGTTTCGAAAGGCTGGTTGGGTGCGTCGGCCGTAAGGTTCGTGGCCGCCTGCGGCGTCGCCGCCTCGCTTTCAGGGTGCCTGGGCTATGACGGCGTCATCAACCGAGGGGCGGTGGTCGACACGCGCAAGGCCATGCAGGTGAAAACGGGTATGGCGGCGCCTCAGGTTATGCAGGCGCTGGGCACGCCTTCAACGACCTCCACGATCGGCGGCGACGCCTGGTATTACGTCAGCCAGCGGCTCGAGCGTTCGCTGGCCTTTATGCCGCAGAACATCACCGATCAGCATGTGCTGGCGGTCTATTTCGACAAATCGAGGAAGGTGGCGCGCGTCGCCGACTACGGGATGGAGGACGGCAAGCCGGTCGACTTCCTGTCACGGACCACTCCTGTCGCCGGCCCGGAATATCACCTGATCCAGAGCCTGCTCGCCAAGGTTTCCCTTTGAGGGCGATGGTTCGCGCGCAGGTTTAGCGGCGCAAATGTGGCTGGAGGCGCGCCGTTCCGGCCGCCCTCTCCTTTACTCGTTGTTTTTATTGGGGTTTCCGTATCCCCCGGCATGGGGGAATATGGCGCGGGCGTGACGCTCGCCGTCGCTCTTTTGCCTTTCCGGCCCCGTAGCTTCCTGGAAGAAATCGCCTTTCATGGGCCGGGGAGCTAACGGAAAAGAATGACGGACACCACGCCGAGCACATTTGCGTCAGCGCGCGGAATGAGTTTGGGTGCAAAATGGGCCTCGATCTGCGCCGATCGCTCCTTCCATATCCTTCTCCGCACCCTTTGGGTGGGGGCGCTCCTGTCGGTCCTTGCGGCGCTGACCTTTTCGGCGAAGCGGGAGGAGACGCCCCGTTATGAGCGGCTCGGGCGCGCCGCCAAGCTGCGCACGCCAGCGACGCCCTTCATGCAGCTGACGCGCGGCGAAGACGAGGTCGCGCTCGACACCGACTTCTCGCTCGAACAGGCGGCGCTGACCTGGTCTCATCGTCTCGGCGCCAATGACAACGCGGCCGCCGATGCGCCGGGCGTCATGCGCTTCGGCTCGGTGAAGGTGCAGAAATCCGTGGTCGAGCGCGTCGTGCAGGCGGCGAACAAGACGGAAATGGACCCCGCCTTGCTCATGGCGATCGCGGACAAGGAATCGAATTTCTCGACGACCGCCAAGGCGCGGACCTCCTCCGCGAGCGGGCTTTTCCAGTTCGTCGAGAAGACCTGGCTCAAGGCGATGAAGGACTTCGGGCATCGCTACGGCCGCGATGAAGAGGCCAAGGCGATCGCCGGCGGCGAGGACGCGCCCCCGACCGTCGCGCCGCAGCAGCGCGCGAAAATTCTGGGTCTGCGCAACGATCCGTATTTGTCTGCAGTCCTCGCCGCCGAGATGCTGAAAAAGGACGGCACAAAAATCGCGGAGAAGATCGGCCGCCAGCTTACGGCGGGCGAGACCTATCTCATTCACTTCCTCGGGCCGGAAGACACCGAGCGGTTCATGAAGGCCCTGAACGAGTCGCCGAATATGTCGGCGGCGACGCTGCTGCCCAAGCCCGCGCGCGCCAATAAGCCGATCTTCTATGCGCAGCAGGGCCGCAAGCTCAAGCACAAAACGGTGAGCGAGGTGCACGAGGCCTTCGAGGCCATGATGGGCAAGCGCACCAGCCGCTACGAGGATGTCGCTCAGAAACTGCCGGCCGGGGTGACGGCCTATACCGATTGACGCGAAGCATGCGCTGAAGGCGCGCGGTCCGGGCGCGGCCATGAACCGCCGGCCCTCGGGCCCGCGCGCCAAACCGCTACCTTTCGCCCGCTTTAAGCCTCGCCACTGATCATCAAATCCAAATTCTGCACCGCCGCCCCCGATGCGCCCTTGCCGAGGTTGTCTAGGCGCGCGACCAGAAGCGCGTGACGGAACGTCTCATTGGCGAAGACGAAGACCTCCATGTCATCCGTCCCGTTGAGCGCGAGCGCGTCGAGGCGGCCGTTCGCCGGCGCCGGCATGACGCGAACATGCGGCGCGCCCTCGTAATGGCGCCGATAGGCGGCTTCCAGATCCACAGCCTTCGGCTTCCCGGGCAGGGAGTCGAGCGAGAGCGGGATGGAGACCAGCATGCCCTGGCGGAAATTGCCGACCGACGGCGCAAACAGCGGACGCGCCGTCAGCTTCGAATAGGCCATGATCTCCGGCAGATGCTTGTGCTCGAGCGTGAGCGCGTAAAGCTCGAAAGCGGGCGCCTCGCCCTTCTCGTAAGATTCGATCATCTGCCGCCCGCCTCCCGAATAGCCGGAGACGGCGTTGATGGTGAGCGGCTGATCCGCCGCGATGAGCCCGGCGTCGACGAGCGGGCGCAGCAAGGCGATGGAGCCCGTCGCGTAGCAGCCGACATTGGCGACGCGCGCCGCTTTTGCGATTGCTTCGGGCTGTCCGGCGCAGAGCTCGGGAAAGCCATAGACCCAGCCGGGCGCGACGCGATGCGCCGTCGAGGCGTCGAGAAGGCGCGGGGCCTTGGGCCCGAGCGCGTCGCAGAGCGCGACGGTCTCCTTGGCGGCGTCGTCCGGCAGGCAGAGAATGGCGATGCCGACACCGGCGAGAACGGCGCGCTTGGCCTCTATGTCCTTGCGCTTCTCGGCGGGAATGGCGACGATTTCGATGTCCGCGCGGTCCGCGAGCCGTTCGCGGATTTCGAGCCCCGTCGTGCCGGCTTCGCCGTCGATGAAAATTTTTGTCGTCATCAGGGGCACCATTCGGAGGGAGACGCGTATATGCGCGGCTTGGATGATGGCTGCGTGACGCCTTGTCAACAGCGGCCGGCCGAAATGGGAGCTCGATGAAATGGCGCCGAAACGGCTTCTCGTCATCGCCCATGCGCCTTCGCCAAATCTGGCGCGGATGCGCGATGCGCTTGTCGAAGGCGCGCAGGCGCCGGAGATCGAAGACGTCGAGACGCGCGCGTCGAGCCCTTTCGAAACCCGGCCCGAAGACGTGTTGGCCGCAAGCGGCGTCATCCTTCTGACGCCCGAGAATTTGGGCTACATGAGCGGCGCCCTGAAGGATTTCTTTGACCGATGTTACTATCCCTGTCTCGATGACGCGCAGGGACTGCCCTATGCGCTCGTCATCCGCGCTGGCAGCGACGGGACCGGCGCGAGGCGCGGCGTCGAGACGATCGTCACGGGACTGCGCTGGCGCGCGGTCCAGGCGCCGCTGATCTGCCGCGGCGAATGGCGCGAGGATTTCATCGGCGCGTGCCGGGAGCTCGGCATGCTGGTTGCCGCGGGTCTGGACGCTGGGGTCTTTTAAGCATTCCGGTTTTGCTCGCGTGAATCCGCGTCTCGACCGCACGGAGAATTCCCGAGAAAATGCTCGATTCGTCTCGTTTCTTCGGCCACCCGCGCGGGCTTGCCTATCTTTTCGCGTCGGAAATGTGGGAGCGCTTTTCTTATTACGGGATGCGCGCGCTTCTCGTTCTCTACATGGTGGGTTATCTTCTCGAGCCCGCGCGCATGGAAAAAGCGCTGGGGCTGGTCGAGTTGAAGCGCGGCCTGGAGTTTTTTGCCGGCCCGCTCGCCCCGCAACCTTTCGCTTCGCAAATCTACGGGCTTTATACGGGGCTCGTCTATCTGACGCCGATCCTCGGCGGGTTTATCGCCGATCGGCTGCTCGGGCGCGCGAGAACGATCGCGCTCGGCGCGGGGCTGATGGCGACAGGCCATTTCATGATGGCGTCGGAGCCGCTTTTTCTCGTCGCGCTGGCGCTCATCGCTTTGGGCTGCGGCGCCTTCAAGCCCAATATTTCCACGCAGGTCGGTGAGCTTTATGCGGAAGGCGACGCGCGCCGCGACCGCGCCTATTCAATTTTCTACGTCGGCATCAACGTCGGCGCTTTCTTCGCGCCGCTCGTTTGCGGGACGATCGGAGAGAAAATCGGCTGGCATTACGGCTTCGCATGCGCGGGGGTCGGGATGGCTATCGGACTAGCCACTTATCTCCTCGGCCGCCCCCATCTCCCGCCCGATCCGCCGACGCTGAGCGCGCGCGACGCTGCGAGCGACGAAGAGGGACCGCCGCTTGGCCGGGCGCTTCTACCTATCCTGCTGCTCTTCCTTCCCTCCGCCTTGTTCTGGGCGGCCTTCGAGCAGCAGGGAAATACGATCGTGCTTTGGGCGGACCATTTCACCGATCGCGGCGTTGGCTTCCTGAGCTGGCGCGCGGAAATTCCCGTCACCTGGTTTCAGGCCTTCAATCCGCTGATGATCTTTCTCTTTACCCCGCCGCTCGTCGCTTTCTGGGGGCAGCTGGCGCGGCGCGGCCGAGAGCCTTCGACCATGCGCAAGCTGTCTATTGGCTGTCTGGGCGCCGCTGCGAGCTATGTAATCATGGCCCTCGCCGCCTGGAGCGGCGAGGGCGAAAAGACAAGCTGGCTTTGGCTTTTGGCTTATTTCGTCGTCATCACTCTTGCGGAGCTGCATTTCTCGCCGATCACACTGTCGCTCGTTTCCCGCCTGGCTCCGAAAGGCGCGCGCTCGGCGCTGATGGGCCTTTGGTTCACGTCGATGTTTCTCGGCAATTTCCTGGCGGGATGGCTCGGCGGGCTCTGGTCGAGCCTCGCGAGCGTGGATTTCTTCCTGCTGATCGCTTCTCTCGGCGTCGCCGGCGCAATCATCGTGGAGGCGGCAGGGCGGTCGCTCCTCAATCATTTAGACTGAAAAGCGTCCCCGTTCGCCGCTATTTCTTCGGCAACAGGATCACATGCTCCTGTTCGTCGCCATCGTTGCGGGCGACAATGCCAATGGCCGGCTCGGTCTTGCTGAGATTGGTCGGCTGATGTGGCACGTCGGCGGGGATGTAAATGAAATCGCCCGCGACATTGACGACGCTCTTTTCCAAATGCTCGCCGTAGCGCGTCTCGACCGTGCCCTGAAGCAGATAGATCGCCGACTCATGGCCCTTGTGGACGTGGGCCTGCGCGGAAGCGCCAGGCGGGATGACGACCTTCAAGAGCGACAGCCCCTTGGCGCCGGCGTTCTTGTTGGAGACGCCCGGAAAGAAGGGCAGCGCCTGTTTCGAGGTCGAGGCCTCCGGCGCGCGGATCGTGACGACGTCCTTACCGTCCTTGGCGCCGATGATATGGGGTTCGGCGGCGAGAGTCGGAGAGGTGAGGAGGATGGCGGCGGCGAAAAGCGGTGCGCGCATGAGCGATAATCTCCGCGAAGCTAATCTCGATTTTGGGTCAGCATATGTCGAAGCAAATAGCCAACGGAACAGGAAAGCGCTGCGCCGACGATCCCGAGAACGATCGAGTTGACGTATTTCGCCTCGAGGCCCTCGCGACAAAAAAAGCCGGGCGCATGGCCCGGCTCGATGTCGAATCCAGAAGAGCGCGCCCGTATCAGCGCTTCGAGAACTGGAAGCTGCGGCGGGCTTTCCGCTTTCCGTATTTCTTGCGCTCGACCACGCGCGAATCGCGGGTGAGGAAGCCTTCCTTCTTCAAGGGCGAGCGCAACTCCGGCTCGTAATTGGTCAGCGCCTTGGCGAGGCCGTGGCGCACCGCGCCCGCCTGGCCCGAGAGGCCGCCGCCGGCCACCGACACCATGATGTCATACTGGCCCGTGCGCTTGGCGACAGCGAGCGGCTGTTGCAGGATCATGCGCAGGACGGGGCGCGCGAAGTAAACGTCGAGATCACGGCCGTTGACGGTGATCTTGCCGGAACCCGGCTTCACCCAAACGCGGGCGACGGCGTTCTTGCGCTTGCCGGTGGCGTAGGCGCGGCCGTATTTGTCGAGCTTCTGCTCATATTTCGGCGCTTCGATGGCGACGACGGCCGCCTGATCGAGGTCGGCGAGCGAGGAAAGGGTGGTCTCGACCATAATCAGGCGCTCCGGCTATTCTTGGCGTTCAAGGCGGCGACGTCGAGCGTCACGGGGTTCTGCGCCGTATGGGGATGCTCTGCGCCCTTGTAGACGCGCAGGTTTCCGAGCTGCTTGCGGCCGAGCGGGCCGCGCGGCAGCATGCGCTGCACGGCCTTCTCCAGAACGCGCTCCGGGAAGCGGCCGTCGAGGATGAACTTGGCCGAACGCTCCTTGATGCCGCCCGGAAAGCCCGTGTGATAATGATAGACCTTCTGGTCGCGCTTGCGGCCGGTCAGCACCACCTTGTCGGCGTTGACGACGATGATGTTGTCGCCGTCGTCCATATGGGGCGTGAAGGTGGCCTTATGCTTGCCGCGCAGGCGCAGGGCGATGATCGTGGCGAGGCGGCCGACGACGAGCCCGGAGGCGTCGATCAGCACCCATTTCTTTTCGATGTCGGCGGGCTTCGCCGAATAGGTCTTGCCAAACATGGGATGGGAGTTCCGTCTGAACGAACTGTTCGGATGCGGCTGGATAGGGGATGCGGGGGCGGGGGTCAAGCAAATATTGGTCGACTATTCGGCCAGAACCTAGGAAAACCAGGAAAAATGAGGTATCGGTATTATTATACCACATCGTCAAACACGACCACAACCGTCGTGGCCGGGCTTGTCCCGGCCATCCATACCGAGCGGGATAGTTGATACGGGGAGGGTGGGTCTACTTCACGACCAATTTGGCATGAGCCCTACGAGGATATTCGTGATGCTATCCAGCGGGAGAGCAATATGAATCACTGGCCGCGCCTGGAAAGCGCGGCTCATTCTCGATGTGGATCGCGAATGGCGGGACTTGTACGAGTAACTAGCGTAGCGGCCCGGCGTGGATGGCCGGGACAAGCCCGGCCATGACGCGGGTGAGAAGCTGAGCCTGTTTCAGGCCGCTCTTCCCTACTGATGCAGCGCCTCGCCATGCAGCGAAATGTCCAGCCCCTCGCGCTCCTCGTCGCTGTCGACGCGCAGGTTCGTGAAGAGCGACACGATCTTCAACGAGGCGAGCGTCCCGATTACGCACCAGATGATCGTCACGCCGACGCCGATCGCCTGCACCACGAATTGATGTGCGTCGCCTTCCAGCAGTCCCGCGGCGCCGGGGTCGCTGTCGCTCGCCGTGATCGCGCGGGTCGCGAAGACGCCGGCCATCAGCGTGCCGATGACGCCGCCGACGCCATGGACGCCGAACACGTCCAGCGAGTCGTCATAGTGGAATTTGTACTTGGCGACGGTGCAGAACCAATAGCAGACGCCGCCGGCGATGAGTCCGATGACGACGCCGTGCCAGGGCAGCACATAGCCCGAGGCCGGCGTGATGGTGCCGAGCCCCGCGACCGCGCCGGAGATGACGCCGAGCACCGAAGGCTTGCCGCGCTCGGCCCATTCCAGCCCGGCCCAGACAAGTGCGCCGGCGCAGGCGGCGAGATGCGTGGCGACAATGGCGAAAATCGCGCGCGAGTTGGCGCCGAGCGCCGAGCCGCCGTTGAACCCGAACCAGCCCACCCACAAGAGCCCCGTGCCGATCACGGCGAGCGAGAGATCGAAGGGCGAGAGGTTCTCTCGGCCGAAGCCTACGCGCTTGCCCATGACGAGCGCGCAGACGAGGCCAGCGACGCCGGCGTTGATATGCACCACCGTGCCGCCCGCAAAATCGAGGACGCCCATCTTCTGCAGGAAGCCGCCGCCCCACACCCAATGCGCCGATGGCGCATAGACGATGAAGAGCCAGACGACGCTGAAGAGAATGAAGGCCGAGAACTTCATGCGCTCCGCCACCGAGCCGCCGACCAGCGCGCAGGTGATGACCGCGAAGGTCATCTGATAGGCCATGAAGAGGATTTCAGGGATCGTCTTGGCGAAGGGGCTCACCGTGTCGACGCCGATGCCCGCGAGCAGGGTTCGCGACGCGTCGCCGATGAAGGCGCCCTCGCCCGAGAAGGCGAGGCTGTAGGCGACGCCGATCCACAGCAGCGAGACGACCGCCGTGGCGATGAGGCTCTGCGCCATCGTCGCCAGCACATTCTTCCTGCGGACCATGCCGCTGTAGAAGAGCGCGAGGCCGGGCAGCGTCATCATCAGCACGAGGGCTGTCGCGACGATCATGAAGGCCGTGTCGGCGCCGTCGATCTTGGGCGCGCCCTGCGCCAGGGCGGGGGTGGAGAGGAGGGCGCCAGCGCCGGCGAGAATGACGCGGTAGCCTTTCGCTTTGTGGGGTTGGATGAGGAAATCCTCTGTCCCAGCATGGCGGGATTGAAGCATCGTTTCTCTCTTTTTCGTTTTTGGGCGTTTGGTGATCGCCGCGCTCGCGGCGTGGCTTTTCCCTCGCCCTGCGGGGGAGGGGTCGGGGTGGGGCGCTTTGGTCGTCGTTCCCGGCGTCGCCTCGCTACAGCGCTTCCGCGTCCTTCTCGCCCGTGCGAATGCGAACGGCGTGCTCCAGCGGCGTGACGAAAATCTTGCCGTCGCCGATATGTCCGGTGTGGGCGGCCTTGTGGATCGCCTCGACAACGCTCTCGATGCGGTCGTCGCTGGCGGCGATCTCAATTTTCAGCTTGGGCAGAAAGGAGACGATATATTCGGCCCCGCGGTAGATTTCCGCGTGGCCCTTCTGGCGCCCATAGCCCTTCACTTCGGTCGCCGTCATGCCATGGACGTCGAGGGCGATCAGGGCGTCGCGCACGTCTTCCAGCTTGAAGGGTTTGATGATGGCGGTGACGATCTTCATTGCGGCATTTTGCTTTCGTTGACGGCAAGATGGCCGTTTTGTCAGCAATGCGCGTGCCACGCTGCGCAACATCTATACTGAGCGGCGCTTATAGAGGCGCCCGCTGCTGGGTTGATCGCCATGCTGGCGCCTGGCGCACAAAATATCCTCAAATTGATCAAAGAAATGGCTGGATGTCTCCGTCCTGCCGCCCCGTGCGGCGACGCATGGTTTACGCATAGGTTCGGCGGCGAAGTCGCTGAATAACAAGACGCTTCGGGGGAGTGGCGTCCGCGGGGAGAATTTGGATGCAGCGAATTCGAACGCTTCTGGTCGCGGCGGCGGCGCTGATTGCCTTTGTGCAAGGCGCCTTCGCCGCCGAGCGGCGGCTTGCGCTCGTGATCGGCGAGTCGGCCTATTCGGCGAAACCGCTGGCGACAGCCGCCAATGACGCGGGCCTCGTCGCGCAGACATTGCAGGCGGCGGGCTTCGACGTTACGGGCGCGCGCGATCTCGAGGAGGCGGCGCTGAAACAGGCGTTCCACGACTTTCTCGACAAGGCTGCCCAGGCGGGGCCAGAGGCCGTCGCCTTCATCTATTTCTCGGGCTACGGCTTGCAGCTCGAAGGCGAGAATTATCTCGCGCCAGTCGACGCGACGCTCTCGAGCGACGCCGATATTCCCATGCGGGCGTTACGCGTCTCGGATGTCTTGCAGCCGCTCGCGGCCTCCGGGGCAAAGCTCAGCGTCGTCGTCCTCGACGTGGCCCGCGCCAATCCGTACCAGCTTTCCGGCCAGCCGATCGCCGGCGGTCTTGCGCTGTACGAGCCGGGGGGCAGGGCGCTTCTCGCCTACAATGCCGCGCCGGGGACAATCGCGCCGGATGAAACCGGCGATTACGGCGCCTATGCCCATGCGCTCGCGGAAATGATGCGCGACGGCGGGCGGCCGCTGATGGACGTCTTCGAGAATACGCGCATGCGCGTCTCCGATATGACAAAGGGCGCGCAGATCCCCTGGAATTCGCAGGGCGCCAACACGGATTTCCTGTTCTTCCAGCGCGACGCCAATGCGCCCTTGCGCGCCGAGGATGTGGCGCGGCTCGCGAAGCCAATCAGCGCGTTGGGGCCCGAGGAGGGCCTCTCCGCCGCAATCCGCCGCGACACGATGCAGGCCTATCAGGATTATGTCGCGACCTATCCGGCGGCGCCCTACGCAAAGCGGGCGCGCGCCATTCTCGCGGCGCGGCGCGAGGCGCTGACCTGGCGGCGTTCGCGCGTCGTAAACACGCCCAACGCCTATTGGACCTATCTGCGCCGTTATCCCAAGGGCCCGCACGCCTGGGACGCGCGCCGTCGCCTCGCCGAATTGCGCTATGACCTCCAGCCCCCGGCGCAATTCGAGATGATCAATTACGATTATCCGCCGCCGCCGCCGGACGAACTCGTCTATGTCGAGCAACAGGTCGTCTACTTCGGCGATCCCGCATGGGCCTTCGCGCCGCCGCCTCCGCCGCCCGTCTATCTGCTGCCGCCTCCGCCGCCGGATTTCGTCATCCTGCCGCCGCCGGTCGTCATTGCGCAGCCCTATGCGTTGCCGGCTCCGCAATATGTGCCGATCCCTGCCTGGCAGCGCCCGCCGGATTACATCGCGCCGCCGCCCGATAACGTCATCTACGCCAACGTCCATAATTCCGTGGCCGTCGACCCTGAGGCCAACAATGTGATCGTGCGCGACCCCAGGGGCGGAGTGCTTTCTTCCAGCGCCTTGACGGCTGTCGGCGTGGGGGCGGCCGCGGCGATCGGCGCGGCGCTGCCGAGCTTCATCGCCAAGGGCAAGGCGGCTGCGCCCGCGGGCGTGGCTCAGCCAATCGGCGCGCCCGGGTCCGCGCCCATCGCGCCGGCGGGCGCACCTCTGGCGCCTACGCCCGGCGTCGCTACGCCCGTTCCTGCGCCGACGGGGACTGCTCCCCAAACGGCGCCGCCCGCGCCGCCGGCTGGGCCAGCCGCAACGCCAGCCATCGCGCCAGCTCTTCAGCCGATGCCGCCAGCGTCCGTGAAGCCGGGAACGCTCGCGCCAGCGCAAGCAACCGGCGTCCCAGCTCCGGCGCAGGCCCCCTCGGCCGCCGCGCCGAAGGATCATGCGCTTCCGACGCCGACCGGCCTTCCGCCGATTGGGGGCCAACCATCTGGCGTCACGGCGGGCCCGTCGAGCGGGGCGCCATCGGCTGCGCAAGGGAAGAACCATGCTCCCGCGCCCCAAGGAGCGGGGACTCTGCCTGCGCCGTCGGCCGCGGCGCCCGCCGCCCCAGACCGCGCGCCCTCGGGCGCGGGCGGGTCGAAGGATCACGCGCTTCCGACGCCGACCGGCGTTCCGCCGATTGGGGCCCAGCCATCTGGCGTCACGGCGGCCCCGCCGGCCGCGCCAGCTGTCGCGCCGCCGGCTCGATCGGGGAAAGACCGCGCTCCTGCCGCGCAAAGCGGAGCGGGGACTCCGCATGCGCCATCCGGCGCGGGCGCGTCGGGGGACCATGCGCTTCCGTCGCCCGGTGGCGTCCCGCCGGTGGGCGCCGGAGCCGCATCCGGCGTTGCGCCCGTCGAGAAGCCGACGTCGCCGGCGAGGCGAGCGCCGCTCGGCGGAGCCGGAGCAACCTCCGGGCATGACCTGCCAAAGCCCGTCGACTCTGGCCAACCATCGGCGACCACGCCGCATTCGGCCACCCCCGCCCCTTCCGATGCGCCGTCGCAGCGGGGCGTTGGCAAGAACCATGTACCCCCGACGGGGGTCGGCGAAGGCCTCCCTCTAGAAAAGGGAGCGCCGCAACCGCCGGCTCCCGCGCGTGGAGACGGGCCTGCGCGCGTCGCGCCCGGCAAGGCGTCGGTAGGGAGACCCGGTCCGTCGCCGCTCTCGGCGCCGGAGCGCGAGCCGGCTCCCAGAGCCATCGCGCCGACCCAGTCGCGAAATCCTGGCTCCCAAGGGCTCGACGGCGGACATGCCCCGGCGCCTCACAGAGCGTTGGAGCGCGCGCGCGATCCGATGAGCGGCGACCCGATGGGCGGGCCGATGCGGGGCGCCCCCTCGCAGATGCGCCCGGCAAACGGCCCGCCGCCGGGCATGAGCGAGCCGAGGACCGAGCGCCCGCCTGCGCGGGCGAGAGAACTCGAGCCGCAGGGCATGGCTCCGCCCATGAGGGAGCCGGGCCGCGCCGAGCCGCAGCCGCATGTCAGGAGCGGACAGCCGGGAAGCGTGGCGCCGCCCCAGATGCGGGAGGCGGCGCCTCCCGGCGCGCGCGCGCCGCTCGGGGCCATGCAAGGGCCGGCGCCTCAGGCCGGCTCCGCGATGACGCGGCCGGCGGCTCCGTCGCCGCGCCCGAGACGCCCTAACGAAGGCGGCCCTGGCCCGCATGGCTCACCCGAAGGCCCCAAGGGCCATCCGCCCGGATTCTAACCCAAAGAAAAATGGCCGCGAAACCCGCGGCCATTTCGCCGTTTCGATCATCGGGCGGCGGCATGTTTCGCTGCGCCGCGCGGCTGGCCGGCGGCGCCTGTCTGAATCTCGCGCCAGGCGTCCGATTGCGAAATCATTTGGCGGATCGAGGCGATGTTCTGCGCGGCGTCGGCTGGCGAAAGGTCTTGGCGCGACAATGCCTCGGCTTCGGGGAATTTGCCTTGCAATGCGAGCACCAGGGCGAGGTTCTGGCGCACCCGCATATCCGCCGTGGGCTGGCTCGCGGCGAGGCGAAGCGTCTCCTCGGCGCGGGGCAAGTTCTTGGCCAACGCGTAGGAGAGGCCGAGGTTGGAAAGGACGGTAGGCTCGTTGGGGCGAATCTTCAGGGCGGATTCGTAATAGCCGCGCGCCGCCTCGTGGTCGCCGAGCTGGTCGGCGAGCGAGCCCTGCGTCGAGAGAATCGACCAATCGGGGCGCTCCGGCGTATGCGCCTTCTGGAGAATTTCGGCGGCCTGGCCGACCCTGCCGGCGTCGGCAAGCGCCTTGCCATAGGCGCCAAGCACCTTCATATCGTCGGGATAGGTGATGGCGAGTCCTTGCAGCACGGCGACCGCCTGAGCGTTCTGGTCCAGCGCATGAAGGGCCTTCGCGTAGGTCATCGCCGTGGTTTTGTCTTTCGGATTCCGCTCGTAACGCTGGCCCCATTCCTCCGCGAATTGGCGAAGCTCGCCTTCGTCCTTCGGCAATGTTGTCGAGCGGCGGCCGATAGAGCCGGTAATGTCGCCGAGAGAGGTCTTGTTGCAACCGGAGAGGGCGAGAAGCGCGGCGAGGGCGGCAGCGAAAAGACGGAGCTGTTTCGCAGAGGAAGGGAGCGCCTTTGTCACGGCGAATCTGTTCCGTTTCTGGTGTGACGACTTCAAAGCAAAGCAATAAAACGTTAACCCTAATGGATGCTTAACGAGGGCGGCGCGCGGCGATGACGATGAAGCTCGAAGACTGGACGGACGAAGCGGTCGCGATCGACTTCGTGGATAAGGGCCGCTGGCCTCAGGTGAAGGATGGCTTGCCACCGACTTTTTCGGCGCTTGCCGCCGCCACCGGTTTCGAGGCGAGGCCAGGAAGCCTGATGATCGCGCCGGCGATGGGCGGCGCGCCGGCGCGCGTCTTTTTCGGCGTGGAGGAGCCAGGGACGAAAAGGCGCGACCCTTTCCTCGCCGGCAAGCTCGCCACCGCCTTGCCCGCCGGGCTTTACCGTTTCGGCGACGGGGTCGCCGACCCGGAGATGTCCGCGCTCGCCTTTCTTCTCGCAGCCTATTCCTTCACGCAATATCTCGCGCCCAAGAGCGAGAAGCCGCGCCTCTGCGCGCCGCATGGAATCGGCCGCGCCAGGATTGAGCGCATTGCGAGCGCCGTGGCGCTCGGCCGCGATCTCGTGAATGCGCCGGCGAACGATATGGGGCCGGAGGCCCTGGCCGAAGCCGCCCTCGCGCTCGCTACGAAACATGGCGCGCAATCGCTCGCGATCGTCGGCGACGCCTTGCTCGCCGAGAACTTTCCCCTCATTCACGCCGTAGGCCGGGCTTCGGCGCAGGCGCCGCGCCTCGTCGAATTCACTTATGGTCCCGACGACGGACTCAAGGTGACGCTCGTCGGCAAGGGCGTCTGCTACGACACGGGCGGCCTCGACATCAAACCTTCCTCCGCCATGGCGCTCATGAAGAAGGACATGGGCGGCGCGGCGACAGCGCTCGCCCTGGCCTCGATGCTGATGGACGGCGGCGTTCCCGTCCGGCTGCGCGTTCTGCTGCCGATCGTCGAGAACGCCATCTCGTCGAACGCCTTTCGCACCGGCGACATCTATCGCAGCCGCAAGGGGCTCACCGTCGAAATCGGCAATACGGACGCCGAGGGGCGGCTTATCCTCGCCGACGCGCTCGCCTATGCGAGCGAGGATCAGCCCGACCTCCTTTTCGACTTCGCGACCTTGACCGGCGCCGCGCGCGTCGCGCTCGGCCCGGAGCTGCCGCCTTTCTATACGGGGGACGGCGCGCTCGCCGAGGAGATCGCCGCCTGCGGGCAGGACGCCAACGATCCGGTCTGGCGCCTGCCGCTGTGGGATAATTACGATAGCGGTCTCGACGGCAAGGTCTCCGACCTCGTCAGCGTCACGAGCGGCGGCTTCTCCGGCTCCATCGTAGCGGCGCTCTTTCTGCGCCGCTTCGTGAGCGATCCATCGCGCTGGGCGCATTTCGACGTCTATTGCTGGAACCCTTCGACAAAGCCGGGACGGCCCGAGGGCGGCGAGGTCCAAAGCGCGCGGCTGCTCTACGATCTCATCGAAACGCGTGCGCGAAAGGCGACGAAGTGAGCGACACATTCGACCGGCGGCTGACGCCCGCGCGCCCCGACATCGCGGCGGCCCATCTTAAGGGCCACGTGACCGCAGAGCGCTATGTCGAGGGCGCGGTGATGGAAGTCAAGGAGGGCGTCGTCGACGTGCGGCGCGAACCGCGCCCCGATTCCCCAATCGACACCCAGGCGCTCTACGGCGAGCGCGTCACCGTCTATGACGAGGAGGAGGGCTGGGCCTGGGCGCAGCTTGCGCGCGACGGCTATGTCGGCTGGATCGGCGCCAATACGCTGTGGAGCGCGCTTCGTTCGCCGACCCATCGCGTCTGCGCGCCGCGCACTTTCGTTTATCCGGCGGCGGGCGTCAAAGAACCGCCGCTCCTCGCCTTGCCGCTCTCCGCCGAAGTCGAGATCGTGGGCGAGCGCGAGAATTTCCTGGTCACTCGCGATCTGGGCTTCATCTGGCGCTCGCATCTGGCGCCGCTCGACCAGCCGGCCGAGGACTTTGTCGCGGTCGCCGAGACGCTTATCGGGGCGCCTTATCTTTGGGGCGGCAAATCGTCGATCGGCGTGGATTGCTCGGGCCTCGTGCAGATCTCGCTCGCCGCCGCCGGCAAAGAGGCGCCGCGCGACAGCGACATGCAGGAAGCGCAGCTTGGCGAGCGGATAGAGATCGGCGCGCCGCTCATGCGCGGGGATCTGATCTTCTGGAAGGGCCATGTCGGCATCATGCGCGACGCGACGACGCTGCTGCATGCGAATGGGACGCATATGCTCGTCTCGAGCGAGCGGCTGGACCTTGTGCGGGAACGAAATTTGCAGGTGGGCGCGGGCGATATAACGAGCGTGAAGCGCCTCGCGGGGCAATTGGGGCAATGAAGAGAGCGGTTTTTTTCGAAGACCTTTTCGTCGGACAGCCTATTCGATCCGAATCTATGGAGGTTTCGCAGGAGGCGATCATCCGCTTTGCGCGCGAAAACGATCCTCAGTTTTTCCATATCGATCCCGAGGCGGCGACGAGCAGCCTTTTCGGCGGCTTGGTGGCGAGCGGCTGGCAAACCGGGGCGCTGACGCTGCGGCTGCTGCTCGAGAACTCCGGGATGAGCTTCGCGGGCGGCGTTGTGGGAGTGGAGGCCCATCTTGCCTGGAAGCATCCGGTGCGGCCGGGAGACAGGCTCCATGTCGAGGGCGAAATCACGAAAGTGCGGCCCTCACGCTCCCAACCCGACCGCGGATTGGTGACCTTCCAGGCGAGAACCGTCAATCAGGCTGGAAAGGCGGTGCAAACCATTCAGGCCACGATGCTCGTCTTTCGCGACCCGGAACGGCGTGATGGCCGGGCGCTGTCTGACGCGCCAAGAGCGCATTGCGGGCAGTCAGATGAATAGCGATCTGGCGTTGCCCTGAGAGGCGCATTCCGCAGAAGCCTTTGCATCGGAACGCGCGCCGAATTTTTCTCAGTGGGATTTTGCAAAGGCGCGCAGCAGCCGCTTGGTGGCGACGACACCCGCAACCGCAGGACCGCGCGTGAAATCGGGGGAGGGATTGCCGCCCGAAAAGCCGGCCGCGAAGTCGGTCACCACCGCGACGCCGGCGAAAAGCAGGCCGTAACGACGTGCGAGGATCGCTTCTGGCGCGATCATCCATCCGAGAATATCGGCGCCGATCTGGCGCGCGACTTTCGCTTCCGCCGGCGTCTCGAAGCTGGGGCCCGAAAACCACATCAGAACGCCTTCGTGCACCGAGACGCCCGCGGTCGCGGCGGCGGCCTTGACGCGCCGCAGGAGGCGCTTGTCATAGACTTCGTTCATATTGATCGTCGCTTTGCCGTCCGCCGACGCGCCAATCAGGGGATTGAGGCCCGTGAAATTTATGTGATCGGTCACGAGCACGATGCTGCTCGGGACGAGATCGGCTTGCACGGACTGAACGAGCGCCGTGCAAACGACGTTACGCACGCCGAGATGCGCCAGCGTTTCGATCGGAACGGCCATGAGGCTCGGATCGCCGGTCTCGTGAAAGGTCGTGACGCCCTTGAGGATTACTGTCGGGACGCCGTCGACGCGCGAGACGACAAGTTCGCCGTTTTCGACGCCGGGGACCACCGGAAAACCTGGGAGCTCTGAATAGGGAAGGGCCGCGACTCGCTCGCCGATGTCAGCCGAGCCGAAAAACATGCGGCCCAGAATGAGCGCCCCTTCGATCACGCCGACGCCACAGCGCGATTTTATGATTGCCGCGGCTTGCTCAGCGGCAGTGTTCATTTGAGCCTCTGTTGCGTGGGATCCGAATCAGTCTCAACTATCGCACGACGACAGCCGGGATCAAGTAAGTGAGCGGCCGGGTTCACGTCGCACGGCTATTCACGGGTCGCCCTGGGCGACGAAGACTTCAAAGTTCCTCTGTTTCGTGAACTATGATAGGGGGGCTGGCCGACGCTTGCGTGGGAGTTTTCGATGACGAAATTGTCAAAAATCCAGATGCTCTTTCTTTGGGCCTTGATCGTCAAGGACGGGAGCGCCTTCGAGAAAGACACGAGGCCGAAAATCAAAGCGGCCGAACGTGACAAGCTGGCCTCGCAGGGTTTGATTACGAAGGAAAAGCGGCAGCGCGGAGCCATCTGGCTGGAAGTGACCGATGCAGGTTACGATTTCGTCGGCAACAATCTCGACGCCGACCTGCCGGAGCGCTCGCCTGCTGGCACGGCCATCTTGCAGACATTGCTCTCGCAACTCAAAGCTTACATCGAATCGAACAACATTTCTCTCGCCGATATACTCATGGCGCCGCACGAATCGGCGTCCGACGATCTGCGCGCGCGCATCCGCGCCGCCTATCTCGAAACGACAGGCGGGGAATGGAACAGGCGCGCGCTGCTGGCGGACGTCCGCAAGCATTTGCAGGGCTTCGAGCGCGAGAAGGTGGACGCGGCGCTCATCGAGATGCACCGCAACGAGGAAGCGTTGCTCTACACAAACGACAATCAGCGCGCGATCACAACCGCCGACGAAGCCGCCGCCCTGACTCTCGCCGGCGAGCCCCGGCACATTTTATGGATCGAAAAGTGATGCGCCAACTGGATGCTTTTTTATCGGTCGATTTCAATTGGACAAGAGGATTGAAGAGCGTTTGGAGCGATGTCGAAGGGCATGTTCCAGCGCTCAACCATGAAGCCTCCGACAAGATTTTCGACTATTTCCTTCGATCGACCCGTAATCCCGCGCCCGACAATGAGCCGCTGGGCCAAATTATCGTCGGGCCTGCGGGATCGGGGAAGACGCATTTGATCGGCGATCTGCGTCGCCGGGTTTGGGAAGCCGACGGCTTTTTCATTTTGGTCGACCTGGTCGGCGTCAAGGATTTCTGGGCCTCTACGGCCTTGTCCTTCTTCAATTCACTTCAAGTCACGAGGCCAGACGGCAAAACCCAGCACTGGCATTTACTGTATAAGCTTGCTCAACACTTGAGCATCGAAGCAAAAATGCTCGAGATCATCGCCGCCCACAAAACGGACCCCTATGGGCTTGTCGGCGAGCTGGCGACCTTGTTTGTCGACAGCTTGACGAGCGCGCACCGGCAGGGCGCGATGGCGCATCGGGATGTCGTCACAGCTTTGATTCTCCTTCTGTCGAACAATGCGAGCATTCTCGACGTCGCGTTTTACTGGTTGCAGGGCCTGAACATCGAGGATGCGGAAATCGTCAAGCTTTATGGGTTCCGGCGGGATAACGAGCCGATCAAAGTTGTCGAGGGCTTGTCCTGGCTCATGAGCCTCGTCGGACCGACGATGATCGCGGTCGATCAAATCGATGCGATCGTCACCGCGAGCCAGTCGCAAGCCGAGCTGGCAAGGGTGCGCGGCGCCCGAAACGAGGCCCTCGACCTCGAAACTGTCGAAGCCCAATCGATTGTCGATCTTCTGGCGCTGGGTCTGATGGAGTTGCACGATCGCAAGACGCGCGCGGTGACTGTGGTGTCCTGTCTCGTCGAGACTTGGGAGTCGGTGCAAAACAAGGCGCTGAAATCCAGTCTGGGACGCTATCGTGAACCCATCACCCTGAAGGACATCAAGCACTCGGGGATCGCGCGCGACATCGTCGCGGCGCGGATGGCGAAAAGCTACGCACGCGACAAGTTCGTCCCGCCGACGCCAATCTGGCCCTTTTCAGAAGGCGCCTTCGAAACCGCGATCAACATGAAACCCCGCGCGCTCCTCCAAGCTTGCGAGAAGCATCGGCTGCATTGCGAGGCTCTGGGGAAAATCGAGTTTTGCGACGATTTCGGGCATGCGCCGCCAGCTCCGCCCCAGCAGCATTCCGACGATCTCGATCGCCGCTTCGAGGAATTCCGCGCGGCCGCCGAAATTGGCGGTCTCGTGTCGGAAAACGGCGAAGAAGCAATGGACGCGCTGTTCGAGGTGGTGCTGCCGCTTTACGCTGCGCATCTCGATCTGCCGGACGACGTCGATGTGGAGGCGGCGCGCGAGCCTCAGATGCGCATTCCGCCGCTGCATGGTCGCCTGAAGTTCATCTTCCGCAGCGAGAGCGATCGCGAGCAGCACTATTGCTTCCGCGCCCTGCCGAGCAAGAATCACATCGCATTTCAGGCCCGGCTGCGCGCGGCCATGACGGCGTCGGGCGTCGATCGGGCCCTCAAATTCCGACATCTCTTTCTTCTGCGCGGCGATGCGCCGCCGAAAGGCGCGAGAAGCGTGGAATTGGTTGCGCAATTCGAAAAGGCCGGTGGCCGATTCGTCGCGCCGGAAGAGGCCGACCTGCGCATCTTCGTCGCGCTGCAAAAGCTTGCGGCGCAGAAGCCGCAGAGATTCGAGGCCTGGCTACGCGAACGTAAGCCGCTGTTCGACACGGCCTTGTTCAAAAACGCCGGTCTCTCTCCGCCAGCTTTCCTCGCCTCGAACGCGAACATTGCGTTCGAAACGAAATCGGCGCCCCGACCGACGTCCGGCCCGCAGTCTCGCGAGTCCATGTCGCGCCAATCCGACGAAGCCCGCATACCCATTGGACGGCGCGGCGGCGATTCCGGCGAAGAGCTATGGCTCGATCTCGCCGCGCTGAAGCGCCATATGGCTGTGCTCGCAGGCTCCGGCTCCGGAAAGACGGTTTTTCTGCGCCGGGTCATCGAGGAGGCCGCGCTGCTGGGCTGCTCGGCCGTCGTGCTCGACGTCAATAACGACCTCGCGCGCCTTGGGGATCCATGGGACCCGCCTCCCGCCGATTTCGCTCCCGCGGACGCCGAGAAAGCGAATGACTATTTCCGTAAGACGGAAACGATGATCTGGACGCCTGGCGTCGCCGCCGGGAACCCGCTGCGGCTCCGCCTCTTGCCGGATTTTGCCGCCATCGCCGACGGCGACGATCTTGCCGCGCAGGAGAAGGCCGAGGCCGTCGCCATGGCGCTGGAGACGCTGGCGCAGCACCTTGGCGGAGGGGGGCGGCAAGCACAAAGAAAGAAAGGCGTGCTTGCCGACGCCCTGCGCGCCTTCGCCAATCGGGGCGGCGGCGATTTGAGCGCGCTTCTGCAACTGCTCGACGATCTGCCAGACGATGTCACCGAGATTAGGAACGGGGCGGGACTCGCGGCCGAGATTGCGGACGACTTGCGGACTGCCGTCGCCATTGACCCCTTGCTGCAGGAGGACGGCGAGGTCCATGACGTCGGCGCGCTTTTCAACGGCCGCGACGGGCGCGCGCGAATTTCGGTGATCAATCTCGCCGGCCTCGCCAGCGATGAGGCCAAGCAGGCTTTCGTCAATCGTCTGCAGATGGCGCTCTTCACCTGGATCCGACAGAATCCGAGCGTGACGCCGCGGCTCTATGTGTTGGACGAGGCGCAGAATTTTGCGCCCGCCACGCGATCCACTGCGTGCAAGGCGAGCACGCTGTCGCTCGTTGCGCAATCGCGCAAATATGGGCTCGGGATGATTTTCGCGACCCAGCTTCCGCGTGGCGTCGACAATGGCGTGGTCTCCAATTGCACCACTCATGTCTATGGGCGCATGAGCGCCCCGGCGACAATCCAGGCGACGCAAGCAATGATGGAGGCCAAAGGCGGGGCCGCGGATGATCTCGGCCGGCTGGGGCGCGGAGAATTCTATTTCGCGACCGAAGGGTATCAGCGCCCGGTTAAAATGCGAACGCCGCTCTGCCTGAGTCATCACCCGGCCAATCCGCCGACGCCGCAGGAGGTGATCGACAAGGCGCGCCGTTGTCGCTGATGTCCCTTTCCCCGGTGGGCGCTCGCAATGCGCTCACGCGTGCGACCGCGCGCCTATGAACGCGCCCCTCCCGCATGCGGGAGGGACAAGCATGTTGCGAACGTCGGGGTCGCCTGCCAACCGGGTTCTAGGTCATTCCACCGGCAGCGCCACGAAATGCGCGTCGCCCTGGCCGTTAGCCACGATCAGCAGCGCGGTCTTCTTGCCCGCATCCTTCAGCGCCCTGATTTTCTTGACGGCGTCGGACGGTTCGTTCACCGGCTCCTGATTGACCTCAAGAATGATTTCGCCCGGCTGCAGGCGTTTCTCGGCGGCGTTGGACGACGGGTCGACCGAGGTGATCAGCACGCCGTTCTTGATCGTATCCTTGATCTGGAAGCGCGCGCGCAACTCGTCGGTAAGGCGCGAGAACTCCATGCCCAGCGCGCTTTGCGATGGGCCGGTCGACTCCGGCTTCTCTTTGTCCCCGCTTTCGCGCGAGGCCGTCTTTTCCCCGTCTTCGAGGCGGCCGAGCTTCACCTTCTTGGTCTCTTCCTTGCCCCCGCGCATGATAACGAGCTCGACGTCCTTGCCGACCGGCGTCGCCGCGACGAGCTTGGGCAAGTCGCGCGATTCCTTGATCGGCTTGCCGTCGAATTTGACAATCACATCGCCAGCCTTGATGCCGGCGGGCTTCGACGGCCCTTTGTCGTCCACGCCCGCGACCAGAGCGCCGCGCACGGCGCCGAGGTTGAGCGTTTCGGCAATGGCGTCGTCGACGTTCTGGATACGCACGCCGAGCCAGCCGCGGCGCGTCTCGCCATATTGTCTCAGCTGATCGATGACCGGGAGCACGGTGTTCGCGGGCGTTGCAAAGCCGATGCCGACCGACCCGCCCGAAGGCGAGAGAATGGCGGTGTTGATCCCGATCACCTCGCCGTCGAGGTTGAACAGGGGGCCGCCGGAATTGCCTTTATTGATGGAGGCGTCGGTCTGGATGTAGTTGTCGTAGGGGCCGCTGTCGATGTTGCGATTGCGGGCCGAGATGATGCCCGCCGTCACAGAGCCGCCGAGGCCGAAGGGATTGCCCACCGCGAGCACCCAGTCGCCGACGCGCGCCTTGTCGCTGTCGCCGAATTTCACGGCCTTCAGCGGTTTCTCCGGCTTCACCTTGAGAACCGCGACGTCGACCTTCTGATCCTTGCCGATGACGTCCGCTTTGAGCTTCTGGCCGTCGTTGAGGATGACCGTGACTTCGCTGGCGTCGGATATGACGTGATTATTGGTGATCACAATGCCGGAGGAGTCGATCACGAAACCTGAGCCCAGCGAGGAGGATTTGCGCTGGCGGGGCAGGTCGGGCATGCCCTGGCCCTGACGGCGCTTGAAGAATTCCTCGAAAAGATCGTCGAAGGGCGCGCCGGGGCCCATGCCCGGCGGCAGGCCCGGCATATCTCCGCCCTTGCGGCTCTTGGTCTCGAGAGTTTGCGTCGCGGAAATATTCACCACCGCGTCGGAGACCTGCGCGGAGAGATCGGCAAGCGAGTCAGGACCTTTGGCCAGAGCTGGTCCGACGAGCCAAAGAGAGGAGGCCGTCGCGAGCGCCAAAGCGGCGCGACGAAATGCGGATGTCATTGCCTGTTTGTCTCCTACGGGACGTGTTTTTTGACGCTGCGCCGCTGCCCGTGCGCGTGGTTTAACGCTTTTGCGGCGGCTCTGGGAGCGCCCGCTCCGCGCTCGAGACGCGGTTCTCCTCCGGAGCCGAGAAAAAACGGAAAAACTCGGAACGCGGACTGACGAGAAAGCGCGTCTCGCCCGGCTTGAAGGCAGCTTCATACGCCTGCATCGAGCGATAGAAGGCGAAGAAGTTCGGATCCTTGCCGAAAGCTTCGGCAAAAATACGGTTGCGCTCCGCGTCGCCTTCACCCTTGGTCTGATCTGCTTTTTGCTGTGCCTCGGCTTTGAGCACGATGACGTCGCGGTCCGCCTTGGCTGTGATCTTCTGCGCCTGCTCTGCGCCCTGCGCGCGATATTCGGCCGCTTCCCGCTGACGCTCGGTTTGCATGCGGCCGTAAACCTTTTCGGAAATCTGCTGGGGCAGATCGACGCGGCGAATGCGGGCGTCCACGACCTCGACGCCGAATCTGCGCGCCTCCGCATCCGCCTGCTGCTTGATTTTCGCCATCAGCGCCGCGCGCTCGTCGCGCACGATCTGGCGCTGATTGGCTTCGGAGAGCACGCGCCGCACGGCGGAGTTCAGAACCGAGCCGAGCTGGTTGTTGGCGCCCTGCACGCTATTGACCGACTGATAGAATTTCAGAGCGTCGACAATGCGGTAGCGGATGAAGCTGTCGACCTCGAGCCGCTGATTATCGGCGGCGAGCACTTCCAGAGCGGGGCTTTCGACGTCAAGAATGCGATTGTCGAAGGTCACCACATTCTCGATCAGCGGGATCTTGAAATGCAGTCCCGGCTCCCTGATCAAGCCGCGCCCGGCGACCGGCTCGCCGAAGCGCAGCACCAGCGCCTGCTCGGTTTGTTCCACGGTGAACAGCGCGCCGCCGGCGACGGCGATGGCGATCAGGGCCAGAAGGGCGAAGACGAAGAGAAGGCCGTTTTTCACTTCTGTCCTCCCTTGACGGGCCCGAAGGAGGGCAGGGGCACGAAGGGGAGCACCGAGGCGCCGCCCTTGGCCGGGTCGTCGAGAATCACCTTGTCGGCGCCGCCGAGCACGCGCTCCATGGTTTCGATGTAAAGACGCTGGCGGGTGAGCGCCGGGGCGTTCTTGTATTGCTCGTAGATTTTGTCGAAACGCGCCGCCTGGCCGCGGGCCTCCGCGACCATCTGCTCGCGATAGGCCTCCGCCTCCTGAAGAATGCGGGCGGCGGCGCCGCGCGCCTCCGGCACCACGCGATTCGCATAGGCTTCGGCTTCGTTGCCCAGGCGCTGCAAATCCTGCTGCGCGGCGGTGACGTCGCGGAAGGCGGCGATGACCTGCTGCGGCGGGTCGACCGACAGCAGAAGCACCTGAAGCACCAGCACACCGCTGTGATAGTCGTCGAGAACCTTCTGCATCAGCGCCTGACTGGCGGGCTCGATCACCTTGCGGTCGGCGGTAAGAATTTTCTGAATTTGCGACTGACCGACGATCTCGCGCATCGCGCTCTCGGCCACCGCTTTCACGGTGGTGTGCGGGTTGGCGACATTGAAGGCGTAATCCTCGGGCCGCGACGGGTCGATCTGCCAAATGACGCGAAACTTGACGTCGGCGATATTTTCGTCGCCGGTCAGCATCAGGCTTTCTTCCGGCGCCTCGGAGCCGAGCCGCGCCGTCTGCCCCCCGCGCCGGCGCCCCTCCACGGGCGTCTCCTCCCGGAACCCGACGTCGGTGACATTTCGGTCCGTCACGGCAAGCTTGATGACGGAGCCGACAGGGGCGGGGAGGTTGTAATTGAGACCCGCCTGCGTCTTGCCGCGATACTTCCCGAAGATCAGATTGAGGCCGATCTCGTTGGGACCGACCGTGTAAAAGCCGGAAAGAAGCCAGGCGAGGAGGGTCAAAAGAACGAGAATCGCCAGGCCCCCGCCGCCGAAACCTGCGGGCAGGAATTGCTTGAGCCCTTCCTGGCTGCGCCGCAAAAGCTCTTCCAGATCCGGCGGCTGCGCGCCGCCGCCCGAGCCTTGGCCCCAAGGCCCGCCCTGCTGACCCCATGGGCTATTGTTCTGATTGCGCGGGCCGCCTTGATTGCTCCAGGGCATCTCGTCTCGCGAATTTGGATTTGGCCTCGGGCGCGGCTTCGCGCCTTCGATGTTATAGGCTCTTGCCGGCGCGGCGGCAATGACGCGCGCCCGACATGCAAGTAACCGGGAGGGCTTTCGGATGATCCGCGACTACGCGAATATCGCCGCCAACGAGCGGACGTATCTTGCCTGGGTTCGCACCGGAATCGCCGTCATCGGTCTGGGATTTGTCATCGAGCGCTTCAATCTGTTCCTGACGGCCCTCGCGGCGGGGGCGGGGGCGGAAATGAGCGCGCTACGAATCCATCGGCTCGAGAGCGCGGCGGGCAAGCACGGGGGAACGCTTTTGATCGCAGCCGGCGTAGCCTTGGTCGTCCTGGCGACGGTGCGCTTTTTGCAGACGACGCGCCTCCTCGAGAAAGAGGAGGCGCATAAGCCGCAGGCGACCCACCCGACCTTGCTCGCGCTTTCAGCGCTTATTCTCGCGGTCGCCGGATTCGCCGCCTATCTGGCGGTCGGTTGATCAGCGATACCAGACGAAAGCGAAGGAAACGAAGAGCGCCAGCGCCATCCCGATCAGCGCGTTGACGAGAAAGCCTTTGCCGAATTCGTCCATGGCCCGTGACCTCCTGGCCCGCCCGAGCGGGGCTGGCGGAGACGGTGGGATTCGAACCCACGATAGGGTTTCCCCTATAACGATTTAGCAAACCGTCGCCTTCAGCCTCTCGGCCACGTCTCCGCATGCGCCGCTGCGCGCACAAGATGGGACATATTCCAAAGGGCGCCGTCTTGGCAAGCAGCGTGGAGCCTATGCGCAGATCTTTCTGCTTGAGCCGCCGCGCGTCTGCACATCATGGAAGGGAGTATTAGTAAACAATTCATAGCCAGGCTTTTTTGCCCAATAGTCGGGCTCGATCGTGTCTTCTTTGCAACAGCCGAGTTCAATCTTGACGGGAGGCCGGATCGGCCGCCGGATTTCATTGACTGTGCGCGGCGCTTGTTGATGGATGGGGTCACGGCTCAGCGGCAGGAGAATCGCCTCTATGACCGAGCCAGAAAGTTGGGCGCGTGCGCTTGAGCGCGTCTTGATGAATTTGATTTGTGAGGTGGAAATGAAAAAAGTCGCTCTTTCGGTCGCCGCTTTGGCGCTCGCCGCGGGCTCCGCGCTCGCCGCCGACCTTCCGTCCCGCAAGGGCCCGCCG
>DATBRF010000089.1:0-34540 GCA_036560425.1 Methylocystis sp. | reverse complement strand
AGCGACTTGATGATGGCCTCCACGGTCTTCTTGGCGTCGCCGAAGAGCATCATCGTATTGGGCCGGAAGAACAGCTCGTTCTCCACGCCCGCATAGCCGGAGCCCATGCCGCGTTTGAGGAAGAGCACCGTCTTCGCCTTTTCGACGTCGAGGATTGGCATTCCGTAGATCGGCGAGGTCTTGTCCGTCTTCGCGGCGGGGTTCGTCACGTCATTGGCGCCGATGACGAAAGCCACATCCGCCTGTCCGAACTCCGAGTTGATGTCCTCGAGCTCGAAGACTTCATCGTAGGGCACATTGGCTTCGGCCAGCAGCACATTCATATGGCCGGGCATGCGGCCCGCGACGGGATGGATTGCGTAGCTGATCTCGACGCCTTCCTTCTTCAACAGGTCGGCCATCTCGCGCAGCGCATGCTGGGCCTGCGCCACCGCCATGCCGTAGCCGGGCACGATAATGATCTTCGCGGCGTTCTGCATGATATAGGCGGCGTCTTCCGGCGAGCCCTGCTTGACGTTGCGCGTTTCCTTCGCGCCGCTCGGACCCACCGTCTCGCCGCCGAAGCCGCCGAGAATAACGGAGATGAAGCTGCGGTTCATCCCCTTGCACATGATGTAGGAGAGGATGGCGCCCGAGGAGCCGACGAGCGCGCCCGTGACGATGAGCGCAAGATTGCCAAGCGTGAAGCCGATGCCCGCCGCCGCCCAGCCGGAATAAGAGTTGAGCATGGAGACGACGACCGGCATATCCGCGCCGCCAATCGGAATAATGAGCGTGACGCCGAGGGCGAATGAAACGAGGATCAGCAGGAAGAACCAGAGGCCCGATTCCGTCGTCACGAAGAGCAGGATCAGCGCCCCCAGGCTGGCGGCGAGAATGATGTTGATCGTATGCCGCTCGGGCAGAAGGATCGGCTTCCCGGTCATGCGCTCCGAGAGCTTGAGGAAGGCGATAATCGAACCCGTGAAAGTAATCGCCCCGATCGCCGCGCCGAGCGACATCTCGAAGAGGCTGCCCCCCTCGATATGGCCGGGCATGCCGATGCCAAAAGCCTGCGGCGCATGGAAAGCGCTGCCCGCGACAAGCACGGCGGCGAGGCCGACGAGCGAATGGAAGAAGGCGACAAGCTCGGGCATCGCCGTCATCGGGATGCGCTGCGCCACATAGGCGCCCACGCCGCCGCCCGCCGCCGCGCCGATAATGATCAGCACGAAGCCGAAGACCGGCGGCAGATGCAGCAGCAGGGTCGTCGCCACCGCCACCGCCATGCCGATCATGCCGTAGCGATTGCCCTGCCGCGATGTCGCGGGAGAAGAAAGTCCGCGCAGCGCGAGGATGAAGAGCACGCCGGCCGCAAGATAGAGAAGGGCTGAGAGATTCGCGCTCATGCGGTCAGCCCTTCTTCTTATACATGGACAACATGCGTTCGGTGACGAGGAAGCCGCCGAATATGTTCACGCTCGCCAGCGTGAGGGCGATGAAGCCGAACCATCGCGCGACGCCCGAGCCGTCGTCGCTCGCGCCCGTCTGCTCGACGCCGACGGAGAGAAGCGCGCCAACCACGATGACCGAAGAAATAGCGTTCGTCACGGACATCAGCGGCGTATGCAAAGCCGGCGTCACCGACCAGACGACATAATAACCGACGAAGACCGCCAGCACGAAAATGGCGAGACGGAACACGGTCGGATCGACCGCGCCGCCGCCCAATCCATGGGCCGTGACGGCCGCCGCCGTCTGAGCGAGCTGGTCAGAATATTGCTGCGCCTGATCCGCCAGCTGGCGCGCGGCTTCCGCCGCCGCCCGCGCCTTTTCGAGCAATTGCTGCGTAGAGTCGGTCATGGTTCGACGCCCCTTGTTGGAAGGATGCTGCGGTTCAGGCCTGTTTGAAACGCTCGTCGATGACGACGCCGTCGCGCGTGAGCGCGGTCGCTTTCACGAGCTCGTCGTCCCAATCGATGGCAAGCTGCTTGGTCTCTTTCGATACGAGCGTCTCGACGAAAGCGAGCAAGTTCTTGGCGTAGAGGCTGGATGCGGTCGGAGCCATGCGGCCGGCGAGGTTGAGCGCGCCGATGATTTTCACGCCGTTTTCGACGACCGTCTCGCCGGGCCTCGTCAATTCGCAGTTGCCGCCGCGCTCCGCGGCGAGATCCACGATGACCGAGCCATGGCGCATGCTGCGCAGCATATCGGCGGAGATCAGCCGCGGGGCCGGACGCCCCGGAATGAGCGCCGTCGTAATAACGACGTCCTGCTTGGCGATATGGCTCGCGGTGAGCTCCGCCTGCGCGGCTTGATATTCCTTCGACATCTCCTTCGCGTAGCCGCCCGCGGTTTGCGCCTGCTGGAACTCCTCGTTCTCGACCGCGAGGAATTTGGCGCCGAGCGATTCGACTTGCTCTTTCGTCGCCGGGCGCACGTCGGTCGCCGTCACAATGGCGCCGAGGCGGCGCGCCGTGGCGATGGCCTGAAGCCCCGCGACGCCGACGCCCATGATGAAGACCCTGGCCGCCGGCACCGTGCCCGCCGCCGTCATCATCATGGGGAAGGAGCGGCCATATTCGGCCGCCGCCTCGATGACGGCGCGGTAGCCCGCGAGGTTGGCTTGCGAGGAGAGGACGTCCATGGATTGCGCGCGGGTGATGCGCGGCATGAACTCCATGGCGAAAGCGATCACGCCCGCCCTGGCGAGGTCGGCCAGCGCCGCCTCGTTTCCAAACGGGTCCATGATGCAGATGAGCGCGACATTGGGCCTGGTGCCGGCAAGCTCGCCCGCAGCCGGGCGGCGCACGCGCAGCGCAATATCCGCGCCGGCGAGCGTCGTTGCGGAATCCGGGCCGATCTTCGCGCCGGCGGCCGCATAATCAGCGTCCATGACGCCCGCCCCGGCGCCGGCCCCGGATTGAACCGCGACCTCGGCGCCGAGGCCGACGAATTTCTTGACGGTTTCAGGCGTCGCAGCGACGCGCGGCTCTGCTTTGTCCGATTCGGCCAATACGGCAATGCGCATGACGACCTCCGGCTATTGGGAACCGTCGCCGTCATGGTGGCCCCTGACGGCTTGGCGTGAGGGGCTTGTCTTTTTTTACCGCGCGAACAGGAGGTAGAGGACGACCAGGGTTACCGCCGAGGCCGCCGCGGAAAATTTCAGCAGCCAAAGGAAACCGTTATAGGTTCTTACGTGTTCGGCCCAGTCCGCGTCCATGGACGCCGACCCGCGATTGCTCGCCATCGGAATGCTCCCAAATTTCGACTGACGCGCGGACAGAGCCGCCGCGCACGGACACGATGCTAACCGAGCTTAAGTCGCCCTGCAACGCCTAGGCGCCGCGCGCTTTCGTCGCTGCTTGCGCGCCGCGCGCGACGGCGTGGCCGAGATTGCGACAGTCATCTCGCAGCCGCTCTTCGGGATAGGGAGTTCGGGATAGGGAGAAAAAGTAAGGATGCGCGCGTCGCTAAAGGCGGCCCCGCCATCCTAATGGGAGGCCGCGAAGACGCCCGGCCCGGCTGGCCGGAGACGCTCGACAAACGGCGCGGACGCTTCTTGAAAGCGCACGGGTTGCGATCACCGGCGCGCTTTCCGCTTGCGTAGAATCAAGCCGGGCGACGCCGCCCGCGCCAGCTTCGAACCTATCGGCACATCGCGCGATAGCGCTGGCAGTTGCCGCGTCCGACTTCACCGAGTTCTTCTTTATTGAGACAGGCGCGCCGCAGCTCCCGACAATCTGGTCCGTAACCCCAGTGCCGATAGCCGCCGTGATACTCGCGATACTGGACCTGCAGAACGCCGTCGCCCAGATTGCTTGGAGCGGGAACCGCCGCAGCGGGGAGCGCAAGGAAAGCGGCAGTGAATGTCGCGAGGATGTAAGAGCGCATGGGCTTCTCCCTTCCGGTCTTCGCCCCGCTCGCCGCGCGGGCGGGTGGGCAGTAACCATTGAGGGAAACCCTTGTTCCTTCAGCCTCGGCCACGGCTCTTGAACTGACGCCGGCACGCCGGCGAGAGCTTGCTCATATTCGCCCTGAGGCATTTTTCGACGGCGATGGCGTCGGGCTCCGCCTCGGCGCAGAATTTGTGCGAGTCTCTTTCGCAGGCCTCTCTCTGCTTCTTCGTGCCTTGGGCGAGCGCCGGATCGAGCGCCAAAAGACCTAGCAAAGCGGAAAACAAGGCAAGCTTGCGCATGATCGTCGCTTCCCAGTTGGAGCCCAGGCCACCGTTGAGGGGCCACCGACTCGAACTGGGTCGGCGTTGCTCCATATCAAGCTGGGCGCAAGGCGGGCGCCAATCACCTTTCGAGCGGGCGCCCGACCGCGAGGGCCGGGCTCATGTAACGACATGCCGCTGGCGCGCTTTCGCATGGAATCATACGAGCGGCAAGAAATCGCGCTCGCAAAAGTCTGCCAACTTTTGCGGAATGCGCTCTGGAGCCCTCAGTAGCCAGCCACCGCCGGCGCCGCGCCCCAGTTGAAGTGATAGTTCACGCCGGCGCGCACGACGTTGTACTGTGGGTGGCGTTGATCGCCCAAGGCGTTGCCCGCCCAGCCTTTCGCGCCGCCGCTGGCGAGGTCGGCGAAAAGATATTCGGCCTTCGCCGACCAGTTCGGCATGAACATCCATTCGGCGCCGCCGCCACCCGTCCAGCCCGTGCGGATGTTGTTGCCGGTAAAAGCGCTCTGGACATCGCCATACGCGAAGCCGCCGGTCCCATAGACCAAAAGCGTCGGCATGATGAGAAAGCCCGCGCGACCGCGCGCCGTGCCGAACCAGTTCAGCGCGACGCCGGCATTGCCGGCCGGCGCCAGCGGGACGAGGAAACCGCCGGGAGTGACCGGGCTAGGGTAGAGCGCCCCGACCGAATTGCCGCCCGAGCGCATGCT
Source organism: Methylocystis sp. (assembly GCA_036560425.1). Taxonomy (GTDB): domain Bacteria; phylum Pseudomonadota; class Alphaproteobacteria; order Rhizobiales; family Beijerinckiaceae; genus Methylocystis. The sequence goes on along the minus strand of DATBRF010000089.1, from coordinate 29,665 downwards.
CGTGCCCTGGAAATCGGTCTCGGCGCCGACGACGAAGGAGCCCAGCTGGTAATTATAGCCGACCTGGCCGCCGCCCACGACGCCCGCGGCGTTGCCGCCGCCATTCGTCGAGCCAGGCAGGAGCCAGACGCCGCCGAGCGTCGGATCGGTGTAAGGCGTCAAACTGTTTTTGTTGATCCTGTTGGCGCTCCAGCCGCCGCCGACGTTGAGGCCGCCGTAGAATCCGGTCCATGTCATGACGGGAGGCGGCGGGACATATGCGGGCGGGGGTGGGGGGGCCTTGCGCGATGGAAGGTCGGCCGCGACCGCCGACCCACCCATACCCATGACCGCAATCGCCAAGGCGGCGACTCTGCCGTAATTCATGCTGTCACTCTCCGTTACGCGTGATCGACTGGCGTCACGGTAACGATCGACGGGGCTGAAACTTAGGAGAAAAAGCGTTCATTTCTTGTAGAGTTTTAGATGGCGGCGCGCCCGGAGAAGCGAGGCGGGGCCGTCGCCGACCCGCCTCGAAAGATTCACATGACTCCTCCAGGCGTTTTCAACGCTTCCGCCTGCTGAAGATGACGCTCGAGGATCGGGATGGAATTTTGTGCGAATTTTTGCAGCTCCGGATTGTCGCCCGAGGCTGCGTAGTCGCGGAACAGCCGAATGGCTTGCTGATGCCCCTTGATCTGCTGGGTCCTGAACTCGCGCTCGAAAGCCGCTCCGGTGGCCGAGCCGAGCTGTTTCAGCTTCTGAGCATGTTCGGCGTCCGCGGCGTTCGGGAGCTCGACCCCGCGCGCGCTTCCCGTGATCGACCTGAGTTCATCTTGCATTTTCATATGATCTTTGGCGATCATCTGTGCATAGTCTTTGTAATCACCTTCCCGCTCCTTGTTCACGGCTTCCTGACCGGCCTGAATCTCGAAATTATTTATGTTCCAGGCTTGGTTTACGAACCCCTGAGCCGTCTCGCGCTGAGGCTGAGTCGCCCGCGAGCCGGGAGCCGGGGCTTCGCGCTGCATTTGCGAGGACTGCGCAACGGCTGCTCCTGGCATTGCCAGCGCAAGAAGCACGCATGTGGCGATGGTGGACTTCATTTCGAATGCTCCATGGCAGCAGCCCCGAACGCCTATAACCCACCCTTCGCGCCTTCGTTCCTGGGCGCGCTGAGCCCGCCGCGTCTAATTTTAGGAGTTTCGTGGCGCATCGCTTGTTCCCGCCGCGAGCCACTTGGCATCGGGAGCAACTTCTAAATCCGCGTCCCGAGACGCTTCTGCGTAAGCCAGCAAGGACGGGAAAAAGCGCTCGGATTATCGGAGCGAAAGACAGCAAGAGCCGGAGCAGGCTACCGCGTCGCCACCATATGGGTTTCTTGCGAAAAATCAGGATGCCGGGGAAACGGATGGTGCCCAGGGGCGGCACAAAACTACTGTCCGCGACGATCCGCCGTTGTCGGATTATACCCAACAACTCCAAGGCATTTTTGGCCATTTCGTCTTTCTTTGTCCGCCCCTGTATGCCACAATCCATGCCAATATGTGGGACTACGTGTGGGACTGATGGCAAAGAGGCTGACAGATAGGGCGGTCCGCACTGCCGGGCCGGGCCGCCATGGTGACGGCGACGGGCTGGCGCTCGTCGTCTCCGAGAATGGCGCGCGAAAATGGGTGCTACGATTCCAGCTTCACGGAAAACGGCGCGACATGGGGCTCGGCTCTTATCCCGAAATCAGCCTTGCGGCGGCCCGTGGCGCGGCGGCGTCGGCCCGCGCCCAAATCGCCCAGGGACTGGACCCGATCGCGGCGCGGGAATCGAACCGGAAAGCATCTCGCCCAATCCCGACCTTCGAACAGATTGCCGCCGAGGTGATCCGGGACGCCCAAGCGAAAACAGCGAACGCCAAGGTAGCCTATCAATGGGAGCGCCATCTGGGGCCCGCCTATTCCGGCCCGCTATTGTCGCGCCCCGTCAACGAGATAACCTCGCTCGACGTGGCCGCTGTGCTGCGCCCGATCTGGCGAACTAAGCCGGAAGTCGCCCGCAAGCTCTATCCCGCCATCCGGCGCGTCTTCGAATATGCCCGCATCCGGCTCCGAGACGATCACGGCGTCACATTCGCGAATCCGGCCCTATGGGAAGACTTGAGGGCTATGGGGTTTGAAGCGCCGGCGCAGCTCTCGCGCGGTCGCCATCCATCTTTGCCATACGACCAACTACCGGTTTCATCGCGGCTCTCCGGGAACGCGGCGGGACTGCCGCTCGCCTTCTCGAATTTCTGATTCTGACGAACGTCCGCACGGGCGCTGCCCTCGCCGCCCGATGGGACGAATTCGATCCCGGCGCCGGCGTCTGGTCCGTTCCCGTCGTGAACCTCAAGGACAAGAAGCATCGTCGGGAGCCATTCCGGGTTCCGCTATCCTCCCGCGCGGGCAATATCTTGGAGGACATGGCGGCCGGCCGGATTTCGGATTACGTCTTCCCTGGCGCGACCGGCAAGCCGTTGTCGAATATGTCGACGCTCGTCTTGCTAAGGCGCATGAGCAGCGGGAATCAGCAATGGCTCGACCCGACTTGCGGCAAGCCGATCGTCCCCCATGGCTTCCGGGCCAGCTTCCGCACATGGTGCGAGGAGGCTGCGCGCTTCCCTCACGCCGTTGTCGAGGAAGCCATGGGCCATGTTGTCGGAACCGCCGTTGAGCGGGCCTACCGGCGCACGGATGTTTTGGAGCAGCGCCGCGCCCTGATGGAGCAGTGGGCGGCGCATTGCGAACCGCATTCCACCGGCAATGTCCTCAAGTTTGCGAGGTCGAACGTGCACTCCTGATAAGCGGCTCGGCGAAGCGCTCCTACCGCCAAACCTAGCCTATCGCGCCGTAGCCTTGCACGGGATACGCGGGCGTCAGTCTAGCCTGTCAATATTTTACCCTGCTACCCTGGGCCGAAAGGTAACTCTCTTTAGAGTGAGTTCATAGCCGACAATCAGCAATCGGAAAGCGAAGCACAGCCAGCTTGCGTTGAAGCTGTTGCGAGGGATATTCCTGCCCGGTATGCTGCTTCCTGTTGAGTTTCTGTTTGACCAATAGGGAAAATACATCTTGGCCAGTGAACAGCAAATGTGGGGCATCCATGGCGGCCGTACTGGGGATGCCGATTCGCTTTTCCTCAAGCAGAATTGTATTGCGCTTGGCTGGAGCAAGGTCGCGGATTTATCCGCACTTCCCGCTAACCGCGAAGCATTTAAGAGCGAAATTGCCGATAAGTATCCGCATGCGAAAGTAGGCGGCATTCCAGTTGCGGCCGGCCAGCTTTTTCGTTTCGTACATGAGGCGAAAGACGGCGACCTCGTCGTCTACCCGTCGAAATCAGATCGCCATGTCCACATAGGGCGTATTAAAGGGACCTACGAATACGATCCCAAAGGGGAGCCTTCTTATCCCCACCGCCGTCGTGTCGAATGGCTTCAGGACGTTCCTCGCACGAGGTTTTCGCAGGGAGCACTATATGAGATCGGCGCAGCGATGAGCTTCTTCGCCGTGAAGTCCGAGGAGTTTCGCGCCGTCAAGGATGGAAAGGCTCTCACGCTCCCAGTTACAGAGGATGAAACAGTCGCAGCGGTCACAGAGGATATTGAAGAGCAGACCCGAGACTACATCCTCAAGAAGCTTGCGCAAGAATTAAAAGGAGGTCCGTTCGAGGATTTTATCGCACACCTTCTGCAGGCAATGGGCTACAAGACGCGTCAGCCCAAGCGCGGCAAGGGCGCCGACGGCGGAGTGGACATCATTGCGCACAGGGACGATCTTGGATTTGAACCCCCTATCATTAAAGTTCAGGTTAAAAGCAAAGAGGGGACGGTTGGCAATGCAGACGTTTCGGCGCTTCAGGGGAACTGTGGCGAGCGCGAGTTTGCGCTCTTCATCACGCTTGGGGACTTCACCAACCAGGCCGAAAGCTATGCGCGCAACAAGTCAAATTTACGCCTCGTTGCTGGGGCTGAGCTAGTGAGCCTAATTCTCACTCACTATGAGAAGTTCGATAGCCGTTATAAAGGGCTTCTGCCATTAAAGCGGGTTTATGTTCCGGACCCAGAGGAAAGAGAGTGATTGACGAGGTATTGCCTCGCATCACATCTTGGATTCGCTCACGCGAAATCAGAAGTTTTGCGACTTTCACCGGGAGCGGCAGGCGAGCAGCTAGACGCCTATGCAGCCAAGCTCAGACGGAATGCGCGTTGATCTCATCTGGCTCAGTGAAATCCTGTCTTGGTGCTGGGCGCCTGACGAGACGCGCAGGGATAGGCCGGCCAGCCGACAAGCCGATTAGCCCATCGGTTTCCTTGCGCTCCATAGGGCTTCGCGAGGGCACGCGATGGATCAGGGAACAAGAGACGTTCAAATTGCGCGGCGCAAGAGGATTGACGGCTTTGCCTTACGACAAGAGGACAAACGAAAATTTGTCAGTGTTGCTAAACTGATAGAATTTCATGCGACCGAGCAACGAGGCATTGACATTGATGAAGGACGGCGGCGAAGGGCCTATGAGCATTTCGCCACGGCGGCATTGAACGGCTTTTTCGAGCGTCGCACCAATGCGGGAACGAAAACTCAAATACTCCTTTTGAGCGAACACGCTCCGGCAATGCGATTGAGCCGAGAGCGGCTGTTATTATTGAGCAAGTGCTTTGACCCAGAGGTTTTGATCTCTGCTTATCTTTCGTGCTGCTGGTTGGAGTCAGACGACGCTCTACGCTGGTGTATCTCCACGAAGATGGCAGAAGCGCCTAATTTTTGGGAGGTATTTAGGCCGCCTCTGGCTGGCGGCCTGGCTCCTCAGGTTGGCATAAGAGCGGGTTGGACCGATGAGGACGTGGAGCAGTGGCTAAGGCGAAAGGAAAATGAGCTTCGCCGTCGTCCACCGATTAGATGCTGGAGCGACGAGAGGAACTTCTGGAAGGAAAAAAGGGTCACTAAGCCGCGTTTTGAGGAAATATGGCGCAAGTGCTATCCCGATTCTGATCGGGGGCGACCGCCGAAACTGGGTCGGTCCAAAATGCCCTAATGTTTCTTTGTCCGGGGCATTAAGACATTTCGACAAACGCATTTTTACTTACACTATGGCGGACCATCGAAGAAAATCGCGGAGATGGTCGCATGAACGACAGCCAACTAGCTTACCGTGTTAAGGACTTCTGCCCGCGCATCGGCATTTCGGCCAGCACATTTTGGAAATACGTGAAGGTCGGCAGAATCCGCGTTATTCGGATTGGCGGGCGCACGCTCGTCCCCGCTTCAGAGGTTGACCGCCTTCTGAATGGGGAGGCCGCCTAATGCTAGCGCCTTCTGAAAAAGCAAACCCCGGCGCGTCGCAAGCGCCGGGGCCTGAACCACATGTAAAAAATCTGGCGCCGAGAAATATTGCGGCCTGCGCGCCGGTCAAGGATTATCTGGGCGAGACGCTTGTTCGGGCGTTCGTGATCGAACAGGCGGATACGATGGGGTCGCTCGCCGTCTCCTTCGCCGAGGCGACCTGGCGCGGGAATGACGCTTTGGCGTCGATCCACCTGGAGCAGATTCGGCTTGTGGGCCGCGAGCTCGTTCGCTCATTCGGCGAGCTAAATCGAATCGGCGGAGGCGCTCAATGAGAACGCCGCCTTTCCGTCCGCGCTCGTTCGTTGGCGCCGAAGCCGCGGCGGATTTTCGCCACGAAAGAGAGGGGCGTCGCACGCCCCCTCCACTTTCGATCGGATGGAATGACGGACAAGGCAAACCTTCTGCCGTGTCTATTCGCGTCTCGGAAAATCAGACCTCCGCGACGCGGGCCACATGGGCTGCTCCCAAGCCCCTGCCCAGCGGCCTCTTTCCAGTGCCCGCCTTCGATCTTCAATTCTTGCCCAAGACAGTATCCCCGTGGGCGGCGGATATTGCAGACCGGATGCAATGCCCGCTCGAGTTCGTAGCCGTCCCCGCTCTCGTGGCGCTCGGCTCCACCCTCGGCCGTAAGATAGCCATCCGTCCCCAGCGGCGCACCGACTGGCTCGAAACCGCCAACCTATGGGGATGTGTCGTCGGCCGTCCTGGAGCAATGAAGTCACCGGCCGCAACGGAAGCGCTGAAACCGCTCCAGCGCCTGGAAGCGAACGCTCGGGAGGATCACGGGCTTGCGTTGAAGGAATACGCCAAGGCGGAAGCGCTGACGAAAATCAGACGGGACGAAGCCGGACGTTCTGCCCGAGCTGCGATCAAGTCGGGAGGCGACGCGGCGTCGTGCTTCGACATCGACGAACCCGAAGAGCCCAAGGCCAAGCGCTTCATTGTCAACGATACTTCCTATGAGGCGCTTGGAGAAATCCTCGCCGACAATCCGAACGGCGTGCTGGCGTTCCGCGACGAGCTTGTCTCTTTGCTGAAGACTCTGGACCGCGAAGAGTATGCGGCGGCGCGGGGCTTCTTCCTCTCGGCATGGAACGGGACCGGCGGTTACACATTTGACCGCATTGTGCGGGGTCGAAAGCATATCGAAGCGGCTTGTCTTTCGCTCCTTGGGGGGACACAGCCGGGGCGGATCGCCGAGTATATGCGCCGCGCGGTTGCCGGCGGCGCTGGCGACGATGGATTGATCCAGCGCTTTGGTCTTCTCGTCTGGCCTGACCAATCGCCCGAATGGAAAGAGGTTGACCGCTTTCCAGACTCGGACGCGCGAAAGGCCGCCTGGGGGACTTTTGAGGCTTTTGAGGGTGCCTCGCCGGAGGCTTTTGGCGCGCAGCGGGACGAATATGACGCGTTGCCATACCTCCGGTTTGATGACGCCGCCCAAGAGCTTTTTGCAGAGTGGCGCGCCGATCTTGAAAGACGGCTTCGCGCCGGTGAGCTGTCGCCCGCCCTTGAGAGCCATCTGTCAAAATACCGAAAACTCGTTCCTGCGCTCGCACTCATAAACCACCTCGCCGATCAAGGCGTAGGCTCCGTGACGGAGGCCGCAACTCTCCGGGCACTGGCATTGTCTGAGTATCTGGAGGCCCATGCGCGCCGGGCCTACGCCGCGGGGAGCGAAGCGGAAACAGCGTCGGCCAAGGCCGTCCTGTCGCGCATCCGCAAGCAGGACATCGTCGAAGGCTTCACCCTCCGCGATATCCACCAAAAGGGTTGGGCGAACCTCAGCGACCGCGATCAGGTGAAAGCGGGCCTGGACCTGCTGGTCGATTACGACTGGTTGATCGTGAAGGTCGAAAATACCGGCGGTAGGCCGCGCACCACGTACGCGATCAATCCGGGGGCGTTCGTATGAGCCTGTATCTCGGTCGCCTCAAGGCGCTCGCTCGTGAAAAACACATACTTCGGGAACCCTCAAAACCCTCAAAAGGGTGCGATGAGCCCAAAACCTCCTTACCCTGCGAACCCCCAAAACCCTCAAAAGCCCCTTTTGAACCTTTTGAGGGTAGCCAGAGTGAGCGTATTTCGCCGATTTTGCGGAGCCTGACCTACGACCCGGCTGCGCTCCAAAATGAAGCCGACCGTCGCAATCTAATTGCGCTTCGCGAGGGGCGAACCGATCGTTTCTGCGCCTGCGGCCGCTTGGCGCGTCTGGCCTGGCCGGATGGGGCGCGGCGCGAGGTCTGGCGTTGTGACGATTGCGCGCCGACCGCGGGGAGGGCGTGACGATGGCCCGCACTCGCCTCCCAAACCGCCGAGAAAGCGAAACGATCGGATTTGAGTTCCGCGGCGCGCCCTACGCCGTCACCTTCTCACGCTTCGAAGATGGCTCCCTCGGAGAAATCTTCAGCGATTGCCAAGCCAAGGGCGCGACACCGCTCGATTGCGACGCCAAGGACGTAGCGGTCGCCCTGTCACTTGCCTTGCAGCATGGTGCGCCCGTGGAAGCAATCCGTGCCGCGCTCACCCGCGAGACCGACGGCCGCCCGGTTGGCGTCGCCGGCGCCGTGCTCGACCCGATCGAGGGGCACCATGCCTAGAGTCATAGGGGTCGATATTGGCGCGAAGGGCGCGCTCGCGTTGCTCTCGCCCACCGGCGAATTGCTCGAGGTGGTGGACATGCCGATCTTGCGCGACGGCCCGGCAAACCGGCCGAAGGTGAACGCGTCGCTGCTGTCGGCAATCGTCTACCGCTGGCATGCCGATCAGGTCTTCGTCGAATTCGTCGCTGCGCGGCCCAAAGAAGGCCCTACAGGGGCTTTTTCGTTCGGGAGGCCCCGGGGGGTCATCGCAAAGGATGCGGCCCGCTCGGAAGCAATTCGACGATGGCCTGATAAGGCCCAATTTTTCGCCCGCGTGAAAGATGATGGCCGCGCCGAGGCGGCGCTGATCGCTGTGGCTGGCCTTACGAGAACGGGGACGCGCAATGGCTGAAAATGCAACGAGGAAACAGCGCGGCAAACCGTTCCAAAAAGGCCAGAGCGGCAATCCTGCCGGCAAGCCCAAAGGGACGCGCCACAAGACCACGCTGCTAGCCGAAAAGCTGATGCAGGACGACGCGGAGAATATCGTCAACGCGGTCCTGAGGTCGGCCAAGGATGGCGACATGACGGCAGCGAGGATCGTCATGGATCGGATTGTCCCAGCTCGCCGAGACAACCCGGTCAATTTCGAACTGCCAGATATCCAAAGCGCGGTCGACGCTGCGAACGCAATGGGAGCTATTCTTGCCGCAGTCGCATGTGGCGATCTGACGCCTGCTGAAGCCGGCGAGATCTCAAAGCTTCTCGATTCTTTCATACGGACGCTGGAGGCAACAGAATTCGAGGTGCGCCTTCGCGCACTCGAAGAAAGGTCGGCAAGAAATGAAGGGCACTGAAAGGCGACTTCGACAACTGGAAGGCAAAGCTCTTACAGGCAACGAATTTGAAAGCATGTCCGATGGCGAACTCAGATTATGGCTTGAAGCAGAGACGGCGAGACTGGTTGCGTTGGCAGGCGGCGTGGATAACCTCGCTGAAGCTTTACGCGCCGAAGGATATAATTCTGCCGCGGATTATCTCATGCGAACTTCAGCAAAATAGAAACTTCGATGTAAGCTTGCTCCTGATCAAAATGCCTCCAGATATTGAACGGATGGGGGTGAAATTCGCCTCTATCGTCGGTGCTTAACCCAGTTGGCCCGTTTTTTTGTCCACCATCCAAATCAGGGCGCGAACTAAAATGGGTTCGAAAAGCAGCGGTTCTGGAACCATGGGCTTCATTCCGAGCTTTTCATCGCAGACGACCTCGCCTGACCCACAGGCCGGGGCGGCGTATTCGTCATTCCTGAAGCGCGCGCAAGACGTTTCCAACACGCCCTATACGCCATACACCGGCCAGCTTGTCGCCGGTCCGTCACTGGGAGCTGGATGACGACGGTCAACCGACCAACCGTATCATCGACGCCCGACGGCGCTCCTATCTAGCCCCCATCGTTTCCTTGCTTTCAGCCACTGGTTCCTGGCTTGTCGCCGTCCATGCAAGAGCCGATGAAGACCGGAGCCCACAAAAACAGTAATGCTATCCACCAAGGCAGAAAGTCGCCGATAGTAAAGTAGAGAGCATTGCCGAGCAAAAGGCCTGTGAGTGTTTTCATGGTTAGTGCCAAAAAATGAGAACGGAGTAGGTTATTGAGCGGCATCGGCGGTGCGGCATCGGCCGGCCCCGAACTTTCCGCTATGCGTGATCGCCCATCGGCGAGGATGAGCTATGGATTCCGATATCCTAATTTGAGACCGATCCAGTCTTGCTGTGAGTTTCGACAATCATCGCTTCGATGCCCTCCTTTAATGGCCCCACAATGCTGATTTCGGCTTCAAAATAAGAGGGGTAATAAACGTCGATCATTGGTCTTCGATGACCCTTGTTCCATCGTTGTGCAACGCCCGAGGATTTGCGCTTCCCTTTCTCGAATAAATCTCTGTAACGATGAGGGGACACGCCTTTGAACGGATCGAACGAAACGCGACCGTTCGGATTTTCGTTTTCAACCTCAATTGCATCTCCATGCAAGGTGGTGGCGTAGCTCTTAGGATATGGCTCAAGGTAGACAACGCGCCTAATCCCGGAAGCCACGATGTGCTTCGCGCAAATGTGACAAGGAAAGGTAGTGCAATAAAGTGTTCCATTCTCGATAGAGAGGCCTTTGCGCGCAGCATCACAAATCGCAGACATCTCGGCATGGATAATTCGTCCAAATTCCAAAAGGTCCATAACTTTTGATTCTTTGACGCCGGCGATCGAAGTGTCCTTGAGAAGCTGTTGCCCAATCGCGTGCGGGTCGTCGATGCTCATCAGCTCTGTCGAAAGATGACCACCTTTGGCGAGACGGTCGAGTAGGTCGACGAGCAATGAAACTTTGTGATCTTCGTTCGGATCGAAACCTAGGACGAAGTCTCTTTTATCTCCAGCGTCGCCACTCCAATATGTGCCACCGCCAGCTTTTGGGACCTCGTTACATCCCATGGTGACTACTTCACCGCTAACCCGAAACACGGCAGCTCCGACCTGCCTTGACAGATCTGATGACCGAAGAGACGCAGATTTTGCAATATACATCCCATATTCGTCGCGAGTTGGCGTAATTTCATTGCTCCCGAACAGAAGCCTGACAAATCGTCGCAGCGTTTCTATGCAAGTATGTCGGGAGCTTGCATCGATAAACACGTCGCCAAGCGGAAAGGCATCTCTAACGTTCTGCCCGCTTGCATCTTGTGCTTCTTTTGCGTCTTGAGAAACCAGTTCGTAAGCGGATTTATGCGCCTCGACTACGGATATCAAGCCGGAATACGACCGTCTTTCTAATTCTTCAATCCGTTTCAACCGTAACTCCTGCGAGCTGTATGCTGACACAAGAATGAATTGCTTGCCATATACGCTTCGTAGTAAACTTATTTCTTCGGGGCGCTTTAGTTGTCGAATGATGTAAGCCTGATTAGGGAGAGGCGTTTCCTCTTTTGCTTTCCCAGGACATAGGTGCGCTTCTTGTTCGGCCTTGGAACGTTTTTCCCAAAGGTCCGCGCGCGTTGCTCGGATGGCGCTTATCGCCAAGCCGGCCAAAGCTTCGTTTCCTAATCGGGTGCAGATGGCATTCGCGTAAGCGATGCGCTCGCGATAAGAGAGAATGTAGGTTGACCCAGACGTCGAAAGACCTGTGGGAATTTCTTTCATCAGGGTGGTCAGGCGGAGGAGAGCTGCGTCATATTCCATCTCTCGTAAAAGCTCGGTCAGGGTCTCTGTGACGTTGTCTAAATCGACACCGATCGGAGCGACCAACCCAAAGATGAGTTCGGGAGCATGTGTGGGTTTGAGAACATTGATCATTTTCGCCGCAGCTCGATCGAAAAACGCAGGTTGCGATTGAACGGTTTTGGGATTCTACTGGTCTCGATTCGTCCAGTATTCATGATGGGAGCGTGAAATGGCTACAGAGGTCAAGCTCCGCCCCGGGTGGCTTTTGCACGATGTTCGCTTGGCGGCATCGCGAATGGAGACGCGCGACCCGCACCGCTCATTTCACGATGAACCCCATATATGCGATCAGCCTGAGATCAAGCAGGTTGTTGAGCCTGCAGAGGTGGGGGACGAATCTGCGACTCAGCCGGTCAGAGAATGCTGACTTAGCTGCAATTCCATTTCCCGAGCGTAAGCCGCTTGTGCCATCTCAATAAGAGCTGCGTCTTTGCGCCAACGCCCGAACCGGAATGCCGTAATGCGATCAGCCGATCGGGCCGGATTGTCCGGCACGGTCTCGCCGCGGGCGTTGAAGGGCGATGGTAGATAGGGGGACAAGCTCACGCCAGCTCTCGCCAAGCCTAACAACGTCAATTTGCATCGTGGGGGCGATGTTGTAGCGCGGGCCCAGTGCGCCGGGCCGATAACACTCAAAAGGTGGTGAACCTCGGCCCAAGTACATGCCTGCGTGAAACGGCCGCACATGAAAGCCTCTTAGCCGCGCAGGATGTGGGACTGGATGTGGGACTGGCCCAAGCCAATCACCGAATCGTCCTGATTTTCTTAGCTTATTTTCTGCTGAATGGTGCCCAGGGGCGGAATCGAACCACCGACACTGCGATTTTCAGTCGCATGCTCTACCAACTGAGCTACCTGGGCCCGCGCTCGCGGCGCGTGGAGGGGCTTATAGAAAGGGCGTGACGTCTTGTCCAGCCGCGAGGGCAACTTTTCTTCGCTTCTTGCCGGGCGGCCGCGCTTCGCCTAAACCCGGCCCGAAACTTCCCGGAGGCAATTATGAGCGATATCAGGCGAATTGGCGCGGGGCCGCGCATGAGCAAGGCCGTCGTGCGCGGCAACGCCGTCTATACGGCGGGACAGGTGGCGGAAAAGACCAAGGGCGGCTCTGTCGCGGACCAGACCCGCGAAATCCTCGGACTCATCGACGACCTCCTCACCGAAGCGGGCAGCGAGAAGGCCAAAATCCTCTCGGCGACCATCTACCTTTCCGACATCTCGACGTTCGCCGAGATGAACAGCGTCTGGGACGCCTGGGTCGACAGGGAGAACCCGCCCGCGCGCGCGACCGTCGAGGCGAAGCTCGTTGCGCCCGACTACAAGGTCGAAATCGCGGTTATCGCGGCGAAATAACCCCCGAGAGCGGATTATCGGGGTCCCAGCCGTAGCGCAGCGTCTCGAAGCGCATGGCGAGCGTGTCGATAAGGAGCAGGCGGCCGACAAGCCCCTCTCCGAAGCCGACGATCTCGCGAATGACTTCGAGCGCTATCATGGCGCCGACGACGCCGGTCAGCGCTCCCAGGATTCCCGCCTCCTCGCAGCTCGGCACGGTTCCTGGCGGCGGCGGCTCGGGGAAGAGGCAGCGGTAGGTTGGGTTCGGCGTGCCGTCCGGCCCGGTCTCGAAGGGCCTCAGCGTCGTGAGTGAGGCGTCGAAACCGCCCACAGCGGCGGTGACGAGCGGCTTTTTTTCGTGAAAGCAGGCGTCCGAAACGAGATAGCGGGTGGCGAAATTGTCCGAGCCGTCCGCGACGATGTCATAGCGCGCGATCAGCGCCCGCGCGTTTTGTTCTGTCAGCCGCACGGCGTGCGGCTCGACCTTTACATGGGGATTGAGCCTGGCGATGGCGTCCTGGGCGCTGTCCACCTTCGGCCGTCCGATGGCTTGCGTCTCATGAATGACCTGGCGCTGCAAATTCGAGAGCGAGACGGCGTCGTTATCCACAATCCCGAGCGTTCCGACGCCCGCGGCGGCAAGATATTGCAGGAGCGGCGCGCCGAGCCCCCCGGCGCCGACGACAAGCGCCCGGGCGGCTTTGAGTTTCTGTTGGCCCGGCCCTCCGACCTCGCGCAGCACGAGATGTCGGGCATAACGTTCGATCTCCTCGGGCGTGAGGTTCATCCGGTCTCTCGGCTTGCATTAAACGTCGGCTCGGCGATGCTGCGTCGAGCGCTGATTCGCGCGGCGCAGCAGGCGATTATTTCATGACCATAAAGGCTTCGCCGCCCGGTCTCCAGCCGGAGCACTACGACCAGATCGAAGCCGCGCTCATGGCGACGGCGCGCGGCCGGGCTTTTCTCGCCGAACATGCCCGCCGGTCACGAAATCTGGAGAACGAGCGCATGCTGGCGGCGATCGAACGGCTGACGGCGCGACTCGAGGCCCAGCAGGCCCGCGGGCCGGCCGAGGCCTCTGCCCCGGCCGAGCGGCGCGATGAATTGTCCGGGCTCTTGCATGAGCAGGGCGCGGACGAATTCGCCTGTCGCAGAATCGACGGCGCGACGCGGGAATTCCGGGGCAAGATGACGAGCGGCCCCAGCGAGGGGACCGAGGCGCCGCCAACCGATCCGGCTTCCCCTGCGCCTGTCATTCGCGCCAAAGCCGCCACATCGCCGGCCGGCGACCCTCGCCTTGCTGCGCTGTCAAAGCTGGACAGTCTGTCCCTTATCGACCGCTTTGCGCTTTTCTCCTGAATTTTTGAGCGCCGCGAGGCCCACGGGGCCGAGAGTCGCCGCGCCGCGCGCATAAGCGATGTTGTCCAGGAATTGCCGGGCGCAGTTTTCCCAGGTGAAGGCGCGCGCATAGGCATAGGCCGCCTCACGCGGGATTTCGAGCGCTGCGAGCGCCGCCGCGCGGAGGTCTTCGTCCAATATGCCGGCGTTGCCGCCCCCGACGACATCGACCGGCCCCATCACCGGATAGGCCGCGACCGGCAGGCCGCACGCCAGCGCCTCGAGGAGCACGATGCCGAATGTGTCGGTTCGGCTCGGGAAAACAAAAACGTCTGAAGAGGCGTATAGCGCAGCGAGCTCCGAAGGCGTCTTGACGCCCAGGAAATGCGCATCGGGAAAACGGGCCTCCAGCGCGGCGCGAGCGGGGCCGTCGCCGGCGACGAGCTTGGAGCCGGGCAAATCGAGCGCGAGAAAGGCCTCGACATTTTTTTCGACCGCGAGACGGCCAGCAGAAAGGAAGATCGGCCGTGGAAAATCGAGCGGAATTTTCGCTTTCGGCGTGAAGATGGAATGATCGACGCCGCGCGACCAACGCAGCAGACGGCGGAAACCGCGCGCGTCGAGCTCGCGCGCGAGGCTCGGCGTCGCAACCATCACGCCGGCGCCCGCATTGTGAAAACGGCGCAGCGCCGCATAGGCCAAGCCCACCGGCAGGCCCGTTCGCGCATGAATATATTCAGGAAAGCGCGTATGAAAGCTCGTCGTGAAGACGCGTTTGTCACGCAGGCAGACGGCGCGCGTCGCGAGGCCGATGGGGCCTTCGGTCGCAATGTGAATATGGTCGTAATTCTGTTCAAGCCGACGGCGCACGGCGCGCGGCGTCGCAATCGCAAGTGAAATCTCGCGATAGGTCGGCATGGGGAAAGAATTGAAATCACGCGGCGTCAGAAAGTCGATTTCGACGCCGAGAGACGTCGCCGCTTCCGCAACGGATTCGAGTGAACGCACGACCCCATTCACTTGCGGGCGCCATGCATCGGTCGCAACGAGTATCCGCATTTTTTATGCAGCCGCCGCTTTCGGCGCGGGCAGCGCCTTCACCGGCTGGTTGGTCGTGGCGGCCTCGCGTTCGGCCCCCGTGGTCCGCCAATGCAGAACCTCGAAACTGCCGTCCTCATGCTCGGCGACCGCCGTGCAGCTTTCGACGAAATCGCCAGTGTTCACATAGAGAACGCCGTCGATCATCTTGATCGTCGCATGGTGGATATGGCCGCAGACGACGCCATCGACGCCGCGACGCAGGGCCTCGGCGGCGAGCGTCTGCTCGAAATCGCCGATGAAATTGACCGCCTCCTTGACCTTCAGCTTCGCCCAGGCGGAGAAGGACCAATAGCCGACGCCGAGCATGCGGCGGGCGCGGTTGAGCACCGTATTGGCGGCGATGGCCACGTCATAGGCCCAATCGCCGAGCAAAGCGAGCCAGCGGGCGTTGCGCACGACGATATCGAATTCGTCGCCGTGGATGATCAGCATCTTTTTGCCGTCGGCCGTCTCGTGGATCGCATGATGCATGACGTCCACGCCGCCGAAGGTCAGGCCGGTATAGTCGCGCGCAAATTCGTCATGGTTGCCCGGGACGTAAATGACGCGGGCGCCCTTGCGCGCCTTTCGCAGCAGCTTTTGCACGACGTCATTGTGCGCCTGCGGCCAATGCCAGCCCTTGCGCAGCTTCCAGCCGTCGACAATGTCCCCGACGAGATAGATCGTCTCGGCGTCGTTGTGCTTCAGGAAATCGAGCAGGAGATGCGCCTGGGAGGCCTTCGCGCCGAGATGCAGGTCCGAAAGGAAAATGGTGCGGTAGCGCTTGGGCTCGGCTTCGACCACGGGATTGGCCCGAAAATTCGCAAGATTGGTCTCGGACATAAGCGTCGTCCCTCTCCCCGCATCCGGTCTATTCCGAGCCATTCAGCAGATTCAGGTCACAAGGAGATGACACGGGCCCGCACGCCGCAATGCGGCTGCCTCCGCATGTAGATAAGAAGCGCGGCAGCCCCTCTATTCTCCCGCCTCGGCCTCCTGCGGCGTCACCCGCAGCGCCGTCACGCGGTTCCTGATCCGGCGCATCACCTCGAAGCGGAAGCCGTGGAAGGTAAAGACCTGGCCCGCTTCCGGGATGGCGCCGGCCTCGTGGATGACGAGACCCGCAATGGTCGTCGCCTCTTCGTCCGGCAGACTCCAGGCCATGACGCGGTTCAAGTCGCGCACCGGCACGGCCCCGTCGACGAGAACGGCGCCGTCCGGCTGGGGCCGCACGCCCTGCACGGCGAGATCGTGCTCGTCTCGAATGTCGCCGACAATTTCCTCCAGAATGTCTTCGAGCGTGACGAGGCCCATCACCTCGCCATATTCGTCGACGACCAGCGCGAAATGCGTCTTGCGCTTGAGGAAAGCCTCCAACTGATCCTCGAGCGTCGTCGCCTCCGGCACGAACCAGGGGGCGTACATCACCTCGTCGATGTCGATCTTCGAGGCGTCGCCCCCCGTGGCGTCGAGCGCCCGCAGCAGATCCTTCGAATGCAGCACGCCCACGAAATTGTCGGGGCGCTCCCGCCACAAAGGCATGCGCGTGAAGGGCGAGGCAAGAACCTCGCGCACGATCTGCACCGGCGGCAGATCGGCGTCGATCGTCCGCATCTTGGTGCGATGGATCATGACATCGGCGACATGCAGCACCTGCAGATCGAGCACGCCGCCGAACATGTCGCGCGCCGCGCGTTCGACCGTCCCTTCTTCATGCAGAATATCGACCGCGCCCTTCAGCTCCTCATAGGGAGAGATCATCGTCCGGCCGTGTCCGAGCTCGACGCCCGCCAGGCGCAGCACGGAACGCACAATCCATTCGACCGCGGCAAGCACCGGGCCGAAGATCGAAACGAACGGCGCAATGAATCGCGCGACATGGAGCGACATCGTGTCGGGGTGGTTGATCGCGAGGGTTTTGGGCAGAACCTCGGCGAACACCAGCAGCAGCACGGTCATGAGAATCGTGGCGTAGACGGCGCCGTTCTCTCCCGCGACCGCCGTCAGCACGCTCGTGGTGAAGGCGGAGCCGCCGATATTGACGAGCGTGCTGCCGAGAAGCAGCGCCGCGATCATGCGGTTGCGTTGCCTCAGCAGGCGGTTGACGACGCCGGCGCGCCTGTCGCCCTCCTTTTCGAGCGTATGCATGCGGGCGTGCGATGCGGCGGTCAGCGCCGTTTCGGAGCCCGAGAAAAAGGCGGAAAGCAATACGCAGGCGAAAACGATCAGCACATCGGTCCAGGCGAAACTCGCGCCGCCGCCGGATGGGATGCCATGCATGATCGTTACGCCCGCGCCAATTCGTCGTTGAGAAAGCCCAGGACCTCGGTCGGCTCTATCGACTTGGCGATGAAGGCTTCGCCGATCCCGCGCATGAGGATGAAGGTGAGAGCGCCGCCCTCGACCTTCTTATCCTGATACATGGCGCTGACAATCGCGTGAACATCCGCGCTCCAGCCAGGAATCTGGCGGATTTCCGTTGGAAGGCCGACGCTCGCGAGATGGCGCGCGACCCGGTCGGCGTCTTGCTTCGCGCAGAGCCCCAGACGCGCGGAGAAACGGGCGGCGCACGCCATGCCGATGGCGACGCCCTCGCCATGAACGAGCCGCTCGCTGTCATAGCCGGTCAGCAGCTCGAAGGCGTGCCCGAAAGTATGGCCAAGATTGAGCAGCGCGCGGTCGCCTTGCTCCGTTTCATCCCGGGCGACGATCGTCGCCTTGGTCTCGCAGCTCACCGCCACGGCGCAGATTTGCTCGGCGCGGCTATGGAACACAGCTTCGGCGTCGGCCTCCAACCATTCGAAGAAGCGCTTGTCGCCGATGAGGCCGTATTTCACGACCTCGGCGTAGCCGGCGCGGAACTCGCGGGTTGAGAGCGTGCGCAACACGTCGACGTCCGCGAGCACCAGCGAGGGCTGGTGGAAGGCGCCGATCAGATTCTTGCCGTAAGCGGAATTGACGCCCGTCTTGCCGCCGACGGAAGAATCGACCTGGGACAGAAGCGTCGTGGGGATTTGCACGAAGCGCGAGCCGCGCCGCACGCTCGCCGCCGCGAAGCCCGCGAGATCGCCGACGACGCCGCCGCCGAAGGCGACGACGAGGTCGCGCCGCTCGATCTTGGCCGCCAGCACTTCGTCACAGACCCGCCCGAAGGTCGCAAGCGATTTCGACCCCTCGCCAGGCTTCACGACAATCGTCGTGTAGCGAATGCCCGCCTTTTCCAGGCTGTCTTCGAGAGCAGGCAGATGCAGGCGCGCGACATTCTCGTCCGTGACGACGGCGCAGGCGGCGCCGGGGGCGACGCTCCTGATATGCGCTCCCGCCTCCTGGAGAAGATCGGCGCCGATCAGAATGTCATAAGAGCGCCCGCCCAACGAGACATGCACGGTCTCGCGATGCGCCGCGCCCTGATCGGCCTGCGAACGGTCCAAATGCAAATGGGTCATGGCCTTGGCGAAATCCTTCTTCTGCGCGGCGCGGGCGGCGGCGACGCGCGGCAGTTGGGCGAAAAGGGCGTCGAGCGTCTCCTCGACCATGACGTCCTGAGGCTCGTCACGCGATCCGACCCTGATGTCGGCGAGCTCGTACACCGGCCGGCGCTTCTCCAGGAGCTGGCGCAGCGTCTCCTCGGGATCGTCGGTCTGGAGCAGCGGGCGGTCGTTCTTGCGCCGCACGCGCTTCATCAGCGTCTTGAGGTCGGCGTCGAGCCACAGGGAAACCGCGCGCTCGCCGATTCGATCCCGGGTGCGCGGGTCCATGAAGGCGCCGCCGCCCGTCGCGAGCACCATCGGACCGGCGTTCAGCAGGCGCATGATCACCCGGCGTTCGCCGTCGCGAAAATAGCGCTCGCCATATTTGGCGAAAATTTCGGGGATCGTCATGCCGGCGGCCGCTTCGACGATCTCCGCGTCGGCGTCGACGAAGGGCAGCGCGAGGCGCGCGGCGAGCCGTTGGCCGATGGCGCTCTTGCCCGAGCCCATCATGCCGACGAGGACGAGCGCGCGCCCGCCGAGCCCTGTCCGGATGGCGACGATTCGCTCGTCTGCGCCGCCGAGCTGGGGCGCCGGCGTCACGCCGAGAGTTTCCGTTCGAGTCATGGCCGGCAATCTATACCGAGGACCAAGGAAATTCAGCCCGGGATTTCAGGGCCAGTCCGCCGCCCGGGCCAGAAAGGCCGTCATGAAGGACGGCAGGCTGGGATCGTGGCGCCGGCCGGGCGCGAGCATATGCGCGTCCGATAGCTCGGGCTCGGCCTCCTGGTCGAGAAAAGCGCGGACCCGCTCCATGACGTCCGACGCCGGCGCGGGCCAGTCGATGCGCTTCATGCAGGCGATGCGCTGTCGGTCGAAAATCACGGTCCAACCCGGCGCCGCCGCGCCTTCATCGGCGTGAAGCCCGGTCTCTTCGAGAAGCTCCCGCACAAGGTTCCCTTCGAGATCGACCACGCGGCCGTCGAGCACATCGGCAGGGTCCGGCGTGCCGGCCGGGAAATAGCGGTATCCGGCGGCGGAGTGACCAGGGCCCATCTCCCCCAAGAGATAGAGGCCGTCCCTCGAGCGCACGGCGGGCATGGCGAAGCAATTGAAAACGCTCGTATCCGGCCAGCCGAAATCGCGCCAGGCAAGAAAGCGTGAAAAACGCGTCTCGAAAGCCTCGAGCCTCAGCGTCCGAAGGCCGGCCTCCTCGATCACGCGAGCGCGGCAGGCCAGTAGAACGCGACCATCGTAAAGGGTGGGATTGAGGGCGACCCGCGCCGCCCAATGGCGGTCCATCTCCGCGGCCTGGGCCTCGGCGAAAGCCCAGCGATGCGCGACGAGCCGGCAATCCAGCCGATCGACTTCGATGACAGCCGGTTCGTCGCTCACAGGAACAACCTTCCCTCTCCCACGCGGACGACCTGGCCGCCGACGGCGACACGGGCAAGGGCGCCGTCCTCCACCGACATGCGCAGCGTTATGCGCGACGGGCGGCCCATCGCGTCTCCCTGTTCGATGAACAACTCATGCTCGCCGTCGCGAGGGCGTTCGAATTCCAACGCCACGCCCGCGAAGGCGGCGGCCGCGGAGCCGGTCGCTGGATCTTCGTCGACGCCGAGACCGTTGGCGAACATTCGGGCGTTGACGGCGCAGGCCGCATCCACGGTCTCGCGCGTATAGAGATAGGCGCCCGCGGCTGCGCCCATGGCGGCGGAGAAAGCCGGCGCGCGACGCGCCCGGTCGAGAGCCTCCCGCGAACGCAGGGGAACGAAGACGAAGGCCGGCCCTTGTGCGTAGATGGTTGGGACATGGGCGCCGAAGCCGATGTCAGCCGGCGAAAGAGTCAAGGCTGCGGCCAGCGCCTCGGGGGCCGGCGGGGCGTCGAGCCGGCGCGGCGTCGAGGGCGGCGTGACTTCGGCGTAGGTCACTTTGCCCTGGCACTTTATCGCTTCGCAGCGGAGAGGACCGATCTCAGACTCGAAAGCGATGACCACCCCATGCCGGACGAGAAGATCGCTCGCCCGAATTTCAGCGAGAAGCGCAGCCGCGCCAATGACCGGATGACCGGCGAAAGGCAGCTCCCGCGCCGGCGTAAAAATGCGCACGCGGGCGCTGTTCGCCGGGTCGCGGGGTTCGAGTAAAAAAATAGTCTCGCTCAGGTTGAATTCGCGCGCCAGCGCCTGCATCTTTGCTTCCGGCAGCGCCGCGTCCGCCTCGACGACCGCCAGCGGATTGCCCGCGAAGCGACGATGCGTGAACACGTCGAGAAGGTGATAAGAGAGGCTCCTCGGCACGTCTCGCTCGATCAGTCCTGCATGTGCATGAGCGCGACATTGTCGCGAAATTCGATCAGCTCGACGATGAGCCCGTCCGCGAAGCGCGCGAAATCTGCGAGCTCGACCACGCCGCGCCGGCCGGTTCCCCAATGCCGCCATTCGACCGTGCGCCTGACCGCAAGCCAACAGCCGTCGACGATTGTCTCGGGCGTTGTGGCCCCCACCTGCTCGAACTCCATGCCGATCGCGCGAATGATGCTGGCCAGCGCGTCGATCCCGTGATGGCGGCCGGCATAAAAAATCTTCGATCGGTCGCCCACGAATTCGCTGACGACCTGCGGCGCGCAATATTTGCGGAAAAGCTCGATGTCTGGCCCGCGACAGGCGAAGCTGCCGAGGGAAGCCACGCGCGAGGCCATCTCGTCCCTCGAGAGGCCGGGCGTCGGCACGCGCAACAGCTCCTCGAAGCTCGCTGGCGGATCCGCCGCGCGTGAGGCCGCATGATGGTCGATGAACTCGTGCATCCGCGCGATCTTGCCCTTCCGCCATCGCAGGAAATAGGCCATGTCCATATTGTAGACGCTGCTGGTCGCGCGGTGGCGCCAACGGCCGATGAAATGCACCACCGTGCGGTCGGCCTCGACGAGCAACGCGCGCACCTCGGCGTCGAGCGGCTCATATTCTATGTCCGTCCGCCTCAAATTTTCGCGCAAGGCGTCGCGTCCGCGCCAATGGCCTTGCGGAAAATAGCCGACCGCCGAGCCGTTGTAGCTGATCTCGACGTCCTCGACGAAATAGGAGAGAACGGCAGGCGTGTCGCCCGCCATGCGCAGTCTCAACAGGTCGTGAACGCGTCTACGAATCTCGTTGCAATCTCTCTCCGAACCCCCACCGAATCCATGCATCCCGCCTCCGCCCCCGGCGTTTAAATGCTTGCGCCGCGCGCCCAACCCGACCCGTCGGGCGCGGCGGCCTATTTCTGATCAAATATCCGCGTTGGAGCCGGTTGTCGACAAGGTTTGCGCGCGACCCGGGGATAATGGGGCTCGCGCGGCGTCAATCTTGCATACGC
Organism: Methylocystis sp.; assembly: GCA_036560425.1. Taxonomy (GTDB): domain Bacteria; phylum Pseudomonadota; class Alphaproteobacteria; order Rhizobiales; family Beijerinckiaceae; genus Methylocystis. The sequence goes on along the minus strand of DATBRF010000089.1, from coordinate 7,884 downwards.
ACGAGCGTGCCGGTGTCTCTGAATTCTATGAACTCGACAACCAACCCACCTTCGAACCTGACAAAATCGGCAAGCTCAGAACAGCCCACGCGGCCCGTCCCGCGATGACGCCACGTCACCTGTCTGCGGCCCGCGACCCTGGCGTTCTCGACCAGCATCTCAGGCACGCCGATCGGGCGTTGCTCGAAGTCGACCCGGATCGCGTGGATGATCCCGAGCATTGTATCGAGCCCCTTATGGCGTCCCGCATAGGGGATGCGCGCACGATCCCCTAAAAATTCACATACGATGTCCGGAGAGCACCATTCGCGCAACAGGTCCGGGTCGGGCCCCCCCTCATCGAAAGAGGCGAGCCGGCGCGCCCGATGCTCCATCTCCTCCCGCGCCAAACCCGGCGGCAAAGGCGTCAACAGGCTCTCGAGGCTAGACAGCTTGGCTCCCGCCGATAACACCGGGCTGTGGGAGTCGAAGAATTCATGCATCTCCACGACGAGCCCGTTTGCGTCCCAGCGCAGGAAATGGGCGGCGTCGATCGTGTAGATTTTGCTGGTCGCGTGCCGGCGCCAGTCGCCCCGCCAGCGCACAGCGGCGCGGTCGCCGTCGACGATGACGTCAAGCACCTCGTGACCGAGCGGAAAATAATTCTCGTCCGTGCGGCGGAAGAGCTGACCCATAGCCGGGGCGCCGCTCCAAACCTCGGGCCCGACAATTCCCTCTCTCCACGCGTTGCAATAGACGACCACGCGCGGGTCGACATAGGACGCGAACCGCTGGTAATCGCGGCGCATGCGCATGTCGAGCATTTCAGAAATGAGGCGACGCATATCCGCAGCGGTCAGCCGGGCCGTGCGGTTGCCCCCACCGTGCATGCCTCCCGCCTCCCTAACGAAAATCGGCCGGCGCGAAAATCGGCCGACGCGGGAACCGCTCCCGCGCCGGCATAATTTTGCCTTAATTTCTCTCTTTGTCGACTAGCTTGTTCTTGCCGATCCAGGGCATCATGGCGCGAAGGCGCGCGCCGACCTCCTCGATCGGATGAGCGGCGTTGCGGGTGCGGGTCGCCTTGAAGGAGGTCTGGTTGACCTTGTTTTCGAGCATCCAGTCGCGCGTGAACTTACCCGACTGAATATCCTCGAGAACGCGCTTCATCTCGGCCTTGGTGTCCCTGGTGATGATGCGCGGTCCGGTGACATATTCACCATATTCGGCGGTATTCGAGACCGAATAGTTCATGTTGGCGATGCCGCCCTCGTAAATGAGGTCGACGATGAGCTTTACCTCGTGGAGGCATTCGAAATAGGCCATCTCGGGGGCGTAGCCCGCTTCGACCAGCGTCTCGAAGCCATTGCGAATCAGCTCCACGAGACCGCCGCAGAGCACGACCTGCTCACCGAAAAGGTCGGTTTCGCACTCTTCACGGAAGGTCGTCTCGATGATGCCGGCCTTGCCGCCGCCGATCGCCGAGGCATAGGAGAGCGCGATCTCCTTGGCGTTGCCCGAGGCGTCCTGATGGACGGCGACGAGGCAGGGCACGCCGCCGCCCTTGAGATATTCGCCGCGCACTGTATGGCCGGGGCCCTTGGGGGCGACCATCATCACGTCGAGGTCCTTGCGCGGCTCGATGAGATTGAAGTGGATATTGAGGCCGTGGGCGAAGAAGAGCGCGGCGCCCTGCTTGAGGTTCGGGGCCAGCTCATTGGCGTAGATTTCGCCCTGCAGCTCGTCGGGCGTCAGCATCATGACGACGTCGGCCCATTTGGCGGCCTCCGGCACGGTCATGACCTTCAGGCCGGCGCCCTCGGCCTTGGCGGCGGAGGCGGAGCCTGGACGCAGGCCGACCGCGACGTCCGGAACGCCGCTTTCCTTCAGGTTCAACGCATGCGCGAAACCCTGGCTGCCGTAGCCGATGATGGCGACCTTCTTGCCCTTGATCAGATTGATGTCGGCGTCCCGATCATAGTAAACGCGCATTTCCTGTCGTTCCCTTGGGTGTCTGTTGCTTTGGCGGATGACGGGACCGCCCGTAACGTCAACGAATGTCGCGCCCCTTCTACGCGGGGCGGCCGTCAAGGTCAAAATCTGCCGGACTTCCGTCGGCCGACGCCGCTAGATGGGATCTGGCCCGCGTGAAATGGCGGCGACGCCCGTGCGCGAGACCTCAACGAGGCCGATCGGGCGCATCAGATCAACGAATTCGTCGATTTTTTCGGGCCTTCCCGTCAGCTCGAAGATGAAGCTCTCCGTGGTCGCATCCACGACCCGCGCGCGGAAGGCTTCGGCCAGCTGCAGCGCGTCGGTGCGATTTTCCCCGCGACCGCGAACCTTGACCATGGCGAGCTCGCGCTCGAGCGAACGCCTGGTCAGCGTGAGGTCGGTCACCTGGCGCACGGGGACAATTCGCTCGAGCTGATGATGAATCTGCTCGATCGTCTCGGGCGCGCCCGAAGTGACGATCGTGATTCGCGAGCGATGCTCCGCATGCGCCACCTCGGCGACGGTGAGGCTCTCGATATTGTAGCCGCGTCCCGAAAACAGCCCCACGACGCGGGCGAGCACGCCGGGCTCGTTGTCGACGAGCACGGAGAGCGTGTGCGACTCGATCTTCGAATTGGGCGTCGCCGCGGAATAGGGAGACGGCGGGGAGGCTGGAGCGTTCATTTTTGTCCTTCGGCAGTCGGCGGTCGGCGGATCGGCAATCAAAGCAGCCCTTTTCGGCTGCCGACCGCCGAAGCCCGGCCGCCTTTATGTTCCACGCATGTCCCTTTCGAAAAACCGCTGTGCACTTTTTCTGGACATGCTCAAACGAGCATCTTCCCCTTTTCGTCGATGATCGCGCCGATATCGACGCCCGCGTCGTCCGAGAGGTCGGCGAGCAGCATGTCATTATGGGCCTTGCCCGAGGGGATCATGGGGAAGCAATTCTCGACCTTGTCGACGACGCAGTCGAAGAGCACCGGCCCGTCGTAGTCGATCATCTCCTGAATGGCGGCGTCGAGCTCCTTGGGGTCTGAGCAGCGGATGCCCTTGGCGCCGAAGGCTTCGGCGAGCTTCACGAAATCGGGCAGCGCCTCCGAGTAGCTGTGCGAATAGCGCCCGCCATGCAGCAGCTCCTGCCACTGGCGCACCATGCCCATATATTCGTTGTTGAGGATGAAGACCTTCACCGGCAGACGGAACTGAATCGCCGTTGAAAGCTCCTGAATATTCATCAGGATCGAGGCCTCGCCCGCAATGTCGATCACGAGCGAGCTGGGATGGGCGAGCTGAGCGCCGATCGCCGCGGGCAGGCCGTAGCCCATGGTGCCGAGGCCCCCTGAGGTCATCCAGCGGTTGGGCTCCTCGAAATGATAATGCTGCGCGGCCCACATCTGATGCTGGCCGACTTCGGTCGTGACGTAAGCGTCGCGATCCTTGGTCAGCGCATAGAGACGCTGCACGGCGTATTGCGGCTTGATGGTCGTATCGGAATTGCGGAAGGCCAGCGACTTCTTGGCGCGCCACTCCTCGATCCTGGCCCACCATCGATCGAGCGGCTGCTTGTCGGCGTGCATCGCCTCGGCCCGCCAGAGGCGCACCAGCGCTTCGAGCACATGGGCGCAGTCGCCCACAATCGCGAGATCGACCTTGACGTTCTTGTTGATCGACGAACGGTCGATGTCGATATGGATTTTCTTCGAGCCGGGCGAGAAGGCGTCGAGGCGGCCCGTAATGCGATCGTCGAAACGCGCGCCCACCGCGATCATCAGGTCGCAGTCATGCATGGCGTTGTTGGCTTCGTAAGTGCCATGCATGCCGAGCATGCCGAGCCAGCTTTGGCCCGAGCCCGGATAGGCGCCGAGCCCCATCAGCGTCGAGGTGATGGGAAAGCCGGTGAGGCTCACGAGCTCGCGCAGCAGGGTCGAGGCCGAGGGGCCGGAATTGATGACGCCGCCGCCGGTATAGAAGATCGGCCGTTTTGCGGCGGCCATCATCCTCACCGCCTCGCGGATCGCGTCCATATCCGCGTCGAGCCTGGGCTGATAGGTCTTGTGCTGCGCGACGCGGGGCGCGGAGTATTCCCCACGCGCGAATTGCACGTCTTTCGGAATGTCGATCACCACCGGGCCGGGGCGGCCGGAGGTCGCCACATAGAAAGCCTCGTGCAGGATGCGCGGCAGGTCCGCGATATTCTTCACGAGGTAATTATGCTTGGTGCAGTGCCGGGTGATCCCGACCGTGTCGCATTCCTGAAAGGCGTCGGAGCCGATCAGATGCGTCGGCACCTGGCCGGTGATGCAAACCAGCGGGATCGAGTCCATCAGCGCGTCGGTGAGGCCGGTGATGGTGTTGGTGGCGCCGGGGCCCGAGGTGACGAGCAGCACGCCGACCTTGCCGGAGGACCGCGCATAGCCCTCGGCGGCATGGGCCGCGCCTTGCTCATGGCGCACGAGAATGTGCTTCACCTGCTCCTGATGGAAAAGCACGTCATAAATCGGAAGGACCGCGCCGCCGGGGTAGCCGAAAATAATCTCGACGCCCTGATCCTTCAGGGCCTCGACCACCATTTCTGCGCCGGTCATTTCCTTCGACATGGTCATTTTTCCGTTTCAACTCAGCGGCGGGCAATAAAAAAGGCCCTCTCGGGGCCTTGGGTCAAGCGCCATCGGCGGAGGGCGGGCTTACCCCCGCTCCGTCTCCGGCGCCACATCTACTAGGAGAAGACCGCGCATCGCGCCCCGCTTGTTCGTTCCGCGCACGAACGTTACGGGAGGCTAGGGAGAGAATCAAGCGGGGATGTGGCGAGCGGGTCCGAAGAGGTCATGAATTACGCCCCCTCCGCCGCAAGCACGTTCTGCACCGCCGGGTCCGCGGCCATCATGTCATGGTGGGCTCGCACCGCCGGAAACTCCGAAAGCCCATCGTCCAGCAAGCTTTGCACCCAGCGCTCCATGGGGAAGATATAGGCGTCGAGATAGCTGCGCCGATCGGCCAGGAAAAAACGCCGGCCGGCCAGATGGGCGTCGACGATGGCGAATTTTTTGTGCGCCAACGCCTTGGCCGCGGCCCGAACTTCGTCGAAGGCCTCCTTCTCCCGCGCCCGCGTATAGCGCGCCGGCACGAAGAGCGGGAAGAAGGCAGGGTGCAGGTCACCGGTGATAAAAAAGCTCCAGCGGTCGGCCTCCGCCTCTTCGCGGGCGGAGCCATGGATGGCGAGGCCCGCCCGCGGGTAGCGCAGCGCCAGATAGCGCAGGATGGCGGCGTCCTGGGTGAGAATCCAGCCCTCACCGTCGTCGAGGGCCGGCACGGCGCCGGCGGGGTTGATCTTCAGATACTCTTTATCGCCGAACTCGACTTCCTTTGTCGCATAGGGCTCGCCGATCCATTCGAGGACGATATGGGCGGCTAGCGAGCAGGCGCCGGGGTGATAATAGAGCGTGAACATGGCCGGGGCTCCTCTGGGGACGCCCATTTCAAATAGGGCGGCCCTCAGATTCCTTCCGCCGCCATGACGCGCTTTGCCGCCAGGTTCGCCGCCAAGCCGGCCCGGCAAGTCGCCATAAGGAATGCATAGGCGTCGATGTCGGCGCGCGCATCTTCGACGACAAGGCCCATTTCTTCAACGGCTGGCGTAACGGGCGGAAGAAGCGATGATTGAAATTCTCGCGCCTTCGTTCTGAACCATTTCATAAAGCATCCTGGCGTGTTCCGGCGAGAGACGGACGCAGCCATGAGAGGCAGGCGCGCCGAGCGCCGAAAGCGCGTAAGTGCCATGGATTGCATAGCCTCCATGAAAGAAGATCGAATAGGGCATCGGCGAGTTGTGATACTTCTTCGAGTAATGCATCCGCTCCATGCCGATCGGTTCGAAATGACCGCGAGGCGTCGTGAAGCCGGCGCGCGCCGTTGAGACCGGCCAGTCATAAGAGCCCGTGGCGGATTCGACATGCATGGTCTGGGTCGTCAGATCGACGTTGATGGCGACTTCAGCTTTCGCCGCGGCGCCGAAAGCAAAAACGGAAAGGGCGCCGGCGACGAGCGCGCGGTTCAGAAATTTTTTCATCGTTCTGTTCCCCATTGGCGGCGGCTCCCCTCGAACCGACGCCGCCAAATTAAGAGGAACGACGCTCAAGCCTCTGTGCGGCAATGCACGCGGCGGAAAAGCGTTAGTTTTTCAGAGGAAGGCGGCCGCGCCGGATGGGTTGAGAAGCCGCGCGGATCCATGGCGCCGCAGGGCTGTCTCAACCCTCCGCCTTCGCCGCCGCCGCCATCATGCCCTCGATCGCGCCCTCGAGCACAGCGGCTGGATCCGCCGTTTTCGCGGGATCGAAATGGCCGGAGATGGTCAGCATGGCGACGCCATGCGCCACGGCCCAGATCTGCAGCGCGAGATGGCGCGCGCCCTGCGCCGGCGCCCCGGCCGCCTGCAGCCAGGCCACGGCGGCCCGCCACAATATCTCCAGCGCATGATCGGCCGCGCCCCCCGCCCCCGGATCGGCGAGCGTCGCCGCCTGGCCGAACATGGCGGCGTAAAGCCCCGGCTCCTCGCTGGCGAACTTAAGGAAAGCCCCGCACATGGCGCGCATCGCCGACTTTGCGTCCGGCCGCCCCTCGTCCCAGGCCGCTTCGATGCGCGCGCCAAAGGTCTCGAAGCCCTGCCGGGCGAGCTCGGCAAGCAGCGCGTCGCGGCCGCTGAAATGGCGGTAGGGCGCGGCGGGCGTGACGCCCGCGCGCCGGGCCGCTTCGGTGAGGGTGAGGGCGGACGGACCGCCTTCCGCCAATATCTCGATCGCCGCGTCGACCAGCGCCTGCTTGAGCGAACCGTGATGATAGCGGCGTTTTACATGCATCGGGTTTCGCTCGGGGCGCTGCGCTCATCCGGGGCGCCGGGCGTAAGCCCATCCCTCCCCGTCAAGGGGAGGGATGGGAAGAACCTCGCCAGAGAGCTATCCACCCAACAAGCTCACCCCGCGAGCTTCGCCATCAGCGCGTCGGAAATCTCGAAATTGGCGTAGACGTTCTGGACGTCATCATTGTCCTCGAGCGTCCCGACGAGCTTCAAAATCTTCTCGCCCGCCTCGTCGTCAACCTTGATCGTGTTCTGGGGTCGCCAGACCAGCGCCGCTTTTTTCGGCTCGCCGAATTTGTCTTCGAGCGCCTTGGCGACGTCACGCAGGCTTTCGACCGAGGTCACGATCTCATGCGTTTCGTCGGTCGAGGAAACGTCGTCGGCGCCCGCTTCGATCGCGGCCTCCATCACCGCGTCCTCGGAAGCGACCTTCTTGCCGAATTCGATGAGGCCGACGCGATCGAACATGAAGGAGACGGCGCCGGTCTCGGCGAGCGCGCCGCCCGCCTTGGTGAAATAGGAGCGCACCTCGCCCGCCGTGCGGTTGCGGTTGTCGGTCAGCGCCTCGATGATGACGGCGACGCCGCCGGGGGCGTAACCCTCGTAGCGCACCTCGTCATAGTTCTCCGAATCGGCGCCGGACGCCTTCTTGATCGCGCGGTCGATATTGTCCTTGGGCATGTTCTCGGCTTTGGCGGCGAGAACGGCGGCCCGCAATCGGGCGTTCATATTGGGGTCGGGCAGGCCCGCCTTGGCGGCGACGGTGATTTCGCGGGCGAGCTTCGAGAAGAGCTTGGAGCGGATCGCGTCCTGCTTGCCCTTCTTGTGCATGATGTTCTTGAACTGACTATGCCCGGCCATCGTCCTTCGCCCCTGCGTCCTTCTCGCTTCGCCTCTCGCGCGCCTTCTCTCGCATGGAATCATGCGAGCGACAGGAGCCGCGCCAAACCAATGCGCTAGAGCGCATTCTCATCGAAAAGCCCGTCAACTTTTTCGAAATTCGCTCTAACCGCGTCCAGCCCGTCTATACCTCCCGGCGCAACGGAAATAAAGAAAGG
>DATBRF010000088.1:0-28159 GCA_036560425.1 Methylocystis sp. | reverse complement strand
CGCCGGGGCGCGAGCTCGGCGCCATCTTGAAGTCTCTGCAGGCGAAATGGATCAGGGCCGGCTTTCCGCGCGATCCGGCGATCATAAGGCGGCTGGTGGAGGAGGCGATCGGAGAGCGTTAGTCATCGAGGCGCAGGCGGCCAACTTCGGCTGATGGCTCCCCATACAGCGATTGCGCCGATCAGCCCGCCGCTTTGAGGCGTCTGATGTCGTGGATCTCAGTCGAAGGCAAAACGGGCTTGGTCGTCACCTCGCCCCCTCCGCCGTCGCCAGCCTCTCGAAAACCCCCAGCACCATGGCCCGCTTGTCGAAGTTGAAAACCTCGGTCTCGCGCGCCAGCGCCCTGATCTCGTCCCAGGCGCGGGCGTAGCCGATGAGCCGCGCCGCCGGCGCGCCGCCCTGCGAAAGGGTTCGCACGCGGCTATCGAGGTGGCGCTCCAGGGCGCGCATGAAGGTCTCATAGGCGGGCTCATTGTCACGACCCGTGAGCTTGTCGGCGAGCAAATGGACGCCGAGCCAATCCACCTGCGGCAGGCGCTGCAGCAGGCGCGCGATGCTCGCGTCGAAAGCCATGGCGTCGCCGCCGAGCAGCCGCAGCGCCTCGCGCACCGACCCTTCCGAACGGGTGGCGGCGGCCGCGATTTCTTCCGAAGGCCGGTCGCTCCAGGGCGCGCCGAGCGCCTCGACCGCTGCGACGGTTTCTTCCTGCGTCAACGCCGAAAGCATCAGCTTGCGGCAGCGGGAGCGGATTGTCGGCAAGATGCGGCCGGGCTGATGTGCGACGAGGAGGAAGAGCGAGCGCTCCGGCGGCTCCTCGATCAGCTTCAAAAGCGCATTGGCGGCGCTGCGGTTCAGGTCGTCCGCGCAGTCGATGATTGCGATGCGCCAGCCGCCTGTGCCCGAGCCCTGGTGAAACGATCGAGTAATTTCGCGGACGTCGTCGACGCGAATTTCGGTGAAGTGCTTCTTGGTCTTGTCGTTCCACTCGCGTCGAAGCAGAGAAATGTCAGCGAGCGCCATGGTCGCGACGCGACGGGCGGCAGGGTGACCGACCGGCACGGCGAGGGTCTCGGCGGCGCGCACATCTGGCGCGGCCGGGTCGGGATGGGCGAGCAGATAGCGGGCGAAGCGCCAGGCGAGCGTCGCCTTGCCGATCCCCTCCGGCCCGCCGATGATCCAGGCCTGGGCGAGCCGATTGCGCCGATAGGCGTCGAGCAGCTCACGTTCAGCGGCGGCATGGCCAAAAAGCGCCGTCGTCTCGCGCGGGTGAGGGGCGAGGTCGAAACGGTCGCTCTCCGGCGGGCCCGCGGGCTCTTTGGTCATTGGGCGGCCGCCGGCTCTGCGTCCAGAAAGCGGGCGTCGACGAGCTGGCGGATAACGCGCGCGACCTCGTCGGGCGGCAGCGCGCCATTCACGACGCAGCAGCGCTCGGGCTCCTGCGCGGCGATGTCGAGGAAGGCCCGGCGCAGGCCCTCGTGGAAGCCGGCGCCCTCCGCCTCGAAACGATCCGCGCGCGCGCCGGCCGACTCGCGACGAACCGCAGCGCGGGCAAGCCCTTCTTCCGGCGCCACGTCGAGGATGATCGTCAGGTCGGGCTTGAGGCCGCCCACGGCCGCCTTTTCCAAAAGCGCAAGCGCGCCCGGCTCGACGCCGCCGCGCGCGCCCTGGTATGCGCGGGTCGAGTCGACGAAGCGGTCGCAGAGCACCCAGGCGCCGCGCGCGAGCGCCGGCGCAATCAGCCTATCGATATGATCGATTCGGGCGGCGGCGAAAAGCGCCGCCTCGGCGAGCGTGCCGAGCGGCGCGACGCGGCCCGAGAGCAGTATCCCGCGGAGGGTTTCGGCCTTTGGCGTGCCGCCGGGCTCACGCGTGGTCACGGTCTCCAAGCCCAGGCCGCGCAAATGCGCGGCAAGGCGTGCGAGCTGGGTCGATTTGCCGACGCCCTCCCCGCCCTCGAAAGTAATGAACCGGCCTTTTCCGCCTGTCATTTCTTGGCCGACAGCTTCTCGTGGATCTTGGCCGCAGCATACTCGTAAACCGCGTCGAACGCGCGGCCGGAAAGCGATCCTTGGTCGACCGCTTCAGCCGCTTCGAGCTCCTGCTCCAAAACCACGGCCGAGCCGCGACGGATCTCGAGCTTGCCAATTTTTTGACCCGCTTGGACTGGCGCCACAACGGGGCCCCGGTAAACGATCTTGCCCGAGAGCTTTTCGCTGGCGCCACGCGGCGACAGCACTTTGACGTCCGTTTTCGACACGAGCTCGACGGAGCCCTTTGTTCCGCCATAGACCTGCGCCGGGCCGATCGCCTCGCCGGCCTCGAACAGATCCTTTTCTTCGAAATTGCGGAAGCCCCATTGCAGGAGCTTGCGCGCTTCCTCGGCGCGCTCCTTGGCCGTCTTGGCGCCGTAGACGGCGACGACGAGGCGCCGGCCCTCCTCTACGGCCGAGCCGACAAGGCCGAACTCGCCTTTTTCTATGTTGCCGGTCTTCAGCCCGTCGGCTCCGATGCTCATCGTCAGCAGCGGATTGCGATTCTGCTGGCGGATATTGTTCCAGGTGAACTCCTTCTCGCCGAAATATTTGTAGTAGTCAGGGTAGGTCCTGATGACATGAAGAGCGAGCTTCGCCATCTCGCGCGCGGTCACTTTTTGATCGTCGCTGGGTTTGCCCCAGGGATTGCCGAAGCGGGATTTCACGAGGCCGAGCTCCCCCGCGCGCTTGTTCATACGGATGACGAAGGCTTCCTCGTTGCCCGCGACCCCTTCCGCCAGCACCAGCGCCGCGTCATTGCCGGAGTCGACGATCAGCCCCCGCAAAAGGTTATCGACGCTGGCCCGGCTGTTGACCTTGAGAAACATGGTCGAGCCGCCGGCCGGCGCGCCGCCGTTGCGCCATGCATATTCCGAAACCTGCATTTCGTCTTCGAGCCTGAGCCGTCCCTCGGTCAACTCCCGGAAGATCATCTCGGCCGTAAGGATCTTTACCGTGGACGCGGGCGTGGCCAACTCGTCGGCGCCTTTTTCGAAGAGAACAGTGTTCGTACCGGCGTCGATGAGAATTGCCTGAGGCAGGCTCGTTTGAAACGGCTGCCCCCATGCAGCCGAAACGGCGGAGAAAAAGAGAAGAAAGATCGAAAGGGCCGGTCGGAAAAAATGAGTGAACAACGCTTCCTCCGCTTGGAAACCGCCGCGGTGGCGGGCGCCCGACACATGCGGAGAATGATGCCTCGACGCCTAAAATGCAATGCGTGCGGGCTACTCTTGGGATTGTTCAGTCCGAGGCGCGACGCATCGGCGGGGCAGAAGAAATTCAGCCATGGCCGAAAGAGGCCGGCCGCACAGGCGGGATCGGGGCAGCCTGGAGCCCCTTCGTATGTGTCGGGGACACCGGCTCGGCGTCCACATTCTTCTCGGCGCCCACGTTCTTCCCGGCCACAGCCTCCTCGACGCCGCCATTCTCGCGAGGAGCGACGGTCGTCTCGGCCAATGGCTCAGGACGGACGTCAGGCGCGTAAGCCATCATCTCCGTTGGCTCGCCTGTAACCGGGCGCTGCGCGGGCGCATCGCTCGCAACCGGGGCGGCGGCCGCCGCTTCCGAGTCGCGGTTGGCGAGCGCCACCGTACGGACAGGCTCCTGTTTCGATGCGACCATGACCGGGGCGGCCCCTTCGAGCGTCGCGGGCTGGCCGTCGTCGCGAAGGGTCGCAAGCAGCCTGGCGTCGTCGTCGCCCGCAAGATCGGCTTTGCCGACCCATTCCACCTTGACGCGCGCGGTTCCGGATGAGCGGAAATCGAGGGCCTCGGCGACGCGCTGTGAAACATCCATGACACGGCGCCCGTGATAGGGACCGCGATCGTTCACGCGCACCACGATGGAGCGCAGGTTCTTGAGATTGGTGACGCGAGCGTAGCTCGGCAGCGGCATGGTCGGATGGGCGGCGGAAATCGACTCGCGGTCGAAAATTTCGCCATTGGCCGTGCGGCGCCCGTGAAAGTCGGACCCATACCAGGAAGCCGTGCCGGTCGCGGAGAAGGGCCTTTCGTTCGGATAATAGGTTTGACCGGCGATGGTGTACGGCTTGCCGACCATGTAGTTGCCGCCGCCTTTCGGCACGTCCTCGCCGTCGGCGATCACCCGCGGGCTCGCGCGCACGCCATAGCGCGGATCGACGCCATTGGAGCCGGGACTTGCATAGCGCGGGGGGCTGGTGGAGGCGCATCCGGCCAGAGAGGCCAGAGAAAGAAGAACAACGGATCGGCGCAAGGAGACGGGTGTCGGCTGGAACTTCATCAACAAACGCTCATGCTCCCGAAACCCGGCAAATCGTATTGGCGCGCCCCTCTCGAGAGGGGCGCTCGTCGGCTCCCGAACCGCTTCGCTCTCGCGAAGACTTACAGTGGACGACCGACGCATGGCTTCGAATCGCCACTGCGATTTGCGAGAGTTTCCCCTCGAGGTTTGAACTTGCCGTTAACGACATAGCTCAGCTGGGGCGAGTTGGAGGCGAGATCGCGGCCGAACTATGGCCACACATACGCTCGAGTTGGTTTACATCCGATTTTCGATCGTCTGTGGCGCAAAGGCCACAGACCTAGCGCCCATGCGCCCGGGCAAGGTCCACGATCCTCGTCTCGACGCGCTCCACACCCCGGAAGCGATTGGCGGAGAAGCGGGCTGCGGCATGAAAGATCTCGCCGCGCCCCCGCAGCAGCGCGTCGCCCAAAGGCGAGCCGACGACCCGGAAGGCGATAGCGTCGACAGAGGCGCCGTCGCCCGAACGAAGCCTCGCGCGGACATGGCTATCGCCCACGATCGCGGCGTCGGCCAGCCGCTGCTCGGGAAGAGCGAAAAGCGGCTCCGGGTTGCCCTGCCCGAATGGTCCGGCCTTCTCCACCCGTCTCAGAAGGTCGAGCGACACGCCCCGCCCCGCGACGGCGGCGTCGATGACAAGCGCATCCCCGCCATGGGCAGCTTCGACGGCCGCGGCCAGCGCGTCGTCCAGGAAGGCGCGAAAATCATCCAACTTGTCTCTCTGGAGCGTGACGCCTGCAGCCATGGCGTGACCGCCGCCCTTGATGGCGAGGCCCAGCTCAACACTGTGCCGCACGACCTTGCCGATGTCGACGCCTGTTAAACTTCTACCTGAACCAGAGCCTGTTTCACTCGAAAAAGCAAAAGCGAAGGAAGGAAGATTGAAGCGCTCCTTCAATCTTGCCGCGATCAGCCCGACCACGCCCGGATGCCATTCCGCCCCTTCGACGACCAAACAGCTGAGCCGGTTCGACATTAGAAATTGCGCCTCGGCCTGGGCAATCGCCTCCTCGAGCGCCTGCTTCTCTATTGCCTGCCGCTCGGCGTTCAGCCGGTCGAGCTCGCGCGCGATGCGCGCCGCCTCGATCGTATCGGAAAGGGTCAGGAGCCTTGCCCCGAGGCCGGCGTCGCCGATGCGGCCGCCGGCGTTGATCCGCGGCCCCAGGGCGAAACCGAGGTGGTAGACACGTGGCGGCCCATCCATTCGGGCGGCGTCCATTAGAGCGGCAAGACCCGGCCGCGCGCGGTTGCGCATGACCTGAAGGCCCTTGGCGACGAAAGCCCGATTGAGGCCGGTGAGCGGCGCAACGTCCGCCACAGTCGCCAACGCCACCAGGTCGAGGGCGCCGAGCAGGTCGGGCGCGGGGCGCGCCTCGCCCCACCAGCCGCGCTTTCGCAAGAGTCGGGTGAGGCCCGCCAAAGCCAGAAAGACCACCCCGGCCGCGCAGAGCGCCCCCTGTCCCGAGAGGTCGTCCTGGCGGTTCGGGTTCACGATGACGGCCTGAGGCAATTCTTCCGGCGCCTGATGATGGTCGAGCACGATGACATCGACGCCAAGCTCCCGGGCGACCCTGAAGGGCTCATGCGAGACGGTCCCGCAATCGACCGTCACAAGCAGCGTCGCGCCCCGCGAGGCAAGCGCGCGGATGGCGCCGGCGTTCGGACCGTAGCCTTCGAAGATGCGGTCGGGGATATGAAGGAAGGGCTCGGGCGCGCCCGCGGCCCGCCAATAGTCGATGAGCAAGGCCGAGGAACAGGCGCCATCGACGTCGTAATCGCCGAAAATCGCGATCTGCTCCGCGTTCTCCACAGCGCGCGCAAGTCGCTCGACCGCCGCATCCATCTCGGTCAGCGTCGAGGGGTCGGGCATCAGATCGCGAATCGTGGGATCGAGATAACGCGCAGCCTCCGCGACCCCGACGCCACGTCCGGCGAGAATGCGGGAGAGAAGATCGTCGAGTCCATGCGCCTGGGAGAGCGCGAGCGCAGCCGCCTCTCCGGCGGCGTCGAGCCGGGCCCGCCAGGGGCGGCCGAGAATAGAGCGCTCGACGCCTAAAAAGGCGGACGTCGTCGATTCGGGCATGCTGTTGTCTGGATCGTCGAACACTGATCGCAAGAAGCCTTGGCGCTTTTTCAGCGCGACGAATGCGTCGGAATTGTGCTGCAGCGGAAAGGCCAACTTAAAGCCCCAGCTCTTAGGATTTCTTTAAACCTTCATGCGTCAAATTGTAGCAAACTGCGATTTGGAGCTCCGTCGCCGCCGAGCGCCGGTTTCCGAGGGCATGACGCCGTTTCGCATTTAGCCCCTGAATGAATCCTGGGCGCATCAGCCCGCGCGCCCTTTCGTCGCCGTCGACGACGAGTCTCGCGCATCTTCCGAGTTGTTCGCGCCCGCCGCGGCGAGCGCCAAATTGCGAGCCAAAAATGAAATCGTCGATCACTCGTACGATGATGTGGGCCGGATCGATCGTCGCCCTTACGATCTTGGCGACGACCGGCTACAGTCTCTTCGTCCTCCAGAGGCTCGGCGCGGGCGACAGCCGTTGGATGATGGGCGCCGCGCTGGCCCTGGCGGCTCTCGCGATCGGCGCCGTGGTGGGACTGGTTTTCTATGTTGGAAAACGATTTGTAGAGCCCTTCGCCCGCCTGAACGCCTATATGTCGGCCCTGGAAAGCGGTGGGGCGATCGAAGAGCCGCCTTATCGAGATCGCGAAGACGAGATCGGCCAGATGAGCGCCTCGCTCGCGCACTTCAAATCTATGTGCGACGCGACGCGCGCCGCCGAAGCCGAGGCGGCGGCGCAAAAGACGAAAGCCGCCGAGCAGCTCAAGGACCGCGAGAACGGCGCAAAGTGGTATATCGAAAACCGCGATTTCTTTTTCAAAGAATACGCGGCGGGAATGACGAAGCTTTCCGAAGGAAACCTTGTCGTCAGGCTGGAGAAGCCCTTCATAAAGGACTATGAGGAGCTTCGGCGCACATTCAATGTGGCGGTCGAGCGTCTGAACTCCACGATGGTTGGCGTGGTGGAAACCGCCGATACGATGCACGCCAGCGCCCAGGAAATCCTCGGCGCGATCAATGAATTGTCGCGTCGCAACGAGACGCAGGCCGCGACGCTCGCAGAAACGGCCGCCAGCGTCGACCAGTTCACGCAATCGGTCAAGGAAACGGCCGATGGCGCGGGCAACGCGCGCGAAGTGGTCCAGAGCGCCCGCTCGGTCGCCGAAAGCGGCGAAAAGATCGTCCGCGAAGTCATCACGGCGATGGACGACATCAACGAATCCTCCGAGAAGATCGGCCAGATCATCGGAATCATCGACGAAATCGCCTTCCAGACCAATCTGCTGGCCTTGAACGCAGGCGTCGAAGCCGCCCGCGCCGGCGAAGCGGGACGCGGTTTCGCGGTCGTCGCGACGGAAGTGCGCAGCCTCGCGCAGCGCGCCGCCCAGGCCGCCAAGGAGATCAAGGATCTCATCCTGGAGTCCAACGCACGGGTCTCCGCCGGCAATACGTTGGCGAACAGCTCCGGCGAATCCTTGCGTCAGATCGTCGATCAGATCAAAAAGATTCTCATGATCGTCGACGAGATCGCGAAGGGCGCATCGTCGCAATCCAACGTTCTGCGCGAAATCAACACGGCCATGCAGGAAATCGACCGTGTGACCCAGCAAAACGCGGCCATGGCCGAGGAGGTCAATGCGACGAGCCAGAACCTCGCCGGATACAGCGAGAATCTCAAGACGCTCACGACTCAATTCCATATTGGAGGCGCGCGCGCCAAGCCGGTCGCCAGGCCGGCGGCCAAGCCGCAACCGAGTCGCAAGCTCGCAACCAGCGGCAATACGGCGCTGAAAGCGTCGGCCGTCGAGGAATGGGAGGAATTCTAATCCCTCGACCGCTTGCGAAACCGTCGCAGGCTACGAGCGTTCTGTTCAAGAAAGCACGCGCCGCCCGGCCTCGCCGTGGCGGCGCGAAACCATTGAGAGGGCGAGATCGTGCGCGACGCAATCATTCTCGAGGCCGAAGGCGATACGGCGGAGATCCTCCCCTTCGGCGCCGAGCTCTCGGCCTGGCGGACGGAGGGAGTCGATATGATCTGGGCCAAAAACCCCAACATCTGGGACCAGACGGCGCCGATCCTCTTTCCTGTCGTCGGCTGGACGCGCGATGGCAAGGTGACCGTCGAAGGCAAGACCTATCCATTGGCGCTGCACGGCTTCGCCTGGAAGAAACGCTTCGAGATCGCCGAGCGGCGCGCGGATTATCTGCGCCTTGTCTTGCTCGACGACGCCGAGACCCATGCGCTCTATCCCTTCGCCTTCCGCTTCGAGGTGGAGTTCCGCCTGCGCAAGGGCGCGCTCGACAATAATCTGATCGTCACGAACAGGGACGCCAGGCCCCTGCCCTATGCCTGCGGCCTCCATCCGGCCTTCCGCTGGCCGCTCGCAGGCTCGACGGCGGAGCACGCCATTATCTTCGAGACGGACGAAGACCCGAATGTGCCGATCATCGGCCCGGGCGGGCTTTTCTCGAAGCCGATTCGCCGCACGCCGCTCGAAGGCGATCGGCTGCCGCTCGAGCCGCAGATGTTCGCCCGCGACGCCCTCTGTTTTCTGAACATAAAGAGCCGCGGCCTCGCCTTCGACAATGGCGCCGGCGCGCGGCTGAAAGTGACTCTCGACGACTTCCCCCATGTCGGCTTCTGGACGCTGCCGCCGGCCCCTTATCTCTGCATCGAGCCTTGGACCGGGCACGGCGACCCGGAGGATTTCCGCGGCGATCTCTACGAGAAGCCCTCGATGCGCATCCTCCAGCCGGGAGAGACCGCCCGCCACGGCGCCAGTTTTGCCTTTGAGCGGAGCGCCGCTTCCGGTTAGGAAGCGAAATCCACTTTGCCAAAGGAATCGGATTTCATGACTATCGCCCCCAGCGTCATCGAGGCCATCGGCCGCACGCCGCTCATCGAGCTGCGCGCCGCCTCGAAAGCCACGGGTTGCCGCATTCTCGGCAAGGCGGAGTTCATGAATCCCGGCGGCTCGGTGAAGGACCGCGCCGCCCTCTCCATCGTGGAGGACGCCGTAGCGAAAGGCGCGCTGAAGCCCGGCGGCGTCATCGTCGAAGGCACGGCGGGCAATACGGGCATTGGCCTCGCTTTGGTGGCCGACGCGCTGGGGTTTCGCACGGTGATCGTGATCCCCGAGACCCAGAGCCAGGAGAAGAAGGACATGCTGCGCCTGCAAGGCGCGCAGCTCGTCGAGGTGCCGGCCGTCCCCTACGCCAACCCCAACAATTACGTGAAGCTCTCCGGGCGCCTCGCCGAGCGGCTTGCGAGGGAAGACCCCGCCGGCGCCGTCTGGGCCAATCAATTCGACAATATCGCCAACCGCGAGGCCCATATCGCGACAACCGGGCCGGAAATTTACGAAGAGCTCGGCGGCAAGGTCGACGGCTTCATCTGCGCCTGCGGCACGGGCGGCACGCTTGCGGGCGTCGGCCTGGCTTTGAAAGCCCGCGACCCCAAGATCAGGATCGGCCTCGCCGACCCCTTCGGCGCGGCGCTCTATTCCTATTATACGACCGGCGAGCTGAAGGCCGAGGGCTCCTCCATCACGGAGGGCATCGGCCAGGGCCGCATCACCGCCAATCTCGAAGGCGCGCCGGTCGACGTCGCCTATCGGATTCCTGACAGCGAGGCCCTCGATATTGTTTTCGCCCTGGCGGAAGAGGAAGGGCTGCTGCTCGGCGGCTCGTCGGGAATCAATGTGGCGGGCGCCATCCGCCTGGCGCGCGACCTTGGGCCGGGCCACACCATTGTGACGATCCTCGCCGACGGCGGCGCGCGCTATGCGTCAAAGCTGTTCAATGTGGCGTTCTTGCGCGGGCTCAATCTGCCGACGCCGAAATGGCTGGAGAAGCAGGTGGCGATCGATCCGGGTTTCCTGTGATCAGCAGCCGTTTGCGATCGAACTTGCAAGTTGCAAATCCTCCGGTCGATTCACGTTGAAAAACGGATCATAAGGCTCGACCGGCCACGTCACGTTCACATTGGGATAACGCGCGATAAAGGCGGAAACCTTCCGCACCTCCTCCGCCGCCAGCGCCCGCCGCAACTCCTCGCGCAAGACCACCGGCCATAGCGCCACGGCGTGATGGACACGCTCGCCCGACTCCGCCACGGCGATCCGCGCGCCCGCGCTCTCGCGCGCCTCGTAGAGCCGCGCGACGAGATCGGCAGGCAGGAAAGGCGTATCCGCCGGGGCGCTGATGATGTCCGTCGCCTCGGGGTGATGCGCGGCGACAAAGTCCATCCCCGCCAGCACGCCCGCCAACGGCCCGGCGAACCCCTCGACAGTGTCGGCGACGACCGGCAGCCCAAAAGCGCCAAAACGCGCCGGATCGCCGTTGGCGTTGACGACAAGCCCGGCGCATTGCGGGCCCAGCCGCTCGATCGCGTGGGCGATGATCGGCCGCCCGCCGAGCTCCAACAAGGGCTTGTCGCCCCCGCCCATCCGCCGCGAAAGGCCGCCGGCAAGCAAAACGCCGAAAATTTTTTCCTTCATGCGCATCCTTTCGGCGCTTCTCCTCCCTCTTCGTCAGCGAGGGCTTTCCTCGCAAGAAAGGGAGATCGAGGATGTTTTATGTCAAAAACCTGCCGAATTGGGAGCGCGCAATGCGCCTCGTCATGGGCCTCGTCCTTATCGCCATCGCCATCGTCTACCTCGGAAAGACAGCAATGGGCTATGGCGCCGGGGCGATGGGCGTCATGGCGGCGATGAGCGGGATGATGGGCTTTTGTCCGGCCTGCGCGCTCGCCGGCTGCCGACTGAAGCAGTGAGCGAATGGCCGTAGACCGCAGCCAATTAATCCTGGGCGTGAAGGGCGGCGACGCGCTCGCGCTCGACCAGCTCTTGGTCGAATGCCGCGGCGACGCCCGCCGCTATGCGCTTCGCCATTGCGCGACCAGCGAGGTCGACGACGCCGTGCAGGAAACCCTGCTGATCGTCGCCCGCCATGTGACGTCGTTGAAAGCCGCGGCGTCTTTCGCCGGCTGGCTGTTCACCGTGGTGCGGCGCGAGTGCCAGCGCCTCTCGCGCAAGATATTCGCCCATGAGGACATAGGGGACGAAAGGCTGGAGGCCTGGCTCGCCAGCAATCCGACCGCCGAGCTTCGGGCGGAGCTCGCTTGCGCATTGGAGTCCCTGCCGGCGCATTATCTCGAGATCGTCCTCCTGCGTGATTTCGAGGAGCTGACTATGTCGGAGATCGTCGAACGCCTAAATATTCCTCTGGCGACC
The DNA here is from genome assembly GCA_036560425.1 of Methylocystis sp. Classification (GTDB taxonomy): domain Bacteria; phylum Pseudomonadota; class Alphaproteobacteria; order Rhizobiales; family Beijerinckiaceae; genus Methylocystis. The sequence continues at coordinate 16,547 of DATBRF010000088.1, read as the reverse complement.
GCCAAGAGCAGGCTGCGCCGCGCGCGCGCCCTCGTCCGAGATTATCTCCTCGGCGCGCCGAAGAGAAGAATTTTGCCTGACCACTGACAAATAAGGGGTGATCATGTTCCGTAATCTGATGTTTGCCTTCGTGGCGCTCGCCGCTCTTGCCGGTGTCGCAAGAGCGGAACAAGCCTATACCGCAGAGGCGTTTTCAGCCGCTCAGAAGGCGGGCAAGGGAGTCGTCGTCCATATTTACGCGCCCTGGTGCCCAACCTGCCGCGCCCAGGAGCCCATCCTCCACAAGCTCGAAGCCGACCCGAAATTCTCGGGCGTCGAGGCCTTCCGCGTCGACTTTGACAGCCAGAAGGACGCGGTCCGCGCCTTCAAGGCGACCAGCCAGAGCACCATTATCGTTTTCAAAGGCGGCAAGGAGGTCGGCCGCTCAATCGGCGAGACGCGCGAGAGAGCGATCTCCGATCTCCTCGACAAGGCGCTTTGACATGACCGCCGGCGCCCTCGGCATCGCCTTCCTCGCCGGATTGCTTTCGACGCTGTCGCCCTGCGTGCTGCCGCTTCTGCCGCTGGTGCTCGGTGCGGCGGCGGCCGAGCACAAATGGGCGCCGGCGCTGCTCGCCTTCGGCGTCGCGCTCTCTTTCGTGACGATCGGCCTCTTCGTCGCGACCATCGGCTTCTCCATCGGACTCGATGGAGACGCCTTCCGCGCCGGGGCGGCCGCCCTGATGGCGGCGCTCGGCGTCGTGCTGCTGGTTCCCACGCTACAGGCGCGGATCGCCGCGGCGGGCGGGCCTCTCAGCGACCGGATCGCCGCCGCCTTTGGCGGAACCGCGGCTTCGGGCGGGCGCTTCGGCCAATTCGGAGTCGGGCTTTTGCTCGGCGCGGTCTGGAGCCCTTGCGTCGGGCCCACGCTCGGCGCCGCCTCCGTGCTCGCCGCCCGGGGCGAAGACCTCTGGTCGGTCGCGGCGACGATGGGCGTCTTTGGCCTGGGCGCCGCAGCGCCGCTTCTCGCCCTTGGCCTTGTTTCGCGAAAGGTCTTCATGCGCTGGCGAGATCCTCTCCTCGCCGCCGGCAAGCGGCTAAAGCAATCGCTCGGCCTGCTCTTCCTCGCCCTGGGCCTGCTGATCCTCAGCGGCGCCGACAAAGCCCTTGAAGCCGCTCTTGTCTCGGCGTCCCCGGAATGGCTGACGAGACTGACAACCCAATTCTGAGCCGTTCAAGTAAATCTGAGACAAAAACTTTAACCGCCATTAACGACGCTTCCACGCAGCGAGAGGCGCGATGAGCCAAACAGCCTTCGTAATTCGACGAAACAAGCAAAAAGACAGCCTCGGCACGGGGCCGCGTCTCCACATACTAAAATTTGGTTTAATTTAGATTTCCCATTGGCCCTGCGCATTTAGGCAAATCTTAAAACGGGGCCGGCTATAAGGTCGTTACTGTGTGGTCGTAGAGTATGTGAGTAATGATATGACCGAGACTCACCGTCCGCGTGTCAAATATGTCATCGGCCCCGATGGCAGCCCGTTGACCATTGCCGATTTGCCGCCGCCGTCGACGAAGCGCTGGGTCATCCGCCGCAAGGCGGAGGTCGTCGCCGCGGTCCGGGGCGGCCTTCTTTCCCTCGATGAAGCCTGCAGCCGTTATACGCTGACGGTCGACGAGTTCCTCAGCTGGCAGATGTCCATCGACCAGCACGGCCTCGCCGGATTGCGCACCACGCGCCTGCAACAATATCGGATGTAGGGCCCGCGCATCTACGGCCAGCCAAAAAAAGCCGGTCCGCTTCGGGCCGGCTTTTCTGCGTGCGCCTATCCCGAAGGCGGGCCTTCCAGCTCGCCGCTCTGGCCGCGAAATTTGTCCACGAACTTCCTGCGCTCGAACAGCCCCACGACCACCAACGCCGCGAGCAGCGGGATGATGAGATAGAACAAACGCCACACCAGCAGCGCCGCGAGCACCTGCAGGCGCGGAACGTCCGGCATCAGATTGATGAAAAGCAGCTCGAAAATGCCGAGCCCACCCGGCGCATGTGAGACGAGCGCCGCGGAGAAAGACAAGAGGAAAGTCCCGAGCACCACGATAAAACCGGGGTTCCCCTGCTCTGGCAGCGCGAAATAAATAATGCCCGCCGCGCCGATGAGCTCCGCCGGCGCCGCGAAAAGCTGCCGGAGCATGATTTCCGGGCGCGGATATGTGATTTCGAACCGGCCGAGACGGAACGGTTTGAAATGCATCAGCGATCCAACGATGTAAACCGCGACGAACGCCAGGCACAGAAGCCCGACGGTGCTCGCCGCATGCGGATTGGTGAAGATGTCGGGCAGGAAGCCGGCGAGGCGCTGCATCATCCCCGGATCATAGGTCAGAAGCAGCCCGCCGAGCAGGATATTGCCGAAAGCGAAGGTGTAGGAGCACAGCACCACCAGCGCCGCCACCTGCGTCGCTGTCAGCCCTTTTGACGAATAGGCGCGGTAACGCACCATGGCGCCAGAAAACACGCTGGCGCCGATGTTGTGGGAAAGAGCATAAGTCGTGAAGGAGCAGATGGATATAAATATCCAGGAAATGTGCCTCACCCCCAGGTGGAGGAGCGCGATCCGGTCGTACCAGGCAAGCGCCGCATAAGCGAGCAAGGTCGAAAGCGCCGCCAGGAAATAATCCGACGCCGGAATGGCCTGGAGGTTGGCCCACACCTCCGTTCCGACGGATTCTCCCCGGAACTCGTGATAGAGGAGGTAAAACGAGCCGAGGACGGCGGCGAGCCCCACGAGGGGCCAAAAGTGCTCTGCCAGTTTCTTCATGCAGCCTGTCGCAGTAGACGTTATCTTCGAGCTTTCTCAGCGGGGGCCGCTACTGGCCTGCACACTCCCTCGCATGTAAGCAGGCCCCGAGCAAGCCGCAAGCGCAGGCCGGAGCGACGAGAAGTTGTCGGAGGACGACGTTATGAAGAATATGATCTCAAGGATCAGAGGCCTTATCCTGACGCCCCGACAAGAGTGGGAGCGGATCGAAACCGAGGATACGACCATCCTCGATCTCTATCGGCGTTATATCGTCTTCCTCGCAGCCATTCCGCCATTCGCCAGCTTTTTGGGGTCATGGCTCTTTGGAGCCCACGGCGGTTTGCACCCGACCTTCTCGGGGGGCCTCACGCGAGCCGTGCTGCAATATGCCTTGAGCCTGCCTGCGCTGTTCATGACCGCCTTCGTGATTTCGATGGCCGCTCCCTATTTCGACGGCCGCAGCGACGACCGGCGGGCCCTGGCGCTCGCCGCCTATTCCTACACGCCCGCCTGGCTCGCCGCGGCCTTCGGCCTCGTGCCCGGATTGCGGTTTCTGGATGTGCTGGGCTTTTACGGCGTCTACGTCTTTTCGTTGGGCCTGACTCGAATGTTGCGGGTTCCCAAGGATAACCTCGACATCTTCACCCTGGTCGCGCTTTTCCTGACGGTCGCGATGGGCGCCCTTCACGCCTGGATCGTCTCGATGATTGCGCCGGCGCAACTGCTTTGATCGTCCATTAGAGAGCATTCCGCAAAAGTTGGCCGACTTTTGCGATAAGAATTCGCCCCAGATACGTGATTTGGCGCGATTTCTTATTGCTCATGCGAGCGGAAAGCGCGCTAGCGGCGAAAATCCAGAACTCTCTCGATATCGCACATGGAGGCCGGCTTCGTGACATGCAGGTCGAAGCCCGCTTTCTTGACATGGTCGCGCGCAGTGTCGCCGCCCCAGCGCGTGAGCGCGACGATGGTGGCGTCCTTGCCCTCGGGCATGGCGCGAATTCGGCGCACGGTCTCGTAGCCGTCCAACCCCGCCAGGCCGAGATCGATGAAAACAACGTCGGGCTTGAAGGAAGAGAGCGCCTCGAGGCCCCTCTTCCCGTCGAAGGCCACCTGCACGGCCGCCCCCTGGGCGCGCAAGAGCATTAATAAAGCATGCACGGCGTCGTCGTCATCCTCGACGATCAGCACGCGCCGGGCCGCCGGTGCGCCCCGGACAATCCCATCCGGCCGCCCGGACGGCGAAAGCGGCAGTCGCACGGTGAAGGAACTGCCCTTGCCTGGCCCTTCGCTTCTCGCCTCGACCGTGCCGCCGTGTAGGCGCATCAGCTTGCGCACAAGAGCGAGGCCAATGCCTAGACCGCCCCTGGCGCGACCCAGAGTCCGGTCGACCTGCGCAAAGAGATCGAAGACATGGGCCAGCATGTCCGCGGGTATGCCAACCCCATTGTCGCTGACGGTCACTTCAGCTTCATCTCCGGCTTGGACGGCCGTGATTGCGGCGCTTCCGCCCGATGGCGTATATTTCGCGGCGTTGCTTAGAAGATTGGCGAAGACCTGCACGAGCCGCACCGGATCGCCGTCGACGATGAGAGGCTCCTCCGAGCGGATGACATTAAGCGCCACGCCGCTCGCCTCGAGCAATTCCTGGCTGGCCTCGACCGCTTGATCGATGAGGTCGCGAAGATCGACGGGCTCGGTCTTGAGCTCGATCTTGCCGCTGCGGACGCGCGACACCTCCAGCAAATCGTCCACGAGCCGAACGATGTGATCGACCTGCCGCTCCATCATCCCCTGCACCCGGCGCGCTTCCGGACCCTCGATGCCTCGCCGCTTCAAAACAAAAAGGCCTGTCCGCACCGGCGCCAGAGGATTGCGCAATTCATGCGCGAGTGTCGCCAGGAACTCATCCTTCCGCCTGTCCGCCTCCAGCAGAGCCTGCTCCATCTTCAGGCGCGCCATCGCCATCGACATGAGCTGGCTTACCGCCTGCATGACCTCTATGTCGGCGCCGCTGAAAGCCGGGCGCGTCCTCGCGCCGAATGACAAAGTGCCCATCAGCTTTCCTTGCGCCACTAGCGGGTGGCAGCAATAAGCCTGTATCCCATAAGAGCGAACGAGCGCCGCTCGCTTGTCGCCGCCGCACGAGATCTCGCGGAAGATTCCTCTTTCGCCGTCATGCGCAACGGCGCCGCAATGGCAGAAGTCGAGCCACTCCATCTCGCCGGCTTGCTCCTGCGGAATCCCCGCGCAGGCGTTCAAACGCAGGCAACCTGTCTCCTCATCGACGACATAGTTGAAGAATGCCTGGCAATCGAGAAAGCTCATGACTTCTGCGCAGAGCTCCTCCACGACGCCTTGAACGTCGCTTGTCTGCAAAAGGCGCGCTGCGATCCGCGTCAGCAGCTCATTGCGGCGCACGCCCCATTGCAACGCGATTTCTGCTTGCTTGCGGCCGGTAATGTCCTGCGTGACGCCGAAACCACCGAGCAGCGCGCCTTTCTCGTCGAATTCGAGGCAGGCCTTTTCGCGCACCCATTTCTCTTGGCCGTCGACGACGATCCGATGCTCGATGTCATAAGGCTCGCCTTTAAGCGCCGCCGACCATTTCTCATGGACATAGGCGCGGTCGTCGGGGTGAACCTTTTCGAGGAAGGTTTCATATGTCTGCGGCGCGCCAAGGGGCGCGCCAAAGATGCGGTAAGTCTCAGGCGACCACGCAAGAATGTTCTTTCTCGTGTCTTGCCGCCACCAGCCGATCTGGCCCAGATGTTGAGCGCGAGCGAAATTTTCCCACTGCCTCCAGCTCTCTTCCAGAGCGGCGGCGGCGTCCTGGCAACCGCGGGCGGCGGCGTCATCGACGACTCTGCTCATGGGGAAAAACTTGATACGGCCCGGCTGCGCAAGCAAGCTGAGCAGCATGCTATCTTAACTAATGCTCCCAACGCGATGCGGCCGCGTCGTCTTCGCTTTTGGCCGCGACCCAACCGCCATCGGAGCCGTCGATGCGGCGCTCTTTTTTCCAGAATGGCGCGCGGGTCTTGAGATAGTCCATCAAGAATTCGGCGGCCGCAAAGGCGTCGCCGCGATGGCGCGCTGCGGCCATGACGAGCACGATGCGCTCGCCCGGGCGGATGACGCCGTAACGATGGATAATGGTCAACCCGGCCAGCGGCCAGCGCGACAGAGCGTCGTTGGCGACACGGAGAATCTCCTCCTCCGCCATGCCGGGATAATGCTCGAGCTCCAGCGCGGCGAGCGTCCCGTCCTCATCGCGACAGAGGCCCGTGAAGGCGACGACGGCGCCGGCATCTCGGCGCCCTACGGTGAGCAGCGCCTCCTCGCGGGCGGAGTCGAAATCTTCCGTCTGAACGCGAATGGTCGGCGTCGTCCGCATCACCCGCCCGTCATCGGCGGAAAGAAAGCGATTTCACGGGCGCTCGCTATCGGCGCATCGGGCGCGGCGTGGGTCTTGTCGATGGCCGCGCGGATCGTCTTGGGATTGGAGAAGGCGGCGGCGTAGCCGTCGCCTCGCGCCGCAAGCCAATCAACGAGCTGGCGCACGGTTTCGACCTCGCGCGGCGGCGCGATTTCCTCTTCCGAAAGTCCGATCCGTTCCCGGACCCAGGCGAAATAAACCGCCTTCATGGCCGTTCGTCTTCCCCGAAATGCGCGATGGCCGCGAGAAAATAGTCCGCGCCCGTATAAAGGGTCAGGATGGCGGCGACCCAAAGCAGCGCCTCGCCGACTTTAATGGAGCCCGGCATAACCGCCTCTCCTGTCGGGCCGACGATGAAAAATCCCAGCGCCATCAGCTGGAACGCCGTCTTCCATTTGGCGATGGCGGAGACAGGCAGCCGTACTTTCAGCTCCGCAAGATATTCGCGCAAGCCGGAGACGAGTATTTCCCGGCAAAGGATGATGATGGCCGCCCAAATGGTCCAGCCGACCAGGGTCTGGTTCGCCACGACGACGAGCAGCGTCGCGGCGACCAGAAGCTTGTCGGCGATCGGGTCGAGCATACGGCCGATCGTCGACTGCTGCTGCCACATCCGCGCCAGATAGCCATCGAAGAAATCCGTGACCCCCGCAGCCGTATAGACGGCGAGCGCGGTCCAGCGCGTCCAGTCCTCCTGAGAGGCGAGCAACAGCCCCGCCACCACGGGCACAGCGAGGCAGCGCCCATAGGTCAACAGATTAGGAAGCGCCCAGGCGTGAGAGCGTCTCTTGGTCGTGACGGCTGTGTCGGTCATGTCAGCAAGGGAATAGGTCCCACGCCTTTCTTGTCAATAGACTTGGCCACGGTCATGGCGGAGGCGGCGCAATCCTTCCCGCCCTGCGCGCGATTTGTCGCTTCCAGAGCTAAGTCCTTGTCGCATCGCCGACAACGGCGAACTTCACCTGCCCTTCCACGATGTCTCCGTCCGTCGAAAGCACCCGGTAAAAAACCCGGTATGTTCCGGGCCTCAGCGCCGGCGCTTCGAGCACCATCTCGCGCGAGGCCCGGTTTTGCGTCGCTTGCGCCATCACCGCGCCGCTCGCGTCAGCGAGCTTGATTGTCGAAAAGAGCGCGTCAGCCTTGCCGGAAAACAGCAATCTGACCCTGTTCAGGGGATGCATGATTTCTTGCCTTTTGGCGGGTGTGGAATCCACCAGATAGACATGGGCGGCGGCCGGAACCTGCGCCGCCGCCAGAGCAAGCAGCGCAGCCGCGAACGTCAGAGGCGGCCTCATTCTCGTATCTCCTGCAAAGGCGGCGTGGCGCGCGCCTTCTCAACTTCAACGCTTGGCGAACGATGTTCGTTCGCGGCCACTTTTGAATTTTTCTAAAAGGCTATAAGGTCCACACGCGCCCTTGCTCTCACGCCAGCGCCGGAGTAGAAGCCCCGATGCGCCGCCGGCCGAGAGGCCGTTTCGGCGCTTTTCGGCTTGATCGCGCCCTATCGCGGGGTCGGCCGCGAACCCAATTCGGAAGCTGACGGCCGTGCCCGACAAAAGCGTCTTTTCGCTGCAGAATATCGGCGTTTCGATCCTCGCGGGCCTCGCCGCCGCGACGATCGCGCTGGTCGTCACGCGCGGCGGCATGGGCGGGCTCCTCTTCGCCCATCTTGCGCCGCTGCCGATTCTCATCGTGGCTTTCGGCTTCGGCGTCATCCATGGCGCGACATCCGCCATACTGGCGACATTGATCCTCTCGGTCTACCCGCATCCCGTGGTGGGCATGGGCTACGCGCTGCTCGTCGCCGGCCCTGCTTGGCTCGCCGCCTATGCAGCCTCCGGCGCGCCGCGCGGCGGCCGCGATCTGATACGCGCGAATTTTTCGAGCTGGGCCTGCCTCGCCGCCGCCGGCGCCATCGCCTTGGCAGTCATCCTCTGGCTCGTCGTCGCCTCCGTCGCCCAGGGATCGCTCGACGAAGCGTTGAACCCGATCCGCGCGCGCGCCTTCTTGCTGCTCGACTCGATGCGGCGGGAAAAGCAATTGCCGGAGTCCATGGATCCGACCGAGCTTTCCGGTCAGGTCGCGCGCGCCGTGCCGGCCTTTCTCGCGGGCTATGGGCTCTTCGTTCACGTCGCCAACATCTGGCTCGGCGCCTTCATCGCCCGCGTCTCCGCGCTTTGGGACCGCCCCTGGCCTGACATCGCCATGGAATTCCGCCTGCCGCGCGCTGTCGGCGGCCTGTTTCTTTCCGGCTTCGCGCTGACCTTCTTCGCCGGGCCCTCCGGCGCGATCGGCCTGGTCCTGGTCGCGACCATGGGGACGCTTCTCATGTTCCAGGGCCTCGCCGTCGTGCATGTTTTCGTCCGCGGCTCGAAATCCAGCGCGCTGGTCCTCGGCATACTTTATTTCATGCTCGGCTTCCTGGGATGGCCGATCGTGCCCCTCGCCGTGCTCGGCGGCGCCGACACAATCTTCAACTATCGCGACCGCAAGGCGGCCGCGGCGCCTTCTCAGCCCCAAAATCCGGCCAAAACAGATTGACAGAGGCCGGATTTTCCTGACAAAGGCGCCAACTCTCGGAGAAGAAGAAAATGGAAGTCATTCTGCTCGAACGCGTGGCCAAGCTCGGCCAGATGGGCGAAACGGTCAAGGTGCGCGACGGCTACGCCCGCAATTTCCTCCTTGCCCGCGGCAAGGCGCTGCGCGCCACGGACGGCAACAAGAAGCATTTCGAGACCCAGCGCGCCCAGATCGAGGCCCGCAATCTCGAAGCCAAGAAGGAGGCCGAGGCCGTCGCCGAGAAGCTCGACGGGCAGGCCTTCGTCATCATCCGTCAGGCGGGCGAGAGCGGTCATCTTTACGGCTCGGTCTCCACGCGCGACATTGCCGAGGCCGCGACCGCTGGCGGCTTCTCGCTCAACCGCAACCAGATCGCGCTGACGCATCCGATCAAGGCGCTCGGCCTGCACAGCGCGCCGGTGCACCTGCACCCCGAGGTGGAGGTCAAGATCACCGTCAACGTCGCCCGTTCGGAGGAAGAGGCCGAGCGTCAGGCTCGCGGCGAGTCGGTGCTGGCGAGGGAAGAGACGTCCATGGACGATCTCGGCCTCGAAGTCGGCGCGGCGCTGGCGGAAGCCGGGGACGTGGAGCTCTAAGAAGCGCTTTCCGCAGGATTCAGCCCGGCGCTCGCAAGACCGCCGGGTTTTTTGTCGTTGTGCGAGCGAAGCGAAGCAGTCCCCGGCCCAGCCGAACGACGAATGACCGGCTGGTCTACACTGCCCGACCAGAGAGCGCCCTCGACGCGGCGAGCAAAATGGCCAGCGACAGCAGGGCGCAGCCGCCGCCCGCCGCAAAGGCGGCCGAGGGGCCATAAATATCCCACAGCTTCCCGGCCGCCACGCTCGCGACGAGCAGCGCCAGTCCGCCGGTCAGGTTGAAAACGCCGAAGGCCGTGCCCCTGAACGAGACCGGCGCCGTGTCCGCGACCAGAGCGGCGAAAAGCCCCTGCGTGAGGCCCATATGCAGTCCCCAAAGCGCGACCCCGACCCAGACGAGCGGGAGATGCTCGGCGTAAGCGAGCGCCGCATCGGCGCCGATCAGCATGGCGAGTCCCGCCACAAGCGGCGTTATTCGATCGCCGCGGTCTGAAAAGGCGCCGGCAGGATAAGAAGCGCCCGCATAGACGATATTCATGGCGACCAGCACAAGCGGGGCCAGCGCCTCGGGCAGGCCGACCGCCTGCGCCTTGAGAATCAGAAACGCCTCGGAAAAGCGCGCGAGACCGAAGATTGTGGAGATGGCGACGACGAGCCAGAAACGCCTGCTCAGGCTGCGCAACTCGCTCCAATGCAGCGGAAAGCGCGCCGGGCGCGCGGGCCGAGTCTCGGCAGGCTCGCGCACGCCGAAGGCGAGCACGCCCACCGCGAGGATGGCGGGAATGCAGGCGACCCAGAAGACGGCGCGTATATCGTCGAGCGTCGCCCACATGACAAAGACAGCCACGGCCGGACCAAGAAAGGCGCCCACCGTGTCGAGCGATTGGCGCAGGCCGAACGCCGCGCCACGTAGTTCGGGCGGCGTCACATCGGCGACGAGCGCATCGCGCGGGGCCCCGCGAATCCCCTTGCCGACACGGTCGACAAAGCGCGCGCCCATGATCCAGGCGACGTTTGGCGCCAGCGGGAACAAGGGCTTCGTCGCCGCCGCGAGTCCGTATCCCAAGAGCGCGAGCAGCTTGCGGCTGGCGAACCAATCGGAGACCGCGCCGGAGAAAATCTTGACGATCGACGCCGTCGCCTCGGCGACGCCTTCGATGACCCCAACCTGGGCCATGGTCGTTCCCATGGCCCCGACAAGGTAGATCGGCAGCAGCGCATGGATCATCTCGGAAGAGAAGTCCATCAGGAGCGAGACCAACCCCAAAGCCCAGACGCTCGATGGGATGCTGCGCAAGCGGGCGAAGCGGAGGGGGACGTCGGTCATGATTTACCGCTTTCGAAGCGTGATTCGAGAAAGGGACTATAGCGGCTCGCAGCGGGGTCGATGTCGCCGGTTGCAGACAAGCGCGGGCCGGAGCGTAGCGCAAGAGCGCCCGGAGGCGCCGACGCGGCGGCAGGACTCTGCTATTTATTTCTCGGGCCAATGCGTCCGCGCCATGCCGCGGCCGTCTTTGGCCAGCTATAATGGTGTTGCATGGGAATCATTTCGCCCGCCGAGCGCCTGCTGGCCTTCTCCGATCCATCGGGGCCGGTCGAGAGCGGCCTTTTGACCGTGGATCTTGCGGCGTTGGTTGGCAATTGGCGTAAGCTTGCGTCGATGGCTGGCGCGGCCGAATGCGGCGCGGTCGTGAAGGCCGACGGCTATGGGCTCGGCCAGGCGGCCGTGATGCGCGCCCTAGCCGCCGCAGGCTGCCGGACCTTCTTTGTCGCCAATCTTCTCGAAGGCGAGACCGCGAGAGCGCTGGCGCCGCGCGCCACGATCTATGTGCTCGACGGCGTGGCGCCGGGCTGCGCGCCGCGGCTTGCGGCGGCAGGGCTGCGACCGGCGATCGGCTCTTTCGAGGAGCTCGCGGAATGGGCGGCGGCAAGCGCCACGCTCGGGCGCAAGCTCGAGGCGGCTATCCATTTCGACACGGGCATGAACCGGCTCGGCTTCGCGCCAAAAGACGCCGCCGAAGTCGCCATGCGGGCGCGCGCGATCGCGCCGACGCTGGTCATGAGCCACTTCGTCAGCGCGCAACTGCCCGAGTCGCCGCTCAACGCCCGCCAGATCGGCGATTTTCTCTCGGCCCGCACGCATTTCCCAGGCGTCCCCGCCTCGATGGCCAATTCCTCCGGCGTCTTTCTCCCGCAGCGGCCGCATTTCGATCTGGTTCGGCCGGGCTATGCGCTTTATGGCGGCAATCCGACGCCCGGCGTCGAGAACCCCATGCGCCCGGCAGCGCGGCTGTGCGCGCGCATTATCTCGGTCCGCGACCTCGCTACGGGCGAAACCGTCGGCTACGACGGCGTTTGGTCGGCGCCCCGCCCCTCCCGCGTGGCGACCATCGGCGCCGGCTATGCCGACGGCCTGCCCGTCTCCGCCACCGCCGCGCCCGGAAAGCCAGCCGGCGAAGCCATCGTCGGCGGCGTGCGCTGTCCTTTCGTCGGCCGCGTCTCCATGGATTACGTCGTGCTCGACGTCACCGAGGCGCCGCGGGACGCCGCGCGGCGCGGGGAATGGGTCGAGCTGTTGGGCGACACGATCGCCATCGAGGAATTGGCGGCTCGGGCGGGATCGATCGGATATGAAGTGCTGACTCGGCTCGGGCGGCGCTATGCCCGGCGGTGTGTCGGATCGCATTGCGCATGACAGGCGCCCACGGCCGCGCTAGGATCAGGGCTCGGCGAGGCCATTTCAGCAAGAAATCCAATGAGTCGCCGAAGCGGATAATCTCGTGCTTCAATTGCTGCGGGACATGCGCAGCGACATCGCGCGGCTCGAATCGAAGATGGCGACGAAAGACGAGCTTGCCGAGCTCCGCGCCGAGTTGAAAAGCGACATCCACTCACTGCGCGCGGACGTCGCTTCTGATTTGATGACGCTCGAAAAGCGGCTGAGCGACCAGATCACCGGGCTGCGTCGCTCCGTGATGGAATATCGCGCCACCGCGATCGGTCACGCCCTCTAGCCCCGGCTTCACGCCTTGGCGAACCAAGGCTGCAAGACTGGATAGCCCTCTCCCGCAAGCAGCGACACGGTCTCATAAAGCGGCAGGCCGACGACCGCCGTATAGGAGCCGACAAGCTTCACCACGAAAGTCCCGGCGAGGCCCTGAATGGCGTAGCCGCCCGCCTTGCCGCGCCATTCGCCGGAGGCGAGATAGGCGTCGATCTCCATCGAGGAAAGGCGCTTGAAGCGCAGCCGCGCTTCGACCAATCGCTTGCGCTCGAAGCCCCGCGGCGTGACGAGGCTCACCGCCGTATAGACGCGGTGTTGGCGCCCGGAGAGAAGCTGAAGGCATTCCTCCGCCTCATCGGCCGTCTCGGGCTTGGGCATGATCCGCCGACCGACCGCCACGACTGTATCCGCCGCGATGAGATAGCAATCCTTCAATTCGTCGTGCCCAGCCCGGACCTTCGCCGAGGTCGCGGCCTTCTCGCTCGCCAGCCGAATGGCCAGCGCGCGCGGCGACTCGCCCTTGTGCGGCGTCTCGTCTATGTCGGCGGGCAGCAGCGCGTCGGCTTCGAGACCCGCCTGCTGCAAAAGCGCAAGGCGGCGCGGCGACGCCGAAGCCAGAATAAGCTTTGACTTGGGAGCGGCGGGTTGTGCTGTCATTAAAAAATGGCTCCGCCGGAAGGAATTAGCGGAAACGGTAGGTGATGCGGCCCTTGGTGAGGTCGTAGGGCGTCATTTCGACCAGCACCTTGTCTCCCTCGAGCACGCGAATGCGATTTTTGCGCATCTTGCCAGCAGTGTGGGCGATGATCTCGTGGTCGTTCTCGAGCTTCACCCGAAACATCGCGCTGGGCAGAAGTTCAGTGACGATTCCGGGGAATTCGAGCAGTTCTTCCTTGGCCATGTGGTTCCTTGAGTGACGCCTCCCGCCCGAGAGACAGGTAGCGCGGCAAAGCAAAAAGGCCGCAGCGTCCGGGACAGACGGCGGATTGCCGCGGACCCTAATCGAGAAAGTCGAATTTGTGAATAAGAAGTTCAGCCGAGGCAGCAAACGGCGCGCCTTAGCTCCTCTTCTTGCGGGAAGGTCGGTGGCCAAAGACCACCGGGTGAGGTTGGTCCATCGACGACACCGCCACCTGCCCCCGAAAAGAGGAGGGTTTCGCTCACGCCCAGCATTCACGCCTTCGCCCAAACTAGCGAAGCCTTAAGGATTTCCCCTGAAGGTTTTCTCATGAAATCAGCATCAATTTCGAATTTTTTCGATAGACCCGCCGGCCAGTCGATTGGTCCCAATCAATTGCGGGTCATCTTGGTCCTCTGCTTCGCCTTTGCCAGCATCATCGGAGCCCTGCAAAGGGACGTGATGCTCGGCTTCGATGAGATAACGCATATTTCCTATATTGCGCATATTCAGTCGACGGGCGTCGCCTGGCCGCGGCTCGAGTCGCTGCGCATTCTCGAGCCGTTCACTTTTCACTTCACCGATTCGGCGAGCTATCTGAACCATCCGCCAACCTATTATTTCGCCCTTGCTCAACTCGGGCCGACGATCGAAGGCAATCCCGGCGCGGCGCTCGGCTTGAGACTCCTGAACGTCGCAATCGCAACCGTCGGGTTCGGCGCCCTCCTGGCGCTCGGCGCATCGCTCGGGCTTTCAAGGATCGAGGAATATGCCTGGGTAATTCCGCTTCTTCTCGCGCCCGTGCTCACGCCGCTCGCCGGCTCCGTCAACAACGATAATCTCGCGATCGCCTCCGGGTCCGTCGCCCTCTTGGCGCTACATCGCCTGGTGGCGACGAACAAATCGCGTTGGCTGCTCATCGCCGCCGCGGCGATGATCTGTGCAGGATTCGCGAAACTCACCGGCTTCATTCTCATCAGCGGACTCGTCGCTGGCGTGCTGGCGATTATGGTTTGGCGGCAAAGCTATCGCCGTTGGTGGCTGCCCGTGGCGGCGGCGGCCGCGCTCGTCGGAGCGGCCCCTTATCTCGCGTTTTTCATGCAATATGGTTCGCCCGCGCCTGAAACCCCTGGCCAGATCGGGCTGCTGACCAATCCTCTGCCATTCGACGAGCTTACGAAAGACGCGACGGGGACGCTCTCGTTCCCCGCCTACATTCTCGCCTTCGCCAAGACTTTCATCCAGGAATGGGAGCCTGTCGTCATCGAGCGGACCCCGCTTCAGCTTGCGATGCTGTCAGCCCCCGTCGTCGCCCTCATATGCGCGCTCGCGGGCGCCAAAGGCGCGGCGACACGCCTTTGGCGCAAGGAGGGGTCGCCGACGGATACTGTCGTCGTCGCCGGCCTCGCGGTCGTCCTTGTCACTGCCGCAATCCACATGGTCTTCAGCTATCGCCACCATGTCCATTACGGTTTCGTCGAGGGCGCGCCGACCTACTCCTATTCGCCTGACGCCTATCCGAGATATTACATGCCTCTGGGCGCCGTCGTTCCCCTGGCCTGTCTCTTGTTTCTGGCGTCCCTCCGCAAGACGCGGGCGCATGCGGCGTTGACGTCGGCGCTGATCGCCGGCCCAGTCGCTCTAATCATTTTCGGCTCGCCGAGCGAGGCGCAACATGCGGCTCTGGCGCAAAAGAAACACGGGCTCGATATTTATCGAACCCACGTTACGGGCGCGCCCAAGGGTGCTGCGCTCGAACACTGATCTCCCGCGTCGATCGTCTACTTCGGCTTCCCCTTCACCGTGCGCGTCCCTGGCCTGCCGCCGCTCGACCGCCCCGCCGGTCGCGCGGGCGGCATGCGGCCCAAAGGCCGCGCCTCGCCGCCGCCGAAATTATGCGGGCCCATATCGGCGTCGGTTGGTTTTCGCGCGCGCGTCGCAAGCCCCTCGCCGCCCCCTCCCCGCCCCTCCCCCGCTTTGCGGGAGAGGGAAAGTCTCAAAATGGGGCTCGCCTCGGCGAGCAGCTCCGCCTTCTGCAGCCGCTGGATTTCGTCGCGCAGCCGCGCCGCCTCCTCGAAGGCGAGATCGGCCGCCGCCTCCTTCATGCGCTTCTCGAGATCGGCGATCGTGGCCGCGAGATTATGCCCCGGCGCGATATCGTAACCCGTATCCACGGTGACGTGATCCTGCTCGGCCACGCTGCCGAGAATGTCGGCGATGCCGCGTTTGATCGAGGCGGGCGTGATGTTGTTTTCGAGGTTATAGGCCATCTGCTTGGCGCGGCGGCGGTCGGTCTCGTCCATCGCGCGCTTCATCGAGCCGGTGATGTGCTCGGCATAGAGGATCACGCGGCCGTCCACATTGCGCGCGGCGCGGCCGATGGTCTGCACCAGCGAGGTCTCGCTGCGCAGGAAGCCTTCCTTGTCCGCGTCGAGAATGGCCACCAGCCCACATTCGGGAATGTCGAGCCCCTCGCGCAGCAGGTTGATGCCCACCAGCACGTCGAAGGCGCCGAGGCGCAAGTCGCGGATGATCTCGATGCGCTCCAGCGTGTCGATATCGCTGTGCATGTAGCGCACGCGCACGCCGTTCTCGTGCAGATATTCGGTGAGGTCCTCGGCCATGCGCTTGGTCAGAACGGTGACGAGCGTGCGGTAGCCGATGTCGCTCGTGGCGCGCACCTCGTCTAACAAGTCGTCGACCTGCGTGCGCGCGGAACGTATTTCCACTGGCGGATCGATGAGGCCCGTCGGGCGAATGACCTGCTCGACGAAGACGCCGCCCGTCTGCTCCAGCTCCCAATTGCCGGGCGTGGCCGAAACCGAGACCGTCTGCGGCCGCATGGCGTCCCACTCCTCGAAGCGCAAGGGGCGGTTGTCCATGCAGGAGGGCAGACGGAAGCCATATTCGGCGAGCGTCGCCTTGCGGCGGAAGTCGCCGCGATACATGCCGCCGATCTGCGGGATGGAGACGTGGCTTTCGTCCGCGAAGACCAACGCATTGTCGGGCAGATATTCGAAGAGCGTCGGCGGTGGCTCGCCCGGCTTGCGGCCGGTGAGATAACGCGAGTAATTCTCGATGCCGGCGCAGGCGCCGGTCGCCTCCATCATTTCGAGATCGAAGCGCGTGCGCTGCTCCAGCCTTTGCGCTTCCAGCAGACGGCCGGAACGGTTCAGCTCGTCGAGCCGCTGCTTCAGCTCTTCCTTGATCGCCTTAATGGATTGCAGCAGCGTCGGGCGTGGCGTGACATAGTGCGAATTGGCGTAGA
>DATBRF010000087.1:0-2814 GCA_036560425.1 Methylocystis sp. | reverse complement strand
GGCGTCGAGGGCGTCGCCAGCGTGCGGCAGGGCAAGGTCTTCGACGTGGAGTTGGCCGGCGCGGATGCTGACGCCGCCAGGGCCCAGCTCAGCGCCGCCTGCGAGAAGCTTCTCGCCAACACCGTCATCGAAAACTACCAGATCGATCTGTGACGCTTTTGAAGTTCAAAGCGCGCAGACAGGAAGAGAATCTGCCATGAAGGCCGCCGTCATCGTCTTCCCCGGCTCCAATCGCGAAGGCGACATGGCGCGCGCTCTCGAGCAGGCGACTGGCGCGAAGCCTGCGATGCTGTGGCACGCGGATCACGAGCTGCCGGCTGGCACGGATCTCGTCGTGCTGCCGGGCGGCTTCTCCTATGGCGACTATCTGCGCTGTGGCGCCATCGCCGGCCGGGCCGCCATCATGGATGCTGTGCGGGCGCATGCTGCGCGCGGCGGTCTGGTGCTCGGCGTCTGCAACGGTTTCCAGATCCTGTGCGAAAGCGGCCTGCTGCCGGGCGTCCTCATGCGTAACGCCAATCTGCGCTTTGTCTGCAAGATGCAGCATTTGCGGGTGGAGCGCAACGATACGGCCTTCACGCGCCACTATGCCAAGGGGCAGGTCATCGAGGTCTGCATCGCCCATGGCGAAGGCAATTACGAGGCCGACGACGTAACCATCGAGCGGCTCGAAGGCGAGGGGCTCGTGGCCTTTCGCTATTGCGACGAAGCGGGCGTCGTGGGCGGCGCGGCGAACCCCAATGGCTCGCGCAACGACATTGCGGGGATTTATTCGCACAATCGCAATGTGCTCGGCCTGATGCCGCACCCCGAAAACCTCATCGATCCGCTGGTCGGCGGGATCGACGGCCGCGCGCTGTTCGAGAGCCTCGCCAACGCGGCGTAAGCCGCATGACGCGACCGCCCCGGATAAGCCTGCTCTTGCTCAAACCGGGCCAAACGCCTACATCCGGCTGACTTATTGCTCGGGATGGCTGGAATGGACAGCGAAAGCGCCAAGTCGCTTCAAATGCATGCGACGACGATCATATTGGTGAAAAAACAGGGCGAGACCGTCATTGCGGGGGACGGCCAGGTGAGCCTCGGCCAAACCATCATGAAAGGCAACGCGAAAAAAGTCCGCCGCCTCGGCAAGGGCGATGTGATCGCGGGCTTCGCCGGCGCCACGGCCGACGCCTTCACCCTCTTCGAGCGGCTGGAGACCAAGCTCGAGCAATATCCCGGGCAGCTCATGCGGGCCTGCGTGGAGCTGGCCAAGGATTGGCGCATGGACCGCTACCTGCGCCGGCTGGAAGCCATGATGCTCGTCGCGGACAAAAATGTCGGGCTGGTGCTGACGGGCTCGGGCGACGTGCTGGAGCCGGAATCGACCGAGGGCGGCGCCGTCGCGGCAATCGGCTCAGGGGGCAATTATGCGCTGGCCGCGGGCCGCGCGCTGATCGACAGTCCCGCCGACGCCGAGGCCATCGCGCGCCGCGCCATGAACATCGCCGCCGACATTTGCGTCTACACCAACCATAATATCGTGGTGGAGAAGATTTGACGGCAGCCGGGCTGCCGGCCGCCGACCGCCTAAGGACAGACTGACATGGCCGATTTCTCGCCGCGCGAGATCGTTTCCGAACTCGACCGCTTTATCGTGGGGCAGCACGAAGCCAAGCGCGCCGTTGCGATCGCGCTGCGCAACCGCTGGCGCCGTCTGCAGCTCACAGGGCAGATGCGCGAAGAGGTGATGCCCAAGAACATCCTCATGATCGGCCCCACGGGCTGCGGCAAGACCGAGATCGCGCGCCGCCTCGCGCGCCTCGCCAACGCCCCCTTTCTCAAGGTGGAAGCGACAAAATTCACCGAGGTCGGATATGTCGGCCGCGACGTCGAGCAGATCGTTCGCGACCTCATCGAAGTTGCGCTGGTGATGGTGAAGGAGCGCCGCCGCAAGGACGTGCAGGCGCGCGCCGAAAAGGCGGCCGAGGAGCGCGTGCTGGACGCGCTTGTCGGCCCCGCCGCCTCGCCCGCGACGCGCGAAAGCTTCCGCAAGCGGCTGCGCGACGGCGAGCTCGACGACAAGGAAGTCGAAGTCGAGCTGCAGCAGTCGGGCGGCTCCTTGCCGATGTTCGAACTGCCGAACATGCCGGGCGCAAGCGTCTCGGCCTTCTCGCTCGGCGATCTCTTCGGCAAGATGCAGCGCGGCAAGCCGCGCAAGCTCACCGTCAAGGAAGCGCACGGGCCGCTCGTAGCGGAAGAAAGCGACAAGCTCATCGACCAGGAGGCGAGCGTTCGCGAAGCCATTCACGAGGTCGAGAACAACGGCATCGTCTTTATCGACGAGATGGACAAGATTTGCGCCCGCGAAGGCCGCGGCGGCGCTGACGTCTCGCGCGAGGGCGTGCAGCGCGACCTGCTGCCGCTGATCGAAGGCACGACGGTCGCGACCAAGCACGGGCCGGTGAAGACCGACCATGTGCTCTTCATCGCCTCCGGCGCCTTCCATGTGGCGAAGCCTTCGGACCTGCTCCCGGAGCTTCAGGGCCGCCTGCCGATCCGCGTCGAATTGGCCTCGCTCAACGAGGACGACTTCCGCCGCATTCTGACCGAAACCGAAGCCTGCCTCACCAAGCAATATGTTGCGCTGATGGGCACGGAAGGCGTGACGTTGGAGTTTGCGGCCTCGGCGGTCGACGCGATCGCCAAGGTCGCCGTCCAGGTGAATACCGCGGTCGAGAACATCGGCGCCCGTCGCCTGCAGACGGTGATGGAGCGCGTGCTCGACGACGTCAGCTTCTCGGCCTCTGACCGCGCCGGCGAGACGGTGAC
>DATBRF010000086.1:0-25296 GCA_036560425.1 Methylocystis sp. | reverse complement strand
GAACACCGGCTTCTTGGAGAAGGTCGAGACGATGTGGCTGATGAGGCCGAAGGCCGGAAGGATCAGAATATAGACTTCCGGATGCCCAAAGAACCAGAACAGATGCTGGAACAGCAGCGGATCGCCGCCGCCGGCCGGATCGTAGAACATCGTGCCGAAGTTGCGGTCGGTCAGCAGCATGGTGATCGCGCCGGCGAGAACCGGAAGCGTCAGCACCAGCAGGAAGGCGGTCACCAGCATGGCCCAGGCGAAGAGCGGCATCTTATGCAGCGTCATCCCGGGCGCGCGCATATTGAAGATCGTGGTGATGAAGTTGATCGAGCCGAGGATCGACGAGGCGCCGGCGAGATGCAGCGAGAGGATCACGAAGTCCATCGCCGGACCCGGGTGGCCGGTGTTCGACGACAGCGGCGGATACAGAACCCAGCCGCCGCCGAAGCCCATCATCCCCGGCGCGCCCTCGACGAACATCGACATGACCAGCAGGATCAGCGAGACGGCGAGGAGCCAGAATGAAATATTGTTGAGGCGCGGGAAGGCCATGTCCGGCGCGCCGATCATGATCGGCACGAACCAGTTGGCGAAGCCGCCCATCAACGCCGGCATGACCATGAAGAAGATCATGAGCACGCCATGCGCCGTGATGAAGACGTTATATAGATTCTTCGCCGGATCGAGGCCCATCGACGGATCGGCGTTGTTGATCAGCCGCGCGAGACCCGGAAACACATTTATGCCCGGATACATCAGCTCGGCGCGGATGCCGATCGACATCAACAGACCCACGACCCCGCCGATCATGGCGATGATCAGATAGAGGGTGCCGATGTCCTTGTGATTCGTGGAGAAAAGAAAGCGGCGCAGCCCCCTGGGGTGATCATGCGCTCCGGCAGTCGAACTCGCCATCGTTTGTTCCTCGATGTCTTATGTTGTCTTGGCGTCTGTTCAGCGAGCCTGCTCGCTTAGGGCGAGCCGCGTGGGCGATTCGGCGGCGGAGAACTTCTTCTTCGCCTCGGCCAGCCATTCGTCGTATTTCTCGCGACTCACGACGCGGATCGCCATGGGCATGAAGGCATGGTCCTTGCCGCAAATTTTCGAGCACTGACCGTAATAGACGCCCTCCTTTTCAGCCTTGAACCAAGTCTCGTTGAGACGGCCGGGAACCGCGTCCATACGGATGCCGAAGGCGGGAATGACGAAGGAGTGGATGACGTCCGCCGCCGTGATCTGCAGTTTCACGACTTCGTTGACCGGGACGTAGGCTTCGTTATCCACCGCAAGCAGGCGCGGCTCGCCTTCCTTCAACTCGGCCTCGGGCTTCATGAGCTGATCGAAACCAAAGCCGCCAGCCTGATCTTCCGGGTACTTGTAGGACCAGTACCACTGGTTGCCAGTGACCTTGATTGTAATCTTCGATTCAGGAATCTCCACCTGATGCGCAAGAATGCGGAAGGATGGGATGGAGATAAAGACCAGGATGAGGATCGGCAGAAGGGTCCACGCGATCTCGAGCCCGGTGTGATGCGTCAGCTTCGAAGGCACCGGGTTGGCTTGCTCGTTGTAGCGCCAGGACACGTAGAGCAAAAGCCCCAGAACGGCCAGGGCGATGAACGTAATGATCGGCAGCAGAATGCCATTATAGAAGAATTGCGTCTCTGCGCCCACCCCGGTGACCGTCGCTGGCAGCCCAATGCCGCCTGGCGTAGGCTGGCCCTCGACCTGAGCATAGGCGACGCCTGCGAGAAGAACGACCGGAAGCGCTACTGCGGCCGCAAGCGCTCGGCCAGAAAGGAAGTTTCGATTGCCCGTGGACATGCAGGTCGCCTTTCGCACCTAAATTCGTCAGCCGGTTTTGCTGTTTTCATGCAATTTTCGGACGCGCTTCCGCCGCCGAAAGCCTTCGCCCGATATGGCCCGGTTCAACCACAAACGCAGGCCCTGCGCAATTGCTGCGACGTGACCTCTTAGCTGACAAAACGTCGCGCTGGAATAGATTCGTCAAGGCCGCCGCGCCGGTCCCACGCAGCTTGACAGGGCCGGTCCATTTGCTAGGCAACATTGGACCTCGCCTTTTTTAGCCCGCCGCCAAGATGCGGCCGGGATTGACTGCAAAATCGGCAAGACACGCAAATCTGCTGCTGGAGCAATCATGAAATTCATGTGCGCCGCGACGTCCTTCGTCTCGTTGCGACAACTCGTCGCGGCCTGTGTCGGAGGGGCGCTCGTCATCGGCTTGGGCGGGATGGCTGACGCCCAGGGCGTGGTGAAATCGAAGTTCGGGGATTGGGAAATCCGCTGCGAGACGCCGCTGGGCGCCTCCAGCGAGCAATGCGCCCTGATCCAGAGCGTCGTCGCAGAGGACAAGAGTAACGTCAATCTCGTTGTCATCGTCTTGAGAACGAGCGACGCCAAAAGCCGCCTTTTGCGCGTGATCGCGCCGCTCGGCGTCCTCCTGCCGAATGGACTTGGTCTCAAAATCGACGAAACCGACATCGGTCGCGCCGGTTTTGTCAAGTGTCTGCCAACAGGGTGCGTCGCGGAGGTCGTCATGGACGACAAGCTGATCGACCAACTCCGGACCGGCAAGACGGCGACCTTCATCATCCATCAGGTCCCGGAGGAAGGCATCGGCCTGCCGCTCACCCTTCAGGGGTTCAAGGAGGGCTTTGCAAAGCTCCCCTGAGAAATCAATATCACTCGTGAAGTCTAATACATGGGCTCGCTTTCATGAGAACTCGCTTCAAGGCTTGGGGAGCGCTTGTTGTGGCGGCGGGTCTTTCCGCGCCAAGCGCTCACGCGTTCGAACTTCCCAAGGTTGGGATGCCGGATCTGTTTGGCGGCGGTTCGGCTGGCTCCTCGCAAGCGCCGGGCGCCGTAGCTGATTGTCCCGTCATCGTGATCGGGGACGGCGCCCAGATGATCCGCTCGCCAGCGGGGGCCGAGGCCGCCAACGTGCATCATCAGGTTTCGATCAAATCCACGGCGCGCCAATGCATCGTCGAAGGCGCCCATTTGACGATCAACGTCGGAATCGAGGGCGACGCAGTGCTGGGTCCCGCGGGCGCGCCAGGCTCCTACGGAGGCGTCATTCGCGTCGCGCTGCGCCGGACCAAGGACGACTCGATCGTGTCGTCGAAAAATTACCGCGTCGGCGCAGCGGTCCCGAGCGGCGCAGCGCGTGCGGACTTCCGCTTGCTGGCCGATCCGATTCTCGCGCCGGCGAGCGCAAAGCCGCAGGAAGATTTCGAAATCGTCGTCGGCTTTACCGAGGGCGCGGCCGACGTCGCCGACAACAAGCCCGAGCGCAAAAAGAAGGGCCGGCGCTGAGGCGTCCGGCCCTTTCGGCTTTACTTATGGGCCCCAGGGGCGCGCGATCAATTCGAGACGTATCGCGCGCGCTCGGCGAGCGATTTCACCTCGTTGATGCCAGAGAGGACGAAGTCCTTGCCGCTTACGCCGCTGGCGAATGCCCGCTCGGCGACCTTCACGGCCGCATCCGCGGCGGCGGCGCGCACCTCGGCGGCGGCCTGCGCTTCGGCCAGGGCGATTTTCTGCTCGACCTGCTTCACGCTGCGCGCCGTGAATTCCTCCAGGCGGCGCTTGCCCTCGGCGGCGATGAGATCAGCCTCTTCCTTGGCCTGGGCGACGATTGCCCTGGCTTCCGCCTCGGCTTCCTCGCGTTTCTTTTCGAAGGAAGCGAGCAGCGCCGCCGCTTCCGCGCGCAGACGCTCGGCCTCGGCCAATTCGCTCTTGATGCGATTGATTCGCGCGTCAATCAGAGCGGCGAATTTGGAATGAGCGCCAACCCACAAGAGCACGAGCACGAAGATCGTGAAGCCGACGGCGACGTAAAATTCCGCGTCGAAATGCATGGAACGCGCCTCCTCAGTTCACGGACTTATATTCGGCGGAGAGCCGGGCGCGGTCGGCCGGCGCGCCGGTGAGCTTCTCGACGATTGCGGCGGCCGCATCGATCGCGATCTCCTCGACATTGGCGAGGGCGGCCGACTTGGCGGCGGCGATGCGCGCCTCGGCGGCGCGAATTCTCTCGGCCGCTTCGGACTCGGCGCGGGCGCGCTGCGCGGCGGCTTCATTGGCGGTTTTCTGCTGGGCCTCGCGGCCGATGGTCTGGGCCTCCTCGCGGCGCAGACGAAGGTTTTCGTCATTGGCGGCGGCTGCGGCCTGCGCCTTGGCCTGCATTTCGCGCGAGGCGTCGAGGTCGCCGGCGATCTTCTTTTCGCGGCTCTCGATAATGCCGCCGACGCGCGGCAGCGCGATGCGCGACATGAGAAGGTAGAGAAGGCCGAAGATCAGAGCGAGCCAAACGAGCTGGGGCGCAAAATTCTCGGTCTGGAAGGGCGGAAAACCGCCCTCGTGATGGGCTTCGCCGCCCGGGGCGCCAACCGACTCGTGCGTCGCTTGGGTTTCCAGCTCGGCCTCGGCGGCGTGGGCGGAAGAGATGATCGCCATGGACATGATCCAAAGTCTTCGACGCAACGCTTCGGACGCGGAGCGCCTCTACGGGGCGAAAGTGACAAGGCGCGCGAACGGCGCGCCTTGCGAAAGAGACAGGGAGAGCCTTAGGCCTTCAGATACAGCAGCAGCGCGATGACGAAGGCGAAGATGCCCAGACCTTCGGCGAGCGCCGCGCCAATGATGGCGTTGGTGAACTGGGAAGCCGCCGCCGACGGATTGCGCAGGGCGCCGTTGACGAAATTGCCGAAGATGATGCCGACGCCGATCGCCGCGGCACCGGTGCCGATCGCGGCAAGACCCGCGCCGACCAGTTGCATTTCAGTTGCCATGGTATTCTCCTGCTTTTTCTAGGACCAGCGTTTATTGTTGGATGTTTATCAATGGCCCGGATGGATTGCGTCATTAAGATAGACGCAAGTGAGGACGCTGAAGACGAAGGCCTGCAGACAGGCGACGAGCAACTCCAGCGCATAGAGGGCGACGATCGCGAGGAGCGGCACCGGCGCAAGCGCCGAATAGACGCCGCCGGCCGCGAGCAGCAGCACGACGAAGCCGCCGAACACCGCAAGCGTCACGTGACCCGCGAGGATGTTGGCGAAAAGACGAATGGAGAGTGACACCGGGCGCGACAGGAAGGAGATGATCTCGATCGGAACGAGGATGACGAGCACCGGCAGCGGCACGCCATGCGGCACGAAGAGATTCAGGAAGCCGAAGCCATGCCGGTAGAAGCCGTAGGCAGTCACCAGCGAAATAACGAACAGCGCGAAGGCGCCGGTCACGACGATCTGGCTCGCCACGGAGAAGGTGTAAGGGATGAGCCCGATCAAATTGGAGATGAGGATGAAGGAAAAGAGCGAGAAGACGAAGGGGAAGAACTTCATCCCTTCCTTGCCCGCCGTGCTGCGCACGGTGTTCGCGACGAACTCGTAGAGCATCTCAGCCAGCGCCTGGAAGCGACCGGGCACGATCGCCCTGCGCGAGGTGGCGACGAGCATCAGCAAAACCACGCCGAGCGCGGCGATCAGCATCCAAAGCGACGCATTGGTGAAGGAGGTTTCGACGCCCGCAATCTGATGCGGAAAGTAGCGGTGCAGTTCGAATTGTTCGATCGGATTCGGCGCGGCCGCTGCTTCAGTGCTCATCGTCCCTGCCCGGGCGTCTGCGCCCGGCCCTCGGTTGGAGGCGCGACAAAGCGCCCTAAAAGTCCCACTTCTATCGCGGCGGCTCAAGCCTTGGGCTTCGCGACGCGATAAATGTTCCAAAATCCAGCCGCTATGCCGAGACCGAGCAAGACGATCAGCAGCCAGGGCTTCGTGCCGAGCCATTCGTCGGCCTTCCAGCCGATCAGCCCGCCCACCAGCACCGCGCCCGCGAATTCGGCGAAAGCGTTGAGCCCGACGCTCAACGCCCGCGACAGCCCCCCTCTTTCGGCCGGCGGCGCCTCTTTGGCGAGTCGCTCTTCCTCGCGCTGACTTAGCGCCGCGTTGAGCTTCTCGAGCCGCGCATTGAGCGCGTCCATTTCGGCGTCCCGCTTGTCGTCCTCGTTCATCGGCTCTCTCCGTCGCGCCCCTAAGGCGCGTCAAAATTGAACCATGGCCAAGGCGGCTTGTTCGGGGGATTATTCGGTTTCGGGAGCGGCTTGATCGAAAAAACCCGGTCTCGCGGCCGGGCCCTTTCGAGCCGCGCGCAACATATTGACGGGCCACGGTGAAGTCAAGGCGGCGGGGATTTTTGCAACCCTGCTGATTTTAAAGGGAAAGCGGCGGATCGCGACGATTTGTTTCGGCGAAAGTTTGTGCATTTGCGAAGGGCGCCCGGCAAGTGCGCCCTTCGAGCAGCGTGCCCGAACATTCCCATGATGTGCGTCGCGGCTGGCCTCCGGCAAACAACGAAGCGGTTTCCTGCTGCGCCCGCCGAAGGCCTCAACTCGCCAGCGCGAACTTCTCCGCCTGCTCCAGATCCACTGACACGAGCTGCGAAATGCCGCGCTCGGCCTGCGTCACGCCGAAGAGCCGGTCCATGCGCGCCATGGTGATCGGATTATGGGTGATCGTCACGAAGCGCGTGTCGGTCTTCTTGCGCATTTCCTCGAGCAGGTCGCAGAAGCGCTCGACATTGTAGTCGTCGAGCGGCGCGTCGACCTCGTCGAGCACGCAGATCGGCGAGGGGTTGGTCAAAAACACCGCGAAGATCAGCGACATGGCGGTCAGCGCCTGCTCGCCGCCGGAGAGCAGCGACATGGCCGCGGGCTTCTTGCCGGGCGGGCGCGCGAGAATGTCGAGCCCCGCCTCCAGCGGATCGTCGCTTTCGATGAGCTGCAACTCCGCCGCGCCGCCGCCGAAGAGGATCGTGAACAGCTCCTTGAAATGCGCGTTGACCTTGTCGAAGGCGGCGAGCAGGCGCTCGCGGCCCTCCTTGTTGAGGCTCGCGATCGCCGCGCGCAGCTTCTTGATGGCTTCGGCGAGATCGTCGCGCTCGGCGACCATTCTGTCGCGCTGCGAATCGACTTCGGCGAGCTCGTCCTCGGCGCGCAGATTCACGGCGCCGAGCCGTTCGCGGTCGGCGCGCAGGGCCTCGAGCCGTTTCTCGATTTCGGCGATTTCCGGCAGCTCGTCGCCTTCCTTCACGCCGGCGAGACCGGCGAGCGCGGCGGGGGTCGTCTCGAGATCATGCAAAATGGCGCGTTCAATGTCGGCGGCGCGCTGTTTCGCCGCCTCCAATTGCGCTTCGCTGCGCGCCTTCTGCTCGCGGGCGGCGCTCATCGCGTCGAGCGCGGCGCGGGCGGCCCGATCCGATTCGGCCAGCCGGGTTTCGGCCCCGGCGCGGGCGTCGGAGGCGGCGCGGCGGCCGGCCTCGGCGTCCTCCAAGGCGTTCATCAGCGCGCGGCGCTGCTCCAGGAAGGCGTCGGGCGATTCGGCGAGACGCTCCTGCTCCTCGCGCGCCGATTCGAGGCGTTCTTCCAATTCGCCGAGCCGGTCCTGGGCGCGGTCGCGCCGTTCGGCCCAGGAGGTTATCTCGCGCGCGATGGCGTTGATGCGGGAGGCGCGGGCGCTCGCTTCGTTGCGCAGGCCCGTCAGCGCCACGCGGGCCTCGCCCGCCTGGGCGCGCTCGACCATGGCGCGTGCCCGAAGGCTTTCCAGCGCGCCGGCAAGCGACGCAGGCTCATCCAGGGCGTCGAGCTGCGCGGAGAGCGCATCGCGCTTTTGCGCGGCCTCGTCTCGATTGGCGAGCGTCTGGGCCTTGGCCTCCTGCAACGCTGAAAGGCGCTGGCCGATTTGGGAGAGGCGGCGCTCCGCCGCGCTGTGACGCTCCCGCGCCTCCTCCAGCCGGGCGCGGGCGCGGCGCTGGGCGTCGCGGGCCTGCGTCTCCGCCATGGCCGCGCGCCGCGTGGCCTCGCGGGCGGCCTCCAGCTCCTCGGCGAAGGCGTCCGCCTGGGCGCGGGCGCGTTCGGCCTCGGCGCGCAGATCTTCGAGGCGGTTCTTCTCGGCGAGGCGACGGGCCGCCGGAGTCGGCGCCTCGGCGGCCTGGGTGAAGCCGTCCCAGCGCCATAGATCGCCCTCCCTGGAGACCAGCCGCTGGCCTGGCTTCAAGAGCTTGCGCAGGCTCTCGCCCTCGGCCCGCAGCACGACGCCGATCTGCGCCAAACGGCGGCGCAGGGCCGGGGGAGCCTCGACCATCTCGCCGAGCGCGCGCACCCCGGGCGGCAGCGACGGATCGCCGGCGCCGGAAGTGAGCGCCCAATGGGCGGGCGCCGAGGTCTCGGCGGAGGCGTCGAGATCGTCGCCGAGCGCGGCGCCGAGCGCCGTCTCATAGCCCTTCTCGACCATCATGCTTTCGACCACCGGCGCCCACAAGCCGCCGGAGCCGGACTGCAGAAGATTTTCGAGCGTGCGGACCTCGGTCTCTAACCGCTGCGCTTTCAGCGCCGCCTGCTCCACCGGCTTGCGGGCGGCGGCCTCGGCGTCCCGCGCCTCGCGATGGGCTTCTTCCGTCATTTCAGCGGCTTCGTCGGCGGCGCGCGCCTCTTCGGCCGCCATGTCGAAGGCCTCGGCGAGGCGCGCGGCCTCTTCGACGCCGCCGCCCTGGCCGGCGATAAGGGCGAATTCCGTGTCGAGGCGCGTCAGCTCCGCCTCGAAGCGGGCGACGCGCTGGTTTTCGTCGCGCAGCGCCGATTCGATCGCCGCGCGGCGGGCGTTGACGCCCGCAAGCTGCTCCTGGGCGTCGGAGAGTTGCGATTCCGTCTCGGCGAGCGCGCTCTCGATCTCAGCGAGGCGCGCCTTGGCCTCGTCCTCGCGGTCGCCGTCGCAGGCGTCCGCGCCGAGCAGCTCCGCGCGCTCTTCTTCGAGGCGCTCGGCGACCTGGGCGGCGTCGTCGATCAAGGCGCGCTCGCGTTCGAGATCGCGCATGAATTGCTCGATCTGGCGCGCAAGCTCGGAGATGCGCTGCTTGGCGCGCTCCTCGTCGGCCTCCAGGGCTTGCCGCGCGGCGACGAGGCGGTGCACGGCGGCGCCGGCCTCGGCCTCCTTCTCGCGCAGCCTGGGAAGCTCATGCGCGGCGATCGCCTGAAGCTTCGCGCTCTCCGCCTGCTCCAGCGTCCGCTGCTGGACATTGGAGATGTCGGCTTCGAGCTTCGCGGCCGCCTCGCGAAGGCTGTCGGCGGCGATCTGATAGGAAATCAAGGCGACGAGCGCCTCGCTCTGACG
Organism: Methylocystis sp.; assembly: GCA_036560425.1. Classification (GTDB taxonomy): domain Bacteria; phylum Pseudomonadota; class Alphaproteobacteria; order Rhizobiales; family Beijerinckiaceae; genus Methylocystis. The sequence goes on along the minus strand of DATBRF010000086.1, from coordinate 16,114 downwards.
TATTCTGGCGGCGATCTCACGATAGCGCGCCGCCTGCCGGGCCTGCCGCCGCAGGCTGTCGCCCTGGCTCTCGACTTGTTTCAACACATCCTCGAGACGCGTGAGATTTTCCGACGCCGCATTCAGCCGCAGCTCGGCCTCGTGGCGGCGGGTATGAAGGCCCGCGACGCCTGCAGCGTCCTCGAGAATGCGGCGGCGGGCCTGAGGCTTGGCGGAGATGATCTCGCCGATCTGGCCCTGGCGCACGAGCGAAGGAGAGCGCGCGCCGGTCGCGGCGTCGGCGAAGAGGAGCTGGACGTCGCGGGCGCGGACTTCCTTGCCGTTGACGCGGTAGGTCGAACCCTGCTCGCGCTCGATGCGGCGGGTGACCTCGATCGAGTCGGCGTCGTTGAACGCCGCCGGGGCGAGACGGGCTGAATTGTCCAGCACCAGGCCCACTTCCGCGAAATTGCGCGCCGGGCGCGAGCCCCCGCCCGAAAAGATCACGTCGTCCATGCCGGACGCGCGCATGTTTTTGTAAGAGTTTTCGCCCATGACCCAGCGCAGGGCCTCGACGAGATTCGACTTGCCGCAGCCGTTCGGCCCGACCACCCCGGTGAGGCCGGGCTGGATCAGGAAGTCGGTCGGTTCGCAGAAGCTCTTGAAGCCCAGAAGTCTCAGGCGTTCGAATTTCATGCTAAAAATGCGCCACAAAAGAATGTCCAATGCAAGGAAGCGCCCGCAATATCTTGTGGGAAGCTGAGCCAACCCTTTTGCGCAAGACGCAGGCGCCGCGTTTGCCTGTTACGCTGAAAGGGGTCGGCTCGAAAAGCGACCGAAGCTCGGGCCAATCACAATGGCCCATTAGCGACAACTCTAGGTTCGAGGATAGGCTTGCTGCCGACAGATACCCGCTGCAACGAGGATCTCTGGGTTTTCGGTTATGGCTCACTGATGTGGCGTCCCGGCTTCGACTATGTCGAAAGCGCGCTCGCCTGGGTCCATGGCTATCACCGCTCTCTTTGCATCTTCTCCCATGTGCACCGCGGCACGCCTGAACGTCCGGGCCTGGTGCTCGGACTCGATCACGGCGGCTCCTGCCAGGGCGTCGCTTTCCGAGTGGCCGCGCAGAACCGCGAGAAGACCATCGACTATCTACGCGAACGGGAGCTCGTCACCTCGGTCTATCTCGAAAAGGCAGTTGGCGTCCGCTTCGCCGAAGGCGGCTGCGTGACTGCGCTCGCCTATGTCGTCGACCGCAGCCATCGCCAATACGCCGGCCGCCTTCCCTATGAGGAAATGGCCAAGCTCATCGCCGAAGGGGCCGGGATCAACGGCGACAATCCCGCCTATGTCCGCAACACCTATGAGCATCTCCTCCAGCTCGACATTCACGACGCCGAGCTTGCCGAGGTCGTTCGCCGTCTCGACCAATGCTCTTGCCGAACGGCGATGGCCGTCTCGCAAAAAAGGGCCGGGGCAAACCCCGGCCATTAAGAGAACACGCAGTCACACCTCGACGCAGCACGCTTACGAAACGCGGCACGAACGCTCACGCAACGCCTCGCCGACTCTAAGCAACCTACAGACGCAACCAACGCTACGCGCACTCAGTTCAGAAGAGATCCGGCGAGATCGCGGACCGCTTCAATCTCCGCGCAAAAATGCACATGCCACTCGACGACGCCGAGCTCCCGCGCGAGGTCGCGCAGCGCGTAACCGGCCCTCTCCCCCGCCGCCAGAACGCAAACCGGCCGCAAAGCGCCGCCCTCGCGCGCCACGCCGATGATCGCCCCGCTCTCGACGTCGGACACGAAGCCCTCCTCCCCGCGCTGGAACACGGAGCAGACATAACGCCGCCCGGTCGCGCCCCGCCACGAATAGAAATGTGCGCGCAGCCCATCGGACCCGGCGAGCGACTCGAGTTCCTGCCCGCGCGGAGACAGCGCGCGTCCGGCGCGGCGCAGAGCGGAAATCGAGAAAGAATAGCGTTGCATGACGACCCTGCCTGAGCGGGAGCGAAACTAGAACATCATTGGAACAAACGCAGCACATAGTCAAGACGCACGCCCGCAGGAACTTGGGGTTCCTGGGCAAGACTCCGGCGGGCGCGCCCCGCGCCGCGCGTTTCCTTGCGACGCTAGACGGCGAACCGTCTCGACACTCCTTATGCCGGACGCCACATCCCCTGAATGTGCGCCGACACGCATCACGAACTCCGACCCACCGCTGATCCGGAAATAGGAAGCGAAGCTTCTGTTTCAAGCTGGGACGGACGAATGCCGCCGAGTGCGACAATTGTTCGCAGATGTCAAGGCCGCGCCGACCCCCCGGCCATGCTGAATGTCTCCGGGCGAGGCGCCAATCGACGCGACAAAGGAGGACCGCGACTTGACCATCAACGCCCAGCCGCGCGCGCCGCATATGGAGAGCCGCCAGCCGGCTGAAAGCTTCGCCATCGTCGTCAATCCTGACGCCGGCGGCGAACGCAACCGTCTTGTGGAGACGGTCGCCGCTCTGCTGATCGCCCGCGGACGCAAGGTGATCGTCAAAAACGCTGCGACGCCGGGCGATATTTGTCGCATCGCGCAAGCGACGCGCGCGGACGCCCTCCTCGTGGCCGGCGGCGACGGCTCGATCAACAAGGCCTTGCGCGGCCTTCTCGCGCGGCCCGCGCCACGCCCGGCGCTGGGCATCATCCCACAAGGGACGGCAAACGTCCTGAGGCGCGAGCTCGCTCTGCCGCGTGAGAGCGAGGCGCTTGCCGAGATTTTCGCGCGGGGCGGCACGAAACCCCTGCATGTCGGCCTCGCGAATGGCCAGCCCTTCGCCCTGATGGCGTCCGGGGGCGTGGACGCGGCGGTCGTCGAGGCTGTCGATCTCGGTCTGAAGAAGAGAATCGGGCGGCTGGCTCTTGCCGTCGCCGCGGCGAAAATTTTTCTGCGCGGCGAATTTCCCGACATCGAAGCAAAGACCGACGAAGAAACCCTGCGGGCGAAATGGGTTGTCGTCACGAAGTCGAGATTCTACGGCGGGCCCTTCGTCATCGACTCGGCGGCAAGTGTGACGAAGCCCGGCTTAACCCTCGTCGCGCTTACAGAAATCTCCCCGCGCGGGACGCTGGCGCTTGCGCGATATTTTCTGAGCGGCCGCCTGGACGACGCAGGCTGCGTGCGAAAGATCGCCGTAACTCGCGTGACTCTCGGGGGCGCGGGTGTCGCGGCGCAGATCGACGGCGATTTTCTCGGTCGGGGGCCCGTTGAAATTTACGAAGCGCAGGAAGTGCTGAAGGTGTTGGCGTAACGGCCGCTCTTATGCGTTCGCGCCGCCGCCCGCCGTCTTCAGCCAGGCGGCGCCGCAGGCCTTGGCGAGCTCGCGCACGCGCAGAATATAGCTCTGCCGCTCCGTCACCGAGATCACGCCGCGCGCGTCGAGCAGATTGAAGGCGTGGCTCGCCTTGATGCACTGGTCATAGGCCGGCAGCGCCATGCGGTGCATCTCGTCGCCCGAGCCCGCGCCGAAATCGAGGAGCCGCCGGCACTCGGCCTCGGCGTCCTTGAAATCCTCGAAGAGCTTCGCCGTGTCGGCGGCCTCGAAATTGTGGCGCGAATATTCCTGCTCGGCCTGCAGGAAGACGTCGCCGTACGTGACCTTCTCGGCGCCGTCGCGGCCGTTGAAATTCAGCTCCATGATGCTGTCGGAGCCTTGCAGATAGCAGGCGAGACGCTCGAGCCCATAGGTGAGCTCGCCCGCGACGGGCGCGCATTCGAAGCCCGCGACCTGCTGGAAATAGGTGAATTGCGAGACCTCCATGCCGTCGCACCAGCACTCCCAGCCGAGCCCCCAGGCGCCGAGCGTCGGGCTCTCCCAGTCGTCCTCGACGAAGCGGATGTCGTGGAGCCGCGCGTCGAGGCCGATCGCCGCGAGCGAATCGAGATAAAGCTGCTGCAAATCGGGGGGCGAGGGCTTCAGGATCACCTGGAACTGGTAATAATGCTGCACGCGATTGGGGTTCTCCCCATAGCGCCCGTCCTTCGGCCGCCGGCAGGGCTGGGCGTAGGCGGCGCGCCAGGCCCTGGGGCCGAGCGCGCGCAGCGTGGTCGCCGGATGAAAGGTGCCCGCGCCCATCTCCATGTCATAGGGCTGCAAAATCACGCACCCCTGCGCCGCCCAGTAGTTTTGCAGGGTGAGAATGAGGCCCTGGAATGAGCGCGTGGGGGAGAGATAGTCCGCCACTCCCCGCTCGCGAGGAGACATGCTGGCGGCGGCCGCTTCCTTGCTGTGATCGACGCTCATGTCTTGAAGCCTCTGGCGCTCTCCCGCTCTCTGGCGAGCGGGCCCTCCGGCGAAGCAGTTACGGTCGCCGCGCCGCCGGGTCAATGGCCGTCGCGTTGGGGATAGTCTCAATTCGAGCCAAATCCGTCTTTGCGCGGAAAGGGCTTGGCAACCATTCCTAAAGCTCCCGGCGCTAGCGTCGAGCCATGCGTAACATGGTTCCGTTTCCTCGCGTCTTTTCGTCCCGGGAGCTTCGCCGGATCATCCCGGCCCTCGGCGCGCTGAGCGTCAGCCTGTCGGCGGGCGTTCTGCTCCTGCCGCAACGGCCCATCGACTTGAGCTTGGCGCTCCACCTGGCGCCGGAGGCTGCGCAAGCCGCCCCCTTCGACGACCTGGGCCTGCGCGCCGGCTTTGTCTCCGACATCGGCCCTCACGCGCCGGGCGCCTTCGTTTCGCGCGAGGCGGGGGTAAAGCCGCATTATTCCTTTGTGGCCGTGGCGTCGGCGGCGACGCCGGCGTCCCTCGCGAGGACGCGCAAGCTTCCGACGCCGCCGGCGCGCCCCGCCGAGCTGCAAAACGCCGGCGCCGCAGTCGCGGTGGAACCCGCCCATACGGCCGCAAATGTCCCCACCCCGCCCCGCCGGCCCGGCGAGCTTACCGCCGCCCTGCGGCCGGAGCCGCCCCGGGAGCAGCGCCGCGAGGCCTCGGCGGTGGCCCCCATCCCGTCCGAGCCTATCCCTTCGGCCCCAGCCCCCGCGCCTGCCCCGCGCCAGATCGCCCGCACGACCGTCGTGCCGGCGGCGCCCGCGGACAGTCGCGGCTTCTTGGAGCGGCTCTTCGGCGGCGCGCCTCACGCCGCCGCCCCGCAGGCCGCGAGCCGCGAACAAGCCATGGCCTACGCTTCTTCCTCCGATACGGGCGGACTCTTTGGCGGGCTGCACAGCGCCGTCGCGCCCTCGAACCCGACCGCGCGTTACGATCGCTATACGGCCATCTACGACATCTCCGCCCGCATGGTATATCTGCCGAACGGCCAGCGGCTCGAGGCGCATTCGGGCTTGCGCGAGCATCTCGACGATCCGCGCTACGTGCATCTGCGCATGCGCGGCCCGACGCCGCCGCATCTCTACGAGCTCTCGCCGCGCGAAGCGCTGTTCCACGGGGTCGAGGCGTTGCGGCTCAATCCTGTCGGCGGCGGCGGCGCGGCGATCTACCACCGCGCGGGGCTGCTGGCCCATACTTACATGCTGGGCCCCAACGGCGACTCGAACGGCTGCGTTTCTTTCCGCAACTACGAGGCCTTCCTCAACGCTTACAAGAGAGGCGAAATCCGGCGCCTCGCCGTGGTCTCTCACCTATAAGATATTGACTATACAGTGCTTTTATGCGCTTCCTGCTCCGGCGCCGTTCGCCGTTGCGCCCGCTTACGGCCAAGAATTCGCCTGAATTGAGCCCAAGCAAGGCCGTGATGCTTTTTCAGAGTGTGGCTGCGGCGCTCTTGCGCGCGCCAGCCGCCGCTGATTGAGCCTCGATTCGTCTCGAATCGGCTCACTTTCGCTGTCGAATGGCGTGCGCTCCAGGGTCATTCGGGGGCGAATGTTGAAGAACACCCACACGCTACATGGCTTCCTGTCTCGCGATCGCGGCAGGCCGTTCGCCTATACGGTGCTCGGCGCGGGCGCGCTGTCCTTGAGCTTGCTCGCCGCATGGCACGGCATTCATTCACGGCCTTCTCCCGCCCCGGTCCTTGCCGAGGCCCCGCAGCCCGCGGCTGCCGCTAATCCTTACGGCCCAATGGTGGTCGGGTTGGGCCCCTGGGCGCGCACCGCAGCCGCCACGGCCGCCGCGCCGGGACCCCTGCAGACTGCGGCGCTCGAGGCGAGCGTCAAATCCGCGGCGCCCGCCAGCGCCGAGCCGCAGTCAGCCGACGCCACGCCCGAGGCGCCGACCGATCCGACGGCCGGCGCGCCGCTGCCGCCCCGCCGGCCGGCGGAGCTGAAAAATTACCTCAGCCGCGCGCCGCAATCCGAGCCCATGCGGCAGGCGGCGTTGCCGGTCCAGCCGGCGCCCGCGCCGGCGGACAACCGCGGCTTCTTCGAGAAGTTTTTCGGCGGCGCCGGCGCCGAGCAACAGCAGCAGGCCGCGCAATCGCAGGGCGCCCCGGCGGACCGCAACGGGCGCCGTCAGCAACAGGCGCCACGACAAGCTTTGGCCTACGCCCCGCAGGAATCGACGGGCGGTCTCTTTGGCGGCCTGACAAATCCGCTTGCGCCCTCGGCTCCCGCGCAATCGACCGCGGTGGGGCCCTCTCCGCGCCCCGGTCCCGGCACGGCGGTCTACGACATCTCCGCTCATACGGTTTACATGCCGGACGGAACCCGTCTCGAGGCGCATTCCGGTCTCGGCCAGCATCTCGACGACCCCCGCTTCGTGCATGTCCGCATGAAAGGCCCGACGCCGCCGAGCATCTACGCCCTTTCGCCGCGGGAAGCGCTGTTCCATGGAGTCGAGGCGCTGCGGCTAACGCCCATTGGCGGAGACAATATCTACGGCCGCGCTGGATTGCTCGCGCATACCTTTATGCTGGGCCCGAACGGGGACTCCAACGGGTGCGTCTCCTTCCGAGACTATAACGCCTTCCTTCAGGCCTATAAGCGCGGCGACGTGCGCCGGCTGGTCGTCGTCGCGCGGATGTGAGCCCCCGCCGAGAGCGCGTGGAGCGCCCTCGGCGGCGATTACACTCTATCGATCAGGATGCGTGAGCGTGCCCTCTCGGCGTCTCGGCGCCGCGCGACTCGCTTTCCAGCTCGGCGCGCGCCTCGGCGACGAGGTCGCCAGCGGCTTCCCTCACCGTCGTAACGGTCCGATCGTAAATCGAGACGCCGGCTTTGATTGCTTGCTTTGCGACCGGCCTGAGCGCCCGGCCGACCGAGGGGAACAGAGTCGGAACCACAAGAAGCGCTCCGACGCCAATTGCTACCGGTCCCAATGCTTCTTCCATGATATCTTCGAACAGCGCCATGCCGTCCTCCTTTGTTGTCATTGGACGGTCATGTGCGCATCGACGGGCGCGCGTTCAAGCTCCGCGGCGGCCCAAAGCATCGCGCAATGAGCGGCGCCAAGTGCGGTGGTTTGTCTCTCGGATCGCCTGGCGCTGCGTTCGCCGATCTCGTAAGACGCCGGCGAGCCGAGCTAACGCACGCGCGCCTATTGCCCGCGGTCGCCCCCTGATTGATTGCGACGCCTCAGCTCCGGCTCGACAAGCTCGTATCTGATCAGAAATTTCAGGGCCCGGCTCCAGGACTCGTCGGTCTCGCCGCGCAAATCGGTCTGCGAGACATGGACGAGCTGACCCGTTCGCGCATCGCGGATTCGGAGTTCCAAACATTGCTCCATGACGCTTACTTTCCGGAAGAAGCCGACGAAGGACATTTCTGCGCCGAGGTCTCGGGCCGAGTCCGCATCACAACCATTGCACTTGCGAAGCCAATGTTGGGCGACCGTCGGGCTTGCGGAGACGTTCACGTCGACGATCTCGAATAGGCCCGATCGGGAAAGCAGTTCGCGGGCGAGCCTGGTCATGCGCTGAAGACGAGCTGTTTCGACCGCGCTTTCTCCTGCAAGAGGGCCACCGGCGCTGAAATCGTCAAGCTCCAGATCGAAAACGGCAAGCTTGATCGGCCGCGGCGCATCGCTCGCCGCCGCCGGCGTGGGAAACGGCGCCAGCGCGAGCCAGGCAGCGACCGCAGACGTCCTAAAGAGTCTTCTGAGCGGGGAAAGGGTGGCCATCTCATGTATCTCGTTTCGTCCGGAGGACAGGCGACGGCAATATGAGATGGATGGCGTCTACCGGCTTGGGCGCAGCTCCCGATAGCGCCTGGGCAAATCGCCCCGCCTCGGCAAGCCGGACTTGGTCAGGCGGAATTTTCCGTTTCCACCAGTCCGGCGCCGATGGCGAGCCACACCAGATGGGCGTCCGTGCGCGCGCCGATCTTAGACTTGATCTGGTAGTGGTAGTTCTGGACGGTCTTGGCGCTCAGATTGAGGAACCTCGCGATTTCCTCGGTCGTTTTGCCCGACGCGATCAACCGCAGAATTTCCGTCTCGCGCGGTCCGATGCTCTCAATAATGGACCGGCCGTCTCCGAGACGCTCGGCCGCGATTTCGCGGGCTATGTCGTCACTGAGAGCGCGGCCGCCGCGAGCGACGGTCGCGACGGCCTTGACCAGATCGCCCGCGTCGCTGCTTTTGGTGACATAGCCCGCGGCGCCCGCCTCAAACGCCTTCAGCGCGAAGGCCGATCCGCTATGCATGGTGAAGACGAGGATGCGGGCGTTCTTGTCCCACTGCCGGATATGACGGATCGCTTCGAGCCCGCCGGCGCCCGGTAGGGAAAGGTCCATGATCACGACGGCGGGCGCGGCGTCGCGGTAAGCTTGGTAGGCGGCCGCCGCATTGTCCGCTTCGCCGACAATCCGAAAACCGGGCAGCCGTTCCAGCAGCCGGCGATAGCCTTCGCGCACGATCGGGTGGTCGTCGACAAGAAGGATGGAAACAGCGGTCATGCCGTCGCGAGGCTCGTTGGCCGCGATCCGCTCGGCGATGCGAGCGGGATCCTGGCAGCGATGCGGAAACCATTGGCCGCCCGGCCGATGAAGAGGCTTCCGCCCAAGGCGGCGATGCGCTCGCGCATCCCCAATATGCCCTGGCCGGCGGACGCGTTCACACTGGCCGGATCGCCGCCGCCATCGTCCTCGATCGTCACCGTGAGGTCACTGTCGCATGAATGGCCGCGTTCGATACGAAGACGGACGTCGCTCGGGTGGCCATGGCGCATGGCGTTGGTGAGGCATTCCTGCGCCATGCGGTAGACGGTGGTCGAGACCGCGCGGGGCAGAGCCGCGAGGTTCCCCGTGAGATCGAGATGCACGATCGCGCCGGACCCTGGCCGCGCGTTCCATCCGGCGGCAAGTTGAACGAGGCACGCCTCGAGCCCCAATTCCTCCAGATCCTGCGAGCGCAAGCGCGCGAGCGCTTCACGCAGCGTCGTCATCATCCGTCTGGCCGCATTGGAGATTGAACGCGCGTCCTCGGCGAGATCCGGCCGGTCCTGGGCGCCCGATTCGATGGACGCGGCGAAAGCCAGCGTAGCGGTCAGGCATTGTCCGAATTCGTCGTGAAGGTCGCGGGCCAGAGCGCGCCGCTCCTCCTCCTGAACCTCGAACAAGCGCTTTGTCAGGGCCGTGCGTTCGGCAGCCGTACGGGCGAGGCGCTCCGCCAGATCGTTGACCGCTCGGGCAATGAGCCCGAACTCGGCCGCCTGACCAGCCGCGATTGGGCGCCGGTAATTTCCGCCCTCCAGACGCCGCAGCCCGTCGATGATGGTTTGCGTCGGCGCAAGCGCCCTGGCGATCGCCATGGCTGCCAGGAGGCAGACAGCGACCGCCATGGACGACGCGACGCCGAGGACGATCGAAATCTGGCGCCAGGCCTGACGGACGGCCGCATCGGCGTCTGCTATCGCGACCACAGCGCCGGTCTCCGGCTGCCGGATCGTGAGCTGGCGGGTCACGGGCCTCTCGGGGCCGAAGACCTCCCTGTAGATGCGCGCGAACCATTCCGGCGCCGCCGCGCCGACTCCCTCAAGACGGCTGCATAGCTGGCGGGGCTCCTCTCCCGCCGGCGCGAAGGAGATACACACGCCCGGGGAAACGAGCTTCAGGGTGGCGAGCGACTCCCAGTTCGGAACCGGCAACACCTTGTCGCGCCGCATGCTGCCGCGCCACAGGATCTCCCGCCAGAACAAGTTCTCCAGCTCGAAGGCGACGCGATCGGCCGTGGCGGCGGTTTCGGCTTCGACGCTCTTGTGGGCGTCGATCATGACATAGGTCGATGTCGCCGCGAGCGTGGCGACGACAATTACGATGAGCTGGGCGATCAGCCGAATGATCAGGCGCATGAAAGGCCCTCCGCAGCCGTTGCGCGAGATCGGAAATCTAACGGTCGGCACGCTCGCCGCCAACGCGTAAGGCGACACGTCCGCGGAATTCGGGCAAATTGCCCAGCCGGGCCCTGCGTGAGCGGCAGGTTATCGCTCGCATGAGTCCACGCGAGCGGAAAACGCGCTAGACGCCGCCGGACGGCAGCAGGAGCCGCTCGGGGTTCGCCCGGCTTTCGCCCGCGTTTTTCGAAAGCCACCAGCGTTGCGCGGCCCGCCCGCCATAGAGGAGAAGCACGGTCGCGGCGCCGAAATTGTTGCCGCGCGCGAGCTTCAGGGCGACGCTCACGCCAACCACGACGAAGACGGAGATGCGCGCCGCATCGACGCGGCCGCCGCTCCATGTCTGGATTTGCCGATCCAGTCTCGGAAAAGGCCAGCTGGGCGAGCGCTTTTGGGATTGGGTCGCTTCTTCCCGAACGGGCGTTTCCACGATCCGCAGCAGATCGCTCGTCGTCAGCGCCCGGAGAAACGCGCCTGTGTCAGCGCAGTGAATCACGACGCTCGTCGATGAGGGATTTACGTCCACGCGCTCCACATTCGGCCACTGCGACAATTGGTCCCGAACAGCCCGGAAATAAGCTTGGTCGCCGCGCTTCGCCTGCGCCCTGAGGCGGAGCCGCCGGGGCGTGGCGTGCGCCACGTGGAATACGACAGTATCGGACATGATGAGGCTTCTCCCGCATGGGCCCCAACGCCAGCGCTCGGGCGCCGCGCGACGACGCCTTCGGACGCGAAACCGTCGTCGTCCGAGGCGGTGAAGCCTAAACGATAATGTCTCGAAGGCGGCCTTCAAGAGCGACCGGCGCGCAGCGCGGCCGGCGAAGCGTCTTTCAGGGAGAATATTTAGGCGATTACGTCAGCAGCCTGATCAGTGACAGCGCCGAACGGTCGACAAAATGCTTGACCACCGCGGAGACGAGGGCGTCGCCCAAAGCGGAAGCCGCGCTTGCGCCAAGAGCCTCCGTCGAACGTGCAGAATGCGAGGACGGCCCCGCTTGCGTCGCCTCGTCGAGATAGCCCAGCCGCCGCAACGTGGCCCAGAAGGTATCGAGCTCGAGCTCGCTTCGACGATAGAAAATCGTGACGCTGCCGGTCTGCGCGCTGATCGAAGCCGACTCTATCCCCGGGATGGAGAGCAGCTCGGAATGGAGGGGAACAATCGCTCGCGAATCGCCTTTGAGCTTGGCGAGACAGACCCGCAGCCGCCCTGGAACGTGATGCAAATCGAGGACCATTTGGCGACCAGCGTTAGTGTTTACACGGCAACACTTTAGGTAGCAAACATTGCATCTGGATGACAATTGCGTGTCGGAAAAGCGTCGCTCTCGATAATCTCGCCTCCGCCTTGGCGGGACCAGGACGGACGCGAAGTCCGAGGAATCAGGCAGCCGCCCTTGCCCGCCCCCAGGATGGCGAATAGCGCAGGCAGAGGCCCGGCGAAGGATTGGCGAGGCCCGAGACGATGCTGATGTCGCGCCACCGCGGATAGGCGGGAGGCAAAAGCTCCAGCACGCAGCCCACGGCGCCGAGGAACGCCTCTTCGCTCGCGAAATCCCGGGCGCTGAAGTCGAGACAGGCGTCGGCGCCGCTATCCGCGCCGTCGAGCAGCGTTTCGAGCATGGCCAGCGCCCAGGGCGCACGCTCGACGACGCGTCGCATGGCGCCGGGCTCGGGGCGCGAGACCCGCCATTGCATGGGCGCCTCGCTCAAGCGCGCGGACTCGCTCTCGCTCGCGAGATCGGGCAGCGCGCGCAAATCATGCGCGACGATGGAAAGGCAACCGGCCGGGTCGCTACAAAACGCCACGAAGGAACCGACCCAGATCGCGGATTGCTGATGCAGCCGCCCGCCGCCGCGCTCGCCGTCCTCGGGCCGAAAACGGGCGCGCATGAAGATGACGCTCTCGCCGACAACCCGCATAACCAGGCAACCGGCGCCGCGCGCCTCTATGTCGATGGCGTCGGGCTCGAATCGGCGCAGGCCCGTCAGACGCAAAGGCGAAATATAGGGGTCCCAGGCGGGATCAAGGCCCGCCGAGCGACGCGTGACAGCGTAGCCGGCGGAGGCGGGCACGCGACGCTCCGCGCCCTCGGCGAGCTTGCCATAATGCAGGCGATGGAAAGTAACGATCGCCTCGCTTGCGCCGACCGGCGCCGCCGCCCTCACCATAAGCGCAGCCCTCACAACGATTTTCGCACTTGGAACATAGGAACGCCCGATTAAGCAAGAATTGAGGCGGGCGGAATTTCTTCGTCGTTCGCGTCGATTTGCGCGTGGGAGAAGGTGAAAGCGCTGTCGAGCCCGAGCGCGGCGTAAAGTATAGGCTCGGCGGTCAGAAAAGGGCGCCAATACTCGCTGTTGGCGCGCGCGCCCTCCAGGCCGGCACGGCGGAAACGGCGTTCGCCCGGCTGGTGGGGATCCATGTTGGGGTTCTGAAAGCGCTTGGTGAAGCCATAGGCGGAGCAGACCGTGTAGCGCACCGAGACGCCGCTCTGCTCCAACGCCCTGAGCCGGGAGAGCCATTGCGCCGAGCGCAAAGATTTACGCAAGACATGCAGCGCCACAGCCGGGTCACAGGCGTAGGTGAAGGCGCTGGGCCCGAGACGGGTGAAGAGCCGCTCATACTGCGAGAAGACGACGACGACCCTTTTGAGGTTTCTTTTCTGCGCGAGCGCGAGGCGATCGACGAGCCGCGCCAGCGCGCTCATCCAGGCCGAGTCTTCGAGCCGCACGAGCGGCAGCACCATGACGAGCGCCTCCGACTCCAGCATTTGACGCGCAAGCTTGGCCTTCACGTCGTTGAGGATCGCCACCTCGGCGCGGTCTGGCGGCACGGCGATCTCGCCGGCCGAATCGACGATCTCCAGCAGCCAGGGGCCCCGCGTCGTCACCTCCGGCGGAGCCTCGCCGTTCACCGAGAGACGAAAGTAATATTCGTAGGTGTCGAGCGTATCCGTGGCGACGCCGCCTTCGGTGAATTCCTGCTTCAGCCGCTCGTAGTCGCCCTCCTCGATCGACAGGAGATCGGCCCGGCGCGGATCGGCGGGCTCCGCACGGAACTCGGCCTGGGTGATCGGCTGCAACGCGGGGCGCAGGCGCGGCGAGTAGCCGAAGGCGCTCTGCGCCACGCAATCGACAATCGACGCGAGCAGCGAGGACTTGCCGCCCTTCTTCGGCCCGACGAGACAAATGGCCAGCTTCTCGGTCATTTCCGCTCCTTGAATCGGGACCATACAGGGCGTGAGCGACGCGGGAAAGGCGGGTCACTTTGACCTCGATATCGCGGGCGGCATGGCGTATGCCGTGAACGATGATTTCCATCCTGGTCGAAAGCGAGAACACTTCCGAGCTCGTTGCGGCATTAGTAGCGCTCCATGGGCCATCTTGAAACCCGCCGCCGCACCAATGGTGACGCGGCGCCGCCTCCGTGCTAATCGCGCCTCATGCTCGAAGGCCTACCTCCCAATGGCGCCAGCCACGTGCTGCGCCTCTCCACGGACGAGCGGCGCGCGCGCGCCGTCGCGGACATCATCGTCGAAACATTCGACCCGACCGAGACAGCCGCTGGCGCCTTCGAGGTCGACGACGGCCCGGTTTGGGCGCTGGAGGTTTACTTCGCCGATACGCCGGATGAAGACGAAATCCGCGCGCTGATCGAGGCGGTGAGCGACGCCGACACGGCCGCCCGCGCGGAATTTTCCGAGATCGCCAAGGAAGACTGGGTGCAGAAATCGCTCGCCGGGCTCGAGCCGGTTCGCGCCGGCCGCGTGCTGGTGCATGGCTCGCACGACCGCAATCGCCTCCGGGCGAACGACATCGGCGTCGAGATCGAGGCGGCGCTCGCCTTCGGCACAGGCCATCACGGCACGACGCTCGGCTGCCTAAAAGCGCTCGACCGCATTCTGAAGCGCCGCCGGCCACGCCGCGTGCTCGACGTCGGCACGGGCACCGGCGTGCTGGCGATCGCGGCGGCGAAACTCCTGCACAAGTCCGTCCCCTGCGGCGACATCGACCCCGTCGCGGTCGAGACCGCCCGCGCCAATGCGATCGCCAATGGGGCGGGCGCCTATGTTCGCCCCGTCGTGGCCGTGGGCCTGCGCCACGAAGCCATGGCCGGGCGCTACGATCTCATCTTCGCGAATATTCTGGCCAAGCCCTTGCGGCTGCTCGCGCCGACAATCGCCGCGGCCGCCGCGCCGGGCGCGGAGCTGGTGCTCTCGGGCCTGCTCGCGCGTGACGTCGCCGGCGTTCTCTCCGCCTATCGCGCCCAGGGCTTCGCACTCGCCGAGCGTGGCGACATCGACGGCTGGGCGACGCTCGTGCTCAGGCGGGGCGGCGCGCGGTGACGCTTCGCCGCGCCGTGGACCGGTTGGCGACCTGGCGTCGTTAGCCCCAAAAAATACCTCCACTTTACGGGGAGGTCGGCGGCCAAAGGCCGCCGGGTGGGGTTCGCGCAGCAATGATCGTGATTGGGGTTGGACCCTACCCGTCGCGCTTCGCGCGACACCCTCCGTAAAGGGGAGGGATGAACTCACGCCCAGCGCTCCCTGTTCTTGCTTACTTCTTCGCGCCCCTCGCCGCGCGCTTGGCGAGCGTCCGCAGCCGCAATGCATTGAGCTTGATGAAGCCTTCCGCGTCGCGCTGGTCGTAGGTTCCGCCCTCCTCGAAGGTGACGAGGTCCTGGTCATACAGAGACCACGGGCTCTCGCGGCCCACCAGTGTCGCCGACCCCTTGTAGAGCTTCAGCCGCACGCGGCCGGTGACGAGCTCCTGGCTCTTGTCGATCGCCGCCTGCAGCATCTCGCGCTCGGGCGAGAACCAGAAGCCGTTGTAGATCAGCTCCGAATAGCGCGGCATCAGCTCGTCCTTGAGATGCGCGGCGCCGCGGTCGAGCGTGACGCTTTCGATGCCGCGATGCGCGACGAGCAGGATCGAGCCGCCGGGCGTTTCATACATGCCGCGCGACTTCATGCCGACGAAGCGGTTTTCGACGAGATCGAGGCGTCCGATCCCATGCAGGCGGCCGAGCTCGTTCAGCTTGGCGAGCAGCGTCGCCGGCGAGAGCGCGACGCCGTCGACCGCGACCGCGTCGCCCTTCTCAAAATCGACGGTGATGTATTGCGGCTCGTTCGGCGCATCCTCGGGATGGCCGGTGCGCGAATAGACGTAGTCGGGCGTCTCCTGCGCGGGGTCTTCCAGCACCTTGCCCTCCGAGGAGGTGTGCAGGAGGTTGGCGTCGGTGGAGAAAGGCGCCTCGCCGCGCTTGTCCTTCGCGATCGGGATCTGATGCGCCTCGGCGAAAGCGATGAGGTCGGTGCGGGAGTGAAAGTCCCATTCCCGCCAGGGCGCGATCACGGTGATGTCCGGCTCCAGCGCATAATAGCCGAGCTCGAAGCGCACTTGGTCGTTGCCTTTGCCGGTCGCGCCATGGCAAACGGCGTCCGCGCCCATTTGCCGGGCGATCTCGATCTGCTTCTTGGCGATCAGGGGCCGGGCGATGGAGGTGCCCAGGAGATAAAGCCCCTCATAGACGGCGTTGGCGCGAAACATCGGAAAGACGTAGTCGCGCACGAATTCCTCGCGCAAATCCTCGATGAAGATGTTCTCGGGCTTCACCCCGAGCAGCAGCGCCTTCTCCCGGGCCGGCCCCAGTTCCTCGCCCTGGCCGAGGTCGGCCGTGAAGGTGATGACCTCCGCGCCATAGGTGGTCTGCAGCCATTTGAGGATGATGGAGGTGTCGAGGCCGCCCGAATAGGCGAGGACGACTTTCTTGATGTCTTTTTTGGCGCGGGTCATGTCGGGCTCGGAATTGATCCTGGGTCGGGGCCGTTATAAGCCCGCCGCCGCCGCGCGCAAGCG
>DATBRF010000085.1:0-38982 GCA_036560425.1 Methylocystis sp. | reverse complement strand
CGAGAGGCCGCCCTTCTCGCAAGCATGAACGGCACCCGGATCGAAGACGAACCATTGGATGCCTTCGCCCATCGGACCGATCGTCCTCTTCAGAACGCCTTGCAAGATCACGAGCGCGCCCTGGGCTTCCGCCGGGACGTTAGCACCGGTCAGAAGAGCGAGAGCGTTGCCACGATCATCGGTGGTTTGCAACTCGCTGATTGCGTCGTAGCTCGGCGTCGCCCCAATATGCATGTGCTGGTGAACGATGCCGATGAGAGCATATCTATCCAGAGGCTCTCGGGCCTCTTCAGAGGCGATACCGAGCATCGGCGGCACGAGCCACATGACCAGCACCAGGTCACGCGCACCGCGTTGATCGATGATCTCAGCGTAGTCGAGCGCAAGCGCCTGCGCTGTCGGTTTCCACGGTCGAGCCATTGCTGTTTTTGCGGACGCTGTGAGAAGCGCGGCGGCGATGACGACAGCAAGCAGGACTGCGTCTCGCCACCGGCTTTTCCGGCGTCCTTCATGCCTTTCCATCGTACCCCTCTTGAGGAAAGTGATCGCACTGAATGCTAGACGAAACCGTTCACGGACATACTGAATCTATGTTCTTGATTTGTTCTAATGCCTCGCCTAGGCTCGCCCCCATGAGCGAGGCATCGAAGGAGCCGCTCCGCCCCCGCAAAGGCCGTGGCGCCGTCGGCAATGCGACGGGCCGGTACGAGACCGAGGTGCGGGCCGCCTTCGACGACGGCTGGGGCAGCCTCGATGAGGAGCCGGTGCCGCTCGACACCACCTACACGCGCGACAGCGCGAAGAGCATCATCGCGCACAACGATTCCCCCGACATCCCCTTCAACAGCTCGATCAATCCCTATCGCGGCTGCGAGCACGGCTGCGTTTATTGTTTCGCGCGCCCCACGCATGCCTATATGGGCTTCTCGCCGGGCCTTGATTTCGAGACCGAGATTTTCGTGAAGGAAGGCGCAGCCGCGCTCTTGGAGCGTGAGCTGTCGGCGCCGAATTATATTCCGAAAGTCATCGCCATCGGCACCAACACCGACCCCTACCAACCTTCGGAAAAGCGCCATCGCATTATGCGCTCGATACTGGAGGCGCTGGCGCGGGCGAAACATCCGGTCGCGATCGTCACGAAGTCCGCGCTCGTCTTGCGCGACATCGACCTTCTGGCTGCGATGGCGCATGATGGACTCGCCAAGGTCGCGTTTTCGGTGACGACTCTCGACCCGCGCCTTGCCCGAATAATGGAGCCGCGGGCCGCGACCCCGGAGCGCCGCCTCGACGCCATGGAGAAGCTCGCCGCCGCCGGCGTGCCCGTCGCCGTGATGACCGCGCCCGTCATTCCGGCGATCAATGACGACGAGATCGAGGCCATCCTGACGCGCGCTCACGCCGCAGGCGCGCGAGAAGCCGGCTATATCATGTTGCGGCTGCCGCTCGAGGTGCGCGATCTCTTCAGCGAATGGCTCGTCGCCAATTTCCCGGATAAAGCCAGACGCGCCCTCTCGCTCGTGCGGTCCACGCGCGGCGGTAAGTTGTACGACCCCACGTTCGGCAAGCGTTTCACCGGTGAGGGGCCCTACGCATGGATGGTCGGCCGCCGTTTCGAGCTGGCGGCCAAACGCCTCGGCTTCTCGCACTCGACCTTCAAATTGCGCACTGACCTCTTCGAGCCCCCGCGCAGGGGCCCACAACAGCTCAGCCTTTTTTGAACGCCCGTGGCGGCGGCAATTTTCCTTGCCAATGAGGCGGCGGGACGCTTTTTAGAGCCTTATGAGCAAGACTGCGCGCAATGTCCTGTCGCCCCTGAGCCTCGGCGCGACGCGATGACGGCTGGACCGGATTTTCGCATCGAGGGCCGTCTATATCGGCAGGGGATCTGGCCCGTCGCGGGCGTCGACGAGGTTGGACGCGGCCCTCTCGCCGGGCCCGTCGCAGCCGCCGCCGTCATTCTCGACCCCAAACGCCTCCCGCGCGCGCTCGACGATTCGAAAGCGCTTACACAAAAGGAGCGGGAAGCCGCATTCGACCGGATCATGGAAACGGCGATCGCGGTTGGCGTCGCGTTTGTCACGCCCGTCGAAATCGACGCGATGAACATCAGACAGGCGTCGCTCGCCGCCATGGTCCGCGCAGTCTCCGCTCTGTCTCACGCGCCCGCCTATGCGCTCATCGACGGCTCCGATCCGCCGCGCCTTACCTGTCCCTGCCGCGCGATCATTAAGGGAGACGCCTCGACGCTTTCCATCGCCGCGGCGTCCATCGTCGCCAAAGTCGCGCGCGACGCCATGATGCGGCGACTTGGCGCCCTCTACCCTGCTTATGGATTCGAGACCAATGTCGGCTACGCCGCAAAGCGTCACCTCGACGCCTTGCGGGAAAACGGCCCAACCCCCGCGCATCGCTCGAGTTTCTCGCCCGTTCGCGAAAGCTTGCGTTCGTTCCCTCAAGGCTAAGTTCTTAATCTGTTAAACTATCCGTTCGAAAAAGGGACGCGATCGGAGGCCACCCTTAAACGCCGCTTTTACCTCATTCCGGCATCTTCACACGCATTGGTAGCGTATGCGGTGTCGAGTTCATGAGTAGCGCGCGCGTCGGGGCGGCCCGCCTCAAATCCCGGATTAAGGTCACGCGTACCGGGGCTTCTATCGCAGGGCCGCTCCACGCTGCGCCGGCGTTACGGAATCAAATACTCCGCGGCGATTGCGTCGAGCTGATGCGAAGCCTCTCGGAAGAGAGCGTCGACCTCGTCTTCGCCGATCCGCCCTACAATCTCCAGCTCGCGAACAAGCTCACGCGGCCCGATCAGAGCCTCGTCGACGCCGTCGATGACGATTGGGACAAATTCGCGGACTTCTCGTCCTATGACGCCTTCACCCGCGACTGGCTTTCAGCGGCGCGGCGGGTAATGAAGCCTTCGGCGACGATCTTCGTCATCGGCTCTTATCATAACATCTTCCGCGTCGGCGCGATCATGCAGGATCTCGGCTTCTGGATCCTCAACGATATCGTCTGGCGCAAGAACAATCCGATGCCGAACTTCCGCGGTCGTCGCTTCACCAACGCCCATGAGACGATGATCTGGGCGGCGCGCGACGCATCCGCGAAAAGCTACACGTTCAATTACGAAGCGCTCAAAGCCGGCAACGAGGATTGCCAAATGCGCTCGGACTGGCTGCTGCCCATCTGCACCGGAGCCGAGCGCTTGAAAGACTCACAAGGCCGCAAAGCCCATCCGACGCAAAAACCCGAGACCCTCCTCGCGCGCGTGATTCTCTCCGCCTCCAACCCCGGGAATCTCGTGCTCGATCCTTTCTTCGGCACGGGCACGACTGGAGCGGTGGCCAAACGCTTGCGGCGCGATTTCATCGGCCTCGAGCGGGACGAATCATACGCAATCGTCGCCGCCGAGCGAATCGCCTCGGTCGAGCCGCTCCCGGAGGAGGCGATCGCGAGCGCACCCTCGAAACGCGCGGAGCCGCGCATCGCCTTCGCGAGCCTCGTGGAGTCGGGACTGATCGCCCCTGGCGCGACGCTCACCGACGCGAAACGCCGACATACCGCCGTTGTGCGGGCAGACGGCACGCTATCGCTTTCGGGATTCGTCGGCTCGATTCACAAAACCGGCGCGCTCGCGCAGGGTCTGCCAGCCTGCAACGGCTGGACCTTCTGGCACTATGAAGACAACGGCCGCCTCGCGCCCATCGACGACTTGCGCGCGCAGGTCAGGGAGAGGCTGCGGGAAGCTGCGGAGTAAAGGGAAGGCGGCCTTCCCTTCGAAAAAGCTCAAGCGCCGCCCGTCAGACTCACCCCCTCGTTCAGGCCAGAAACCCGCCGTAGAAGCCGACGAGCAGGACCATGCCGATAAAACCGCGATAAACGACGAACGGCCAGGCCGAGAAGCGCTCGAGGATGCGCAACAAGCCCCAGATCGCCGCGAAGGCAGACAGCGACGCCACAAGGAGGCCGAGCGTCAGCACCGACCAACCGTGGAAATCGAGATGCGCCTTATGAAGCTCCCAGAGCTCCTTGACCCCGGCGAGAGCGATGGCCGGCAGACCGAGAAGGAAGGAGAAGCGCGCGGCCTCTTCGCGCTTGAGATCGAGAAATAGCGCCGCCGTCAGCGTCGAGCCCGAGCGTGATACGCCGGGAACGAGCGCGCCGACCTGGGCGAAGCCGACGATCATCGCATCCTTGAGGCTCACATGGTCGAGAGACCGCTTGTGATTGCAGTAGAGCTCGGCGATCGCGAGCAGAGCCGCCATCACGATGCAGGAAATCCCGATCACGGGGAGCGATCGAAGCGGCGAGCCGCAGGCATTGAGCGTATGCGACAGGAGAATGCCCGCGACGCCGATCGGCACGGTCGCCAGGCCGATCCACACGACGAAGCGGAGGGTCCAGTCGCTGAAGTCGCGCCGAAGGGCGGCGCTCACGGAGCCGATTGCGAGCGCGCGAATGTCGCCCCAGAAATAGCTCACCACAGCGGCAAGCGCCGCGAGCTGCATGGCGGCGGAGAAGGCCGAACCGGGATCTTTCCAGCCGAGCAGGGCCGGAACGATGCGCATATGCGCCGTCGAGGAAATCGGAAGAAGCTCAGAAATCCCCTGAACGACGCCGAGCGCCGCGACCTTCATATAGCCGAGATCGACGAAACCCGTATCGAGACCATTGGTGCAAGCGGTCGCCATTTCTTCTCCGCCGGGATAATGCGCGTCCTCGGACGCAAGCTCACGGAATTTTCACCATGCGTAAATCTGGTTAATAGAGCAAAAACACGACGAGGCGACGGCCGACGGGATTCGCTGGCCGAGCCCCGCCTCGCAGACGCGCGCCCTTTCGCCTGAGCGTTACTGGAAGAGCGCGAACGCCTTGATCAGGGTCGTCCACACGCCCCAGAGCAGCGGGACGCCGACCGCCGCCCAGGCGAGGACCAAGCCGAGGGAAACCCCGTTCGACGCCGGACGCGCGATCGCCGCCGAGGTCCGACCGGTCGCGGGCTCCAGGCCCTCCTCGACGAAATCCTCGAAATCGGCGTGCGCTTCGCGCTCCTCCGCCCTGACGGCGGCGACGCTGGTCTTCTTCTCCGCAGCAATTTCCTCGTCGCTCATATAATGTTTTTCCGCGACCGGTCGGACGAGCAGATCGCAAATGAGGCCGATGACCAGCAGCCCGGCCAGGAAATACATGATCTGGTTATAGACCGCCTCACGGGGAACGCCGGCCTTGAGCTGCGTATCGTGAAAATAATTCACGAGCCAGGGACCAACGACGCCCGCCGTCGACCAAGCGGTAAGCAGACGGCCATGAATGGCGCCGACCATATGCGTGCCGAACATATCGGCGAGATAGGCCGGGATGGTCGAGAAGCCGCCGCCGTACATTGTCAGGATCACGCAGAAGGCGAGAACGAAAAGCGACACGAAGCCGGAATGGGCGGCGGAAGGAGCGGCGGCATAGAGGAAAATGCCGAGGATGAAGAAAATGGCGTAGGTCGTCTTGCGCCCCAGCTTGTCCGAGGCCGACGCCCAGCCGATTCGACCGAAAATATTGCACAGGCTCAAAAGACCGGTGAAGCCGGCGGCGACGGTCGCGATCTGCTTGCGCTGATCGGGCGACAGCGCGTCGAAGCCGACATCAACTCCGAGCAGGCGGCCGCCGAACACTTCCTGCAGCATGGGCGATGCGATGTAGAGAACGCCGATGCCCGCGCTGACGTTGAGCATCAGCACCGCCCACAGCAGCCAGAATTGGGGAGTCTTCCAGGCGCGATCGAGATGCACGTGGCGATGAGTGACGAGCGCTTTGGCGGCGGGAGCCGGCGGCGTCCAGCCCGCGGGCGCCCACCCCTCAGGCGGCACGCGGTAGCCAAGCGCGCCAGCGACCATGAACACAAAATAGATCGCGGCGAGCACGACGAAGGTCTGCCATACGCCGACGGAGTCCGGCGTCGCGAAATGTTTCATCAGCCGGTCCGCGAGCGGCGCACCGATCATCGCGCCGCCGCCGAAGCCCATGATGGCGAGGCCGGTTGCGAGCCCGCGCCGGTCCGGGAACCATTTAATGAGCGTCGAAACAGGTGAGATATAGCCGAGGCCGAGGCCGATGCCGCCGATGACGCCGGACCCGAGCCACAGCATCCATATCTGATGCAGATAGACGCCGAGCGCCGAGATCAGCAGACCGCCCGACCAGCACGCCGCGGCGGCGAGCCCCGCCTTGCGCGGGCCGGCGCTCTCCAGCCAATGGCCAAAGACGGCGGCCGAGGAGCCCAGGAATACGATGGCGAGACTAAAAGTCCATCCAAGCGATTGGTTGGTCCAGTCGCAGTTCGTCGCGACCACCGATTGCAAAAAGCCCATATTCTCGGGGCAGGGCGCGGGCTTGGCAATGCCGACGGCGCTGCGCAGCGGCAGCCAGAACACCGAAAAGCCGTAGATCATGCCAATGCACAGATGAATGGCGAGCGCCGCCGGCGGCACGAGCCAGCGGTTGAATGTCGGCGATGCGATGGAACGGTCGCGGCTCAAAAAACTCGGTTGCGGGGCAACGGCGACGTCCATCTCTCGACCTTCCTGGCGTTGAAGACGCTGACGATTAATGAAGACAGGCGAGCTTATCAGCCCCTGATACCGCACTGCGGTAAAATGATCAACGAAGCTGCCGCGGGGCAGGCAGGGTCTCTCGGCGACGACGGTCTTTGGAGGCTTTTCCCCTCCGGCTCCGCTCACACGGGGCCATAGCTCGCGTACCCGCCCATAGCGGCTCAAAGCGACCGGACGGCTGCCAGGAAAGCCTTGATCTTGTCCGCGTCCTTGACGCCGCGCTCGCGCTCGACCCCTGAGGAGACGTCCACCGCCGGCGCATGGGTGCGGCGCAACGCGTCTTGCACATTTTCCGGGTCCAGCCCGCCGGAAAGCATCCAGTCAGCCGAATTTACGTCCCGCAACAAATCCCAGTCGAAACTGACCCCTGCGCCGCCGGGAACCGCCGCGTCCGGCGCAGGCTTGGCGTCGAAGAGCAGAATATCGGCGACGCCCTCATAGGCCTTGGCCGTTTCGATGTCCTCAGCGGTCGCGACGCCGATCGCCTTTATCACGGGGAGGCCGAAGCGGGCCTTGACGGCGGCCACCCGCTCGGGGCTTTCACGCCCATGCAATTGCAGCAGGTCCGGACCGAGGTCGTCGATGATCGCTTCCAGCGCGTCATCGGCTGCGTCGACGGTGAGCGCGACCTTGCGAATGCGCCCTGAAGCCAGCGCGCCCAGCGTCCGGGCCGTCTCCAGATCGATATGGCGCGGGCTCTTCTCGAAAAAAACGAAGCCCGCCAGATCCGCGCCGGCGGCGATGGCCGCGAACAGCGTCTCGGGGGAAGAGAGGCCGCAGATTTTGACGAGCGTTTCCGGCAATGGAGCCTCTCGGACCGCGAGCCCTCAGGCGCGCCATCATGAATTGCGCGGCCAGTCGCGCGGCTTTTATCCCCGATTATAGGCGTCCTGGAATCTGACGATGTCGTCCTCGCCGAGATAGGAGCCCGTCTGCACCTCGATCAGCTCGAGATCGATCTTGCCGGGATTGATGAGCCGGTGCTTGCAGCCGATCGGCAGATAGATCGACTCGTTCTCATGGACGAGATGCACCTCCTCGTCGCGGCCGACCTCCGCCGTGCCGCGCACGACGATCCAATGCTCGGCGCGGTGGAAATGCTTCTGCAGCGAGAGGCGCTCACCGGGCTTCACCACGATGCGCTTCACCTGATAGCGCTGGCCCTCGTCGATTGACTGATAATAGCCCCAAGGGCGGAAAATCCGCTTGTGCGCGGCGGCCTCGCGACGGTTCTGCGTCTTTAGCTCGTCGACAAGATGCTTCACGCGGTCGCCGTGCTCGTGGTTTAGCACCAGCACGGCGTCCTGCATCGTCACCACGATCACGTCGTCGACGCCGACGACAGTAGTCAGCGCCTCTTCGGAGCGAACATGGACGTTCTTGGCGTCCATCACCACGCCATGGCCGCGCACCGAATTGCCCTTTTCGTCTTTGTCGGAGAGTTCCCAAACCGCGCGCCAGGTGCCGACGTCCGACCAGCCGATTTCGGCCGGGATCAGCGCCGCCTTCTCGGTTTTCTCCATTACGGCGTAGTCGATCGACTTCTTCGGCGCCCGGGCGAACGCCTCGGCGTTCAGCACGCAGAAATCGAGGTCCCTGGCGGCGCCGTCGATCGCCGCTTCGGCGGCCTCGGAGATGGCGGGCTCGAAACGGGCGATCTCGGCCTGCATCACATCGGCGCGGAAGATGAAGTTGCCGCTGTTCCAGAAATAACCGGCCTCGATGTAGCGCTGCGCCGTTTCGCGGTCGGGCTTTTCGACGAAAGCCTCGAGTTCGAGCACTTCGCCGCCATGGATCGGCTTGCCGGGACGCAGATAGCCATAGCCGGTCGCGGGAGCGTCGGGCTTCACGCCGAGCGTCACGATATAGCCCTCAGCAGCCGCCCCGGCGGCCTTCTTGCAGAGTGCGACGAGACCGGCGCGGTCGCGCACGACGTGGTCGGCGGCGAGCACGACGACGATCGTATCGGGCGCGCGGCGCACGGCGAGACCGGCGGCTACGGCCACCGCCGGACCCGAGTCGCGACGCGAGGGCTCGAGCACGATGTCGGCCTCGGCGCCAATCTGGCGCAGCTGATCGGAGATCAGAAAACGATAGTCGCTATTGGAGATGACGATCGGCTTCTCGAAGGCGGGATCCGCCAGCATCGCCATGGTGGTCTGGAAGGTCGAGCGCTCGCCGACGAGCGAGATGAACTGCTTTGGAAGAGTCTCGCGCGACTCGGGCCATACCCGCGTGCCAGAACCGCCGCACATGACGACAGGCAGAATTTTTTTCATTCAATCCGTCTCCAGCCGTCAAATTCGCCGCCGGCCACTGCGGGAGCCAGCGAGGAAAAGCAGCGCATCGATAAGCGTCTTGCCGAAAGCTCACGAACCGCGGGGGAACTCGGACGGAACCGTCAATCCGCTCGCTTCTTGTCAACAATTTGACGGTCGCCTAGCCTTTGCCTTTTTTCTCGAGCTCGGCTTTCAACGCCGCGAGCTTGGCGAAGGGCGAATCGGGATCGGGCTGACGCTCGCGCTTCTCGGCCGGGGCGAAGCCGCCGCCGGGACGTCCGCGGCGGTCGTCTCGCGAGCCGCGATCTGGCCGCGGCTTGTCGAAGCGCGGCTTGTCGAAATGCGGCCTGCCGGCGGCCTGCGCCGCGCCTTCAGCGGAAGCGGCGGCGGCGGCGCCTTCCGGCTGGCGGGGTCGGTGATCGCGGCGGGGCGGGCGGCGCTCGCCCTCGGCCCCCTCACGCGATCCGCGTTGAGGCGCGGCCTGCTGGCGGCGCGGCCCGGCATGGGCGTGGCGCTGCGGCGCCCAGACTTCGATCATCGCCGGAGGCTCGGGCGCGGCTTCCGCCGGGGCGGCCGGCTCGGCGAGCGGCGCCTCCGCAGCGACAGCCACTTCTCCGATCGTCTCGACAGCGGCGTCGAGGGCAGGGGATGTTGCTGCAACTTCGGCGGGGGCCTCGGAAGGCGTTTCCATAGCAGGCTCGGACTCGACGGCCGGGGCCTCGGGGACGAGGGCAGGCGTTTCGAGCGCAGGCGCCTCGGAGGCCGCCTCGCTCGACGATTCTTCCGCGGCCGCCGGTTTCGGAACGATCGGTTCGGTCGAAGCCGCCGGGATCAGCGGCACGGTGATGGCCGGGCCTGGGCGCTGGCTCGGCGCATAGCTCAGCGACTTCAGGATAGAAGAAAAAGCCTCGCCGGAACAGCCGGTCAGCGAGGTCATGGCGACGGTGACGACGAAGCCCTCGCCGTCGGCCGCCCCAGCGGGCGGGTCGCCGGCCGTGACGCCGGGCTTATAGGCGATCGCCGGACGGATGAGATCGGCCAGGCGCTCCAGAATATCGACGCGCACCACCCGCTCTCCGCAGACTCTAAAGCCAGCGGCGCGGTAGAAGCCTTTCGCGATGGAGGGGTCGGCCGCGAAGGAGGTGCGGCCCGAGGCTGCGAGGTGCGGGACTTCCTCGAGACCCTTTACATTGTCGAGCCCGCCGTGCTGCAGCGCCCAGAGCAGCGAAGCCAAAGCGCGCGGCGCGGGCTTCAGCAGGAGCGGCAGATAGATGTGGTAGGCGCCGAATCGCACGCCGAGCTTGCGCAGCGCGGCGCGATCTTCCTGCGAGAAAGCCTTCACTTCCTTGGCGACGCGGGCCCGGTCGAGGACGCCCAGCTCCTCCGCGAGCTGGAAAGCGACGCCGCGCGTCAGCCCCTCGAGCCCCTCGCCCTTTTCGAGCGTCTCCAGCGGACCGAGCAATTTTTTCACATGCTGGGCCAGCCAGAGATTGAGGCGGGTCTGAACCTTTTCCAGCGCCGCGCCGGTGAGCTGCTCGTCGGCGAGGACGCGGGTCGTGGGCGTGAGCGCGCCGGCGCCGGCCGTTATTTTCGCGACGGGCTCGCCGAGCCAGCGGATGACGCCGTCGTTGCCCAGCACGAAGGCGTCGTCGACGGCGTCGAAAACGCGCGTGGCGCGCGCTTCGAACTCTCCGGCAAGGGCCTTCTGGGCGGCCGCATTCAAGGCCTTGGCGGCTTCGCCTGCCGCGCCCGGATCTGGCGTGAAACGAAAGCCCTGGAGGCTCCCGACATGCTGGCCTTCCACCAGCACGTCGCCGGCGGCGTTTATTTCGGCTTCGAGCATCGCATTCTCTCTTAGGCGGCGCATCAGCACACTGGTGCGGCGATCGACGAAACGCTGCGTCAAACGGGCGTGCAGCGCGTCGGACAGGCTGTCCTCTACCCGACGCGCGACGCTCTGCCAATGCTCGGCGTCATCGAGCCAGCCCGCGCGGTGGGAGATGAAGCTCACCGTGCGGACTTGCGCAAGCCGGTTGGACAGCGTGTCGATGTCGCCGTCCGTCCGGTCCACGGCCTCGATCTGCTTAGCCATCCAATCGGCCGGAATTTTGCCGCGCCGCGCGATGAAAGAGAAAACCGAGAGCGCCAGATCGGCGTGCGCCGCCGGAGAGGTTTTTCGATAATCGGGAATTTGGCAGGCTTCCCACAGGCGCGCGACGTCGGCGGGAGTCTTGGCGTTCCTCTGCGCGATTTCGTCGCGGCTGGCGGCTTCCAGCGTCAACTGGTCGACCGCTAGGGGCGCGCGGGTGAATCGCGGATGATCCGGGGTCTTGTCCAGCGAATGAGCGAGCGCCCCGATCGACGAAAAATCGAGATCGCTGTTGCGCCATTGGAGCAGCTGGACAGGATCGAAGCGATGGTCCTCCAGCGCCTCGATCAGCTCCTCATCGAAGGGAGGGCAGCGGCCCGTGGCGCCGAAGACGCCGTCGCTCATATGGCGTCCCGCGCGCCCGGCGATCTGGCCGAATTCCGCCGGCGTGAGGCGGCGATAACGCCAGCCGTCGAATTTGCGATCGGAGGCGAAGGCGACGTAATCCACATCGAGATTGAGGCCCATGCCGATGGCGTCGGTTGCGACGATGTAATCGACGTCGCCGGACTGGAAGATCTCGACCTGGGCGTTGCGGGTGCGCGGTGAAAGCGCCCCGAGCACCACGGCCGCGCCGCCCCTCTGCCGCTTGATCCATTCCGCGATGGCGTAAACCTCCTCGGCCGAAAAGGCGACGATGGCGGTCCTCGGCGGCAGGCGGGAAATCTTCCTGTCGCCCGCGAAAGTGAGGCGCGACAGGCGCGGGCGCGAGAAGATGGGCGCGCCGGGGAAAAGCTCGCCGATCAGCGGCGCCATCGTGTCGGCGCCGATCAGGAGCGTCTCCTGACGCCCCCGCCAGCGCAGCAGCCGGTCGGTGAAGATATGCCCCCGGTCGAGGTCGGCGGCGAGCTGGATTTCGTCGATCGCCAGAAAATCCACGTCGATGTCGCGCGGCATCGCCTCGACGGTCGAGATCCAATACGCGGGCGCGCGCGGCTTGATCTTCTCCTCGCCGGTGATGAGCGCGACGGCCTCGGAGCCGACCCTGGAAACGACGCGGCCATAGACCTCGCGCGCGAGCAGCCGCAGCGGCAGGCCGATGACGCCGCTCGGGAAGGAGAGCATGCGCTCGATGGCGTGATGGGTCTTGCCGGTATTGGTGGGGCCCAGCACCGCCGCCACCCCATGGGCGGCGGCGCGGCTTCCAGGCGGGAGCGGCGGCATGATGATTGTCGGTTCTTGTCGTTCTTCACCTGGGACGCCGCTGAGGAAAGGCGCCATCGTCTCATAAAGGAACTTTGGGCGGAGCGCGAATTCACCTTCCGAACAGCGGGCGAACGAATCGCGGCCGAATCGCTGACTCCGGCCGTGTCATGCTCTGTTCTCGCAATATATAGACATTTTCTCCTCTCTCGCCCCGCATTTTGTATGGGCTGCACGTTGATTCATCAATTTGCCGGAGCCAGCTGCGGGACTCTCTTCCCCCTTTTTGTCAATGAGCCGACAAGCGGCTCACCGTTAAGCTTGGGGATCGAAGGTGAACGAGAGCGGCACGAATCGCTTTTGTGGAAAGGTTGGCGATCCGTTCAGGCCGATGTTGCGCCGCAGAATGTTCCATGGCGCCAGATATGGGAGGGACGCCCCCCGCGACCAACGCGGACCTGGCCCTCCCCCCAGCACAAATCTTAACGGCCTGTGCAAATCTGGAACGGGCGTCCAGACTTTACCGACCCAAAGATTTCCGTCCCCCGAGGCGCCGGCAGTGCGCCCGAGGATCGATCAGAGGTTAACGCGGCGGCTGTGCGCAACGGGCGAGCGTCTTTGACTTCGTCCGTTGCGCTTCGCTAAAAGCCACCCTCCTTCAACGGAGAGAGGCGAGCATATGGCGTCGATCGTCGAGCGGCTGAGCGAAGAACTTGCGGCGAAACCCTGGCAGGTGGAGGCCGCGATCGGTCTTCTCGACGGCGGTTCGACTGTCCCCTTCATCGCGCGCTATCGCAAGGAGGCGACCGGGCAGCTCGATGATACGCAGCTTCGCAAGCTCGAAGAACGGCTGCGCTATCTGCGGGAGCTCGAAGAGCGCCGCAAGGCGATCCTCGATTCGATCGAATCGCAGGGAAAGCTCGACGACGCATTGAGGCGCGTCATCATGGAGGCCGATAACAAAGCCCGCCTTGAAGACATTTACCTGCCCTTCAAGCCCAAACGCCGAACCAAGGCGCAGATCGCCATCGAAGCAGGCCTTGCGCCGCTCGCCGACGCGCTGCTCTCCTCCCCCGACAAAGCCCCGAAAGCGCAGGCCGAAGCCTTCGTCAACGCCGAAAAGAATGTCGCGACCGTCGAGGCGGCGCTCGAAGGCGCGCGCGCCATCCTTGTCGAACGATTCGCCGAGGACGCCGATCTCATCGGCGCGCTGCGCGAGACCCACTGGCAGCAGGCGATCCTGAAATCGAAGGCGCGCGAGGGCAAGGAGGCGGCCGGGGCCAAATACTCGGATTATTTCGACTTTTCGCAGCCGATCTCGAAGCTTCCCTCGCATCGCATCCTCGCGCTCTTCCGTGGCGAGAAGGAGGAGATGCTGGAGCTCGAAATGGCGCCCGAGGCCGAGCCTGGCCTCGGGGGCTACGAGAGCCGAATCGCGCGCCGCTACAACATCGAGGATCGCGGCCGCCCTGGCGACAAATGGCTGGCGGAAACGGCGCGCTGGGCCTGGCGCACCAAGATCGAGCTGCATCTTTCGGTGGACGCCCGCTCCCGCCTGTGGCGATTCGCGGAGGACGAAGCCATTCGCGTCTTCGCCGAAAATCTGCGCGACCTTCTGCTGGCGGCGCCGGCAGGCGCGCGCGCGACCATCGGCCTCGATCCGGGCTTCCGCACCGGCGTGAAGGTCGCCGTGATCGACGCAACCGGCAAGATCGTCGCGACAACCCCGATCTATCCCCACGAGCCGCAGCGGCGCTGGGACGAATCCATCGCCATGCTCGCGAGCCTTGCGCGCCAGCACAAGATCGAGCTGATCGCCATCGGCAATGGCACGGCCTCGCGCGAGACGGATAAGCTCGCCGGCGAGCTTATGTCAAAACACCCCGAGCTGAAGCTCACCAAGGTCGTGGTGTCTGAAGCAGGCGCCTCGGTTTATTCGGCTTCCGAATACGCCTCCAAAGAACTACCCGACCTCGACGTGACGCTGCGCGGCGCGGCGTCGATCGCGCGCCGTCTGCAAGACCCGCTCGCCGAGCTTGTGAAGATCGAGCCCAAGTCGATCGGCGTGGGCCAATATCAGCACGATGTTTCCGAGATGAAACTTTCGCGCGCGCTCGACGCCATTGTCGAGGACTGCGTGAACGCCGTCGGCGTCGACGTAAACACCGCCTCGGCGCCGCTGCTTGCGCGCGTGTCGGGGCTTGGCGAAACGCTCGCCGCCAATATTGTCGCGCATCGCGACGCCAACGGGCCATTCCGCACGCGCGCGGAATTGAAGAAAGTGCAGCGCCTCGGCCCCAAGGCTTTCGAGCAGAGCGCGGGCTTCCTGCGCATTATCGACGGCGACGATCCGCTCGACCGCTCGGGCGTGCACCCGGAAGCCTATCCGCTGGTGCGCCGCATCCTCGACGCCGCGAAAACCGACATCAAATCGCTGATTGGCAACGCGAACGAGGTGCGCAAGCTGAAACCCGCGCAATTCGCAGACGAGACCTTCGGCATTCCAACCGTCACCGACGTCTTGGCGGAACTGGAAAAGCCCGGCCGAGACCCGCGCCCCGCCTTCAAGACGGCGACCTTTCAGGAAGGCGTCGAGACCCTCAATGATCTGAAGCCCGGCATGGTCCTCGAGGGCGTCGTCACCAATGTCGCCGCCTTCGGCGCCTTCGTCGACATCGGCGTGCATCAGGATGGTCTGGTGCATATTTCGGCAATGTCCAAGGAATTCGTCAAAGACCCACGCAGCGTGGTGAAGCCCGGCGACATCGTCAGGGTGAAGGTCATGGAGGTCGACGTTCCGCGCAAGCGCATCTCGCTCTCCATGCGCCTCGACGACGCGCCGGGCCAGCAGGCAAAGGGCGTGCAAGGCGGTGGCGCGGGCCGCGACCAGGGCCGCCCGCGCGGGCCGCAACAATTCTCGGCGGCGCCGCGCGGGGCGAAGCCGGCCGGCAATGCGCCCGGCGGCCTAGGCGAAGCGTTGCTGGCCGCGATAAAGCAGAAGGGCGGGCGCTAATCTGGCGCCCTGCCCTGTCGGTTCGGGAACGGGAGCGTATTCTTGTTGCAAAAGAATGCGCTCTAAAGGCGCAGGCCTAGACAGGGCGCAAAAACGCTCACCCCGATCAGCGCCGCTCCCCCTGCCGCGAGCAGGACCGCCCCGGCGGCGACGTCCTTCGCTTTTTCAACTCCTGTTTGATACTGCGGCGAGACGGCGTTGCAGACATGTTCAATGGCCGTGTTCATCGCCTCCGCCACCCAGACGAACGCAATCGCCGCGATGAGCCAGCGCCAATCACTTCGGCCTTTCACAACCGGCAGCCATTCGCCGCAGGCGCTCGCCATCGCTCTGGGCTCCCTGTCAGGGTTTCGGCAATGCCGGCCACAGAATGATGGGCGACGTCATGTTACGGGAGCGACAAAGCGCTCAGGCCCGCGCTGATTGCCTTTGGATTGCTTCGCTTGCATGTGATTGGGTCTTTAGGCGAGACGCTTCACATCGGCATGCAGCTGGAGCGGGTGAAGGGAATCGAACCCTCGTATTCAGCTTGGAAGGCTGCTGCTCTACCATTGAGCTACACCCGCGACCCCTTTTTCTATGCCAAGCCGCGCGCCGGTTTGCAACGCAAAATCCGTTGACCGAGAGGCGGGCATTTATCCATTTGACAGCGCCGCCGCAGCCCACTAACCGGAGCGCCCAATGGTGAATCATCAGGCGGGCGCTTCAACACTGCTTCTTTCGTAAGGATCAACGAACCGTGGCCAAACCGGAACTCGGCGCCAAGCGCCAATGCCAGTCCTGCGCGACGAAATTCTACGACCTCAACAAGGTCCCGATCGTCTGCCCGAAATGCGGGACGATCTTCCATCTCACCTCCATCTCCCGCACCCCCGGCCGCGCCGAGGAGGAGGATAGAGAGCTCGAGACGGAAGGCGTCGACACGGTGTCGCTCGACGAGGTTGAGGAGAGCGAGAACGCCGCCGAGACGCTCGATGTCGACGAGGACGTCGAGCTCGATGACGCTGGCGACGATGACACCTTCCTCGAAGCGGAAGAAGGCGAGGACGACGACGTCTCCGGCCTTATCGACGGCGATATTGAGAGCGACGACGAGGGTTGATCCCTCATCGCCTTTCTCGCCATGAGAAAAACCCGCGGCTCGCCGCGGGTTTTTCTTTTTTGTAAGCGATGCGCGATTACTTGCCGCGGCGACGGCGTTGCTGCCCCAGGCCCATCTGCTTGGCCAGATTGGAGCGCGCCTGGGCGTAATTCGGGGCGACCATCGGATAATCGGCCGGCAGACCCCATTTCTCGCGGTATTCCTCGGGGGATAGACCATATTGCGTGCGCAAATGGCGCTTCAGGGATTTGAACTTCTTTCCGTCTTCCAGGCAGATGATGTAGTCGTTTGTCACCGAACGCTTGACGGCGACGGCTGGTTTCGGCGGCTCGGCCGGCGCCGCGACCCCGTTGGACCCGACGTGCAGCAAGGCGTTGAAGACTTCGCTGATCAGGTGCGGGAGATCCGCCGCCGGCACCGAATTATTGCTGACATACGCGGATACGATGTCGGCGGCGAGTTCGATATTGTTGGGCAGGTTCATTTCAGGGCGCCTATTGCGTCTCGTGGGGGCCCGGAGAAGTGGGCGTCTTCTCGTGGAAAGCGTCGCCGCCTAAATAGCTCGAACAAAACCTATTGGGCGTGGCTTTATCGAACAGGCGAAGACTAGAAATTAATTTATACCACTGGTCTCATTTCATCAAGAATTATCACCCGTTTATTTTGGACATGCGAACAGCAGAGGATGTTTCTCTTTTCGGGACGCCGCAGGCGCCAAGGAGGCGTCTTAAAACCCAAAGTCTCGAGCGCGTCCGAGAATCGAATTGGTCAAAAACCGGCCTAGATGAGGCTCCCGATGGCCGCTATTGATCAGTAAACGGATGATCGAGCCTTTCGGATAAACTTGGAGCTGCCATGTCCTCTTTCCGGGCCATACGAGTTGATGACGTCTCGGGCGCGCATAGCGCCGGTTACGTGGAGATGGCGGAGGATGAGCTGATGCCGGGAGACGTCGATCTCGCGGTGCTCTACTCGGCGATTAATTACAAGGACGGCCTGGCGATTACGGGAAAAGCGCCGGTGATTCGCCGCTTTCCTATGATCCCCGGAGTAGATCTCGCCGGCCGGGTGACGCGTTCGTCCCATGAGGGTTTTGCGCCGGGCGATCTTGTCGTCGCCACGGGATGCGGCCTCGGAGAGGCGCATTTTGGCGGTTTCGCGCAAAAGGCGCGGCTTCCCGGCGATTGGCTCGTGAAGCTCCCTCAATCGCTGATGCCCGCACGGGCGATGACTGCCGGCACCGCCGGGCTTACCGCCATGTTCTGCCTGCTGGCGCTGGAGCGCCACGGCCTCGGCCCCGCGGACGGGCTCGCGGTTGTTTCCGGCGCAGCGGGGGGCGTGGGCTCCTTCGCAGTGGCCCTGATGGCGAGCGCCGGCTGGCGCGTGGCGGCGATCACCGGGCGGCCTGAGGAGGCCCCCTATCTCGAGTCGATCGGCGCGGCCGAGATATTGTCCCGCGACGACTTCGCCGCGCCCGGCAAGGCGCTTCAGTCGCAGCGCTTCGCGGCCGGGATCGACACGGTCGGCGGAACGACCCTCGCCAACATTCTTGCACAGACTCAATTCGACGGCGCGATTGCAGCCTGTGGCAATGTCGGCGGCATGGATCTGCCCGCGAGCGTCGCGCCTTTCATCCTGCGCGGCGTGTCGCTCATCGGCGTCGAAAGCGTGCGGCCAAGAATAGATTTGCGCCGTGAAGCCTGGGGGCGAATCGCAGCGGACCTCGACTCCGGGATAATCGACGCCATGTGTGAGATTATCCCCTTCGACCAGGCGCTAGAGAGGGCGCGCATGGTCGTGGCTGGAAAAATACGCGGGCGGATCGTCGTCGAGATGCCGTAAGCCGTTCCGGCGCCGATTGTCGCAGCGCCGCGGCAGCTTCTCGACATTCCCTCCCGTGTGGACTCTAATGACGGCGTTCGGCCCACGAGCGTTCTTCGATGCTCCGGAAGCCACGCGCATTTTCACGCCCTTCGGGTGGCAAAGGTAGGACCATGAGTTCGGCATTCACCAAGGAACAGGACGACGACAACCCCCGCCAGGATTTGCCCGACCGTCCCGTCAGCCCGCATCGAAATCTGGTGACGCCGGAAGGCCTGCAGCAGATCGACGACGCCATGACCCGTCTGCAGGCGAATCTAGAAAAGGCGACCCGCGACGGCGACAACCATGCGATCGCCCTCGCCCAGCGCGATCTGCGTTACTGGCGGGCGCGCCGCGCAAGCGCGGAGATCGTGCCGCATATCGCCGACCATTCGCATGTGCGCTTTGGCCACAGCGTCGTGGTGGAGCTGGAGGGCGGCGAGCGGAAAACCTTCCGGCTCGTCGGCGAGGACCAAGCCGATCCCGCGAAAGGGCTCATCCCCTATGTCGCGCCGCTTGCGCAGGCATTGATGGGCAAGACCGTGGGGGACAAGGTCGAGGTCATCCACCACAGCGCCAAGATCATCGAGATCGCCTGAGCGGAACCAAGGCCTTTCGCCGTGCGGCTTTCGTTCGTACGCCGCGCTTATTGGACGACGCCGCCGAGAGCGGCGGCCGCTTTAAGGAAGCGTGATGGATCGACCGCCTCGCCGTCGATGCGCACCTCGTAATGAAGATGAGGGCCCGTGGAGCGTCCCGTGGAGCCGACGCGGCCGATGACCGCGCCCGGCGCAACGTGCTGTCCTGGCGCGACCTTAATTTCGGAGAGATGCCCGTAGCGGGTCGACATGCCGCCGCCATGGTCGATCTCGACCAGATTGCCATAGCCGCCCTGCGGCCCTGCGGCGCTGATCGTTCCCGCCGCCGTCGCCTTGACGGGCGCGCCATATTCCTCACGCAGGTCGACGCCGCTGTGAAGCGCCGGACGGCCGAAGAAGGGGTCGGTGCGATATCCGAAAGTCGAGGTGAGCTGCAGCTCTCCCGAGAGCGGCCTGCGCAATGGCGTCGTCGGCAGCGCCCGCCGCAGGCCGTCGAGCGTTCCGACGGCGGTCTGCGCCGCCGCGAGTTCGCGCTCGAAAAGGCTGTCGCCCGATTTCGCGGGGGCGGCGACGAAGGGACCGCCGATGGCCGGCGGCCCATCCTTGCGTCGAGGTTTCGGGATATAGCGGTCGACGGGAACCCCAGCCATGTCGAAGGCAAGACGCAGCCGCGCAGCCGCTTCGACCGCCGGGCGCATGATCCCTGAAAGGCGGCGCGACTGGTCGCGCTCGACGCGGTCGAGCGAGGAGGCGACGCTTTCGAGCCGCGCTTCCATGGGCGCGCCCGGATCGGCGGCGTGGGCGAGCGAGGCCGATGGCGTGACCGTTCGCGGCGCCATAGACGTATCAATGGGAACGAGCTCCTCGCGCTTCGGCGCAGGATGGGGCGGCGCGAGCGGAAGCGGCTTCGAGTCGCCGCCGAGCCGGAGATCGAGTCCCTCAGGCTCGGGCTTTGCGCTATAGCTCAAAGGGGCGTTCTCGACCGCGCCCCGCTGCGCCCTCGGCAAGGCGTCCGCGGCGCCGGCGGGCGCCTTGGCGAGAGGCAGGCCCGCCTTCAACGCGCTCAGGGCCGAGGCTTCGGCGCGCCCGGCCGGCATGACCAGCGAGACCCCGGCGTCGTGGGAGATGGCGCGTTCGAGGAGCTGGGCGACCACGGCGGCGCGCGTTTCGAGCTTCGCCTGCCTGAGAACCAGATTTTGAACCTTCCCCTCGACCCCATCCTGATCGATGAACTGCCGGCTCGCGAGCTGGTCGAGGCGCAACCGCAGAGCGGCGATCCGATCCTCATAGGCATATTGCATCTGCGTCTGGCGATCGATCAGGCTGGCAAGCAACTCATCTCGGAACATGAAGTATCCAGCGCCGCCGACGATCACTACGACGAGAAGGCCGAGGACTGCGAAGCCGGCCGCGAGCGAGGCGGGAGACAAGCGAAACATTCGGGTGCGATGGCCGCGCGACACTTGCACGACGTAATCGCCGGACGCATCGACAAAAGAATAGGACTGGTCACGATAGCGCATGTAGGCGCACGCCCCTGAATTACCCGGCCGAAAGCCTCTCCGCCCTGGGATCGTCTCCCGCCTCGAAACGGGATCAGAACTCATTAAGGTTAATGCTTCGCCAAAGCGCCTGAACCTTCGGCGCCTCAATTGGGGCCGTTGTTGCAAAGCGCTGTCTTGCCGAGCTCATGGACAGAGGCGAGCGGCAAGCTTATGTTTAAAGCAATGCTACGCCTCTTGACCCGCTTTCTCGGATTGCTGTTGCTCGCGGGAGGGTTCATCGCCCTCATCGTCGACGGCACGCGCTCGATCGCGGGCGGGGCGCTCTTCGTGACGACTCTGCACAAGGGACTCTTCGAGTCTTTCCCGGGGCTCTATCACTCACTCGAGGCCGGGGCTCGAGCGAAATCAGCTTTCCTGTGGGATCCGGTGCTGGCGTCACTGATGTCGGCGCCGGTCAGCGTGGCCCTTGGCGGGGTGGGCGCGCTGCTCATCGTCTTCAGCCACAAACAGGAAGCCTCGAACCGCTATTGGCGGCGCTGAGCGCCGCCTTATCTTGGAAGCATGTCCATTTTCGACAAGCTCGATCTCGCCCGGCGGCTCGGGCCCATTCCCGACCGCGACAGGCCCGTTGCCCACGGCGCGCGCCATTTCGTGAATGGCCATATGCTCGATCCGCCCTTCCCGGCCGGGACCGAGCAGGTTCTGTTTGGCATGGGTTGCTTTTGGGGCGCCGAGCGCAAGTTCTGGCAGGCTGGCGAAGGGGTTTATGTCACCGCCGTCGGCTATGCGGGCGGGTCCACCAGGAATGCGACCTATGAGGACGTCTGCACCGGAAGAACCGGCCACGCCGAGGTGGTTCTCGTGGTCTATTATCCGGCCGAGATCTCGTTCGAGAGCCTATTGCGGATTTTCTGGGAGAGCCACGATCCCACGCAGGGCATGCGCCAGGGCAATGACGTCGGCGCGCAATATCGCTCGGCCATCTATGCGACGACGCCCGAGCAGCTCGCGGCGGCCAAGGCTTCGCGCGCCGCGTATCAAGAGGTGTTGACTGAGGCCGGACACGGCCGGATTACGACCGAAATCAGAGAGGCGCCCCCCTTCTATTACGCGGAGGCCTACCACCAGCAATATCTGGCCAAGAACCCGGACGGCTATTGCGGGCTCGGGGGCACGGGCGTCTCTTGCCCTGTGCGCGCGGGAGCGGGCTGACCATCAGCCGGCCCCAATAATCACTCCGCTTTCAGCACTTCCCTGCACGCCGGGGGCAAGCCGGCCATGGTCATGGGCGGCCAGGATTTGCCCGATTTTTTCGGATTCAACGCCTCGTCCGTGAACCACCAGGCGAGCGACTGGTCGCAGCCGTCGCCGAGGGGCGTCGGGTCCTGGTCCTTGCAGCTCGAACCTTCCGGGCAGAAAAGCCGTACGTGGAAATGGTAATTGTGCCCCCACATGGGCCGCACCTTGCGCATCCACGACTCGCCCTGAGCGACGCGGCACATGGCGCGCTTGATGGCGGCGTTGACGAAAATGCGCTGCACCTTCGGCTCCATCGCCGCCGCGCGAATGACCGCCAGATGACCCTCGCTCCAGACGTCCGGCTTGACGTCGAGATGGTCGTCGCGCACGACGTCGGTCGCGGACATCTCCTCCCGCTCCCCTGGAGTGAGCTCCCGGCTTGGCATGGGGGTGAGCCATATATCCGCGTCTAGACCGATCTGGTGCGAGGCGTGGCCGGTCAGCATCGGGCCGCCGCGCGGTTGCGACATGTCGCCGATGAGAAGCCCCGGCCAGCCGGAGGCTTGCGCCGCCTTGGCCGAAAAGCCCGCCAGGAAGCGGACAAGCTCCGGATGCCCCCAATTGCGGTTGCGCGAGAGGCGCATGACTTGCCAATGGGGCCCATTGATCGGCAATTGCTCGCCGCCGGCGAGACAGCCCTTGGAATAGAATCCGATAGGATCGGGCCCGAACGGCGCGCTGTCGCGCGCCCGGCCGAAGAGCTCCTTCGCCGGCGTCTTGGGATCGGAAGGATTGGGGAGCGGCGGCAGTGGTTTAGGGTCGAGCGTTCCTTTTTCCTGGGTGGAGGCCTGCGACGCGAGCCCCAGGATCAGAAGCGCGGCAAGTCCTAACGCCCTCATGTCAATCATCGTTCTCTCTCCCCACGCACGCCGCGCTCCAGTTTTTTGATTTGGCGCGATTTCAAGCGGAAAGCGCGCTAGCCGATGGTTTCCGGTCAACCTTACCCGTCCATTCACATTGCCGTTCGAAACGCATTGAGCCACAATCTCGACAGTAATGGTTCACGGGAGTCGGTTCATGCGTTTGAAACTTTTCCTTTTGGCTCTGGCGGCCTTTTTCGCCTCGTTCGGCTTCGCCCACGCCGCAGCCAATATTCATATCGATTTGTCGTCCCAGACGATGCGCGTCGAGTCGGACGCCGGCAGCTACACCTGGCCCGTCTCGACGGCGCGCGCCGGCTATTCGACGCCGCGAGGCTCCTACGCGCCGACCGGCATGGAGCGGATGCATTATTCCCGCAAATATCACATGTCCCCGATGCCCTACTCGATCTTCTTCCGCGGCGGCTACGCGATCCACGGCACCTACGCCACAGGCGCTCTGGGCCGGCCCGCCTCGCATGGCTGCGTGCGTCTCTCGCCCGGCAACGCCAAGCGTCTCTATGAGATCGTGCAGGCCGAAGGCGGCAGGATTTCGATCACCGGCGCCCCGCCGGCCGGCGGAACCCGCTACGCCAAGGCGCGCCATAACGCCGCCCGCTACGCCAGCCTGCGTCACAGCCATAAGAGCCACGCCATGGCCTATGCGCCGCTTTATCGCCAGGGCACGGTCCGCAGCTGGCAGGCTCACCCCTACGCGCCTTTCTGAGGCGACCGGCCGCCCTGGAGAGCATGAGAAGCCCGTTAACGTAAACTGCCCATTAACGGCTCTGAACCACAATTGCGGCCAGGCGGCGCCGATTGTGGGGCTGAACCCGGCCAGGGCTCCCGCCCCGGCCGGAAGTCAAATTTCAGGGCTGGCATGGGCGATATTGTCGAAACGATCATTATCGGAGCCGGCCCCGCCGGCCTGACCGCAGGATATACTCTGGCAAAACACGGACGCAGCGCGCTCGTTTTGGAGCAGGACCCTGTCTATGTCGGCGGCATATCGCGAACGGCGAGCTACAAGGGCTTCCTGTTCGACATCGGCGGCCATCGCTTCTTCTCGAAGTCGAAGGAAATCGTCGACCTGTGGAACGAGATTCTGCCTGACGATTTTCTGGAACGGCCGCGGCTGTCGCGCATCTATTATAGAGGAAAGTTCTACGCCTATCCGTTGAAGGCCTTCGAGGCGTTGAAGAACCTCGGTCTCTTCGAAAGCGCCCTGTGCATGGCTTCTTTTGCTTACGCGAAGGCGTTTCCGGTCCAGGAGCCAAAGACCTTTCACCAATGGGTGCGCAACCAGTTCGGCGAGCGGCTCTTCGGCATCTTCTTCAAGACCTATACCGAGAAGGTGTGGGGCATGGGCTGCGACGACATTTCCGCCGACTGGGCGGCGCAGCGCATCAAAGGCCTCTCGCTCGGCGCGGCCATCATCGACGGCCTGCGCCGTTCCCTGGGGCTGCGCAAGGCGGAAGGCGGCGCCAAGCTGGGCGCCAAGACCTTGATCGAGAGCTTTCGCTACCCCCGTCGGGGGCCCGGCATGATGTGGGAGGCCTGCGCGCGAAAGATGCAGCTGATGGGCGGGCGCCTTCTCATGGGCCATAGCGTGAACGCGCTTCATTTCGACGACGCGGCCAGGCTCTGGACCGTGCGCGCGACGGCGCCCTGCGGCGGGGTAGAAACCTTCCGCGCCCGACACGTCATGTCCTCGGCGCCGATGCGCGATCTGATGAACGCCATCGAGCCCGCGCCGCTGAGCCTCTTCAACGCCCGCGACCTCAAATACCGCGACTTCCTCACCGTGGTGCTGATCGGCCGCCCGCGCAAGGAGCTGCCGGATAATTGGGTCTATATCCACGATCCCACGGTCAAGGTTGGCCGCGTGCAGAACTTCAAGAGCTGGTCGCCGGAGATGATCGCCGACGGCGTCTCCACCTGCCTCGGGCTCGAATATTTCTGTTTCGAAGGCGACGGGCTGTGGACCGCGCGCGACGAGGATTTGATCGAGCTCGCCAAGCGCGAAATCGGCCAGATTGGGCTGATGGACCCCAATGACGTGGACGACGCCTGCGTCGTGCGCCAAGCCAAGGCCTATCCTGTCTATGACGACGCTTATGCGCAAAACGTCGAGACGATCCGCCGCGAGATCGCCGCGCGCTTCCCGACGCTGCATCCGATCGGCCGCAATGGCATGCACAAATACAATAATCAGGACCATGCGATGATGACCGGCATGCTGGCCGCGCTCAATATCATCCGGGGCGAGCAGGCTTTCGACGTCTGGCGGGTCAACGAGGACGCCGACTATTCGGAAGCCGGCGTCGAGGGCGCCGAGGAGGCGCTTGCGAGCGATCGCCTCGTGCCGAAAAAGGTCGCCTGACCATGTCGGTCACCCCGGCCCAGGGCGCGCGCGTCGCGCATTTCGCGCCGGCGCGTCTGATGCGCTTCCTGGGCGACATGGTCCGTTATGCGGCTGCGAGCGTCTTTGCGCTCGCTTTGGATTACGCGGTGCTGCTGACGCTGACGAAGGGCTTCGGCGTTGGCTATCTTCAGGCAGCCGCCGCGGGCTTTTTGTCCGGGCTGGGGCTCATCTATCTCCTCAGCATCCGCTATGTCTTCGAGGGGCGGCGGAGCCGCGCGCCGCGCGTCGAGATCTTTGGCTTTCTGGTCACGGGCGCTATCGGCCTCCTGCTGACCGAGGCCTTGATGCGCCTTTTCGTCGGAGAGTTTGATTTTCCGCTGTCGATCGCCAAGGCGGCGACGGCGGGCTTCGTCTTCATGTTCAATTTCGTCACGCGCCGAGGCCTGCTGTTCAAAGCCGAGATATGAGCGCTCGACGGTCGGCCGGCCCCAAGCCAAGGATGGACGATGATGGATTTCGCCGGGCCTGATGCGCCGAGCGCCGCGGGCCGACGGGAGGCCGCGGACTCTCGCCTGCCCACCGGGGTCGTGCTCGCTCTCTCGCTTCTCTGTGGGGCGGCGCTGTCCTTCTCCCGCGCTGAAGCGGTCTGGCGCACGGGGGCCTTTTTTGACTCCGACGACGCCATGCGCGCCGTGCAGCTGCGCGATTTCCTCGCAGGGCAGCCGTGGTTCGACGTGACCGCCTATCGCCTGGATCCGCCGGGCGGCGTGCCGATGCACTGGTCGCGGATCGTCGACGTTCCTCTTGCCGGGCTCAATCTGTTCTTTTCTCTTTTCCTCGATCCGCAATATGCGGAGCGGGCGACGCGACTCCTCTTTCCTTTTGCTTTGCTTGCAGCGCTTTTCGCCGTCGTCGGCTGGCTCGCCGCCATTCTTTCCGGCCCCCGCACGCGAAGCCTCGCGATTTGGCTCGCCATGCTGTCGGGCGCGATGTTCGTGCAATTCGCGCCTGGCCGCATCGATCATCATGCGCCGCAGATCGTCACATTGGCCGCGTCGCTCTGCTTCTTTCTGCAGGGCATCGAAAAAAGCCGGGCCAGCCGCCTCGCCGCCAGTGCGGCGCTGATGGCGCTGTCTTTTGCGATCAGCCTCGAAAACCTGCCCTTTTTCGCCGTGATGATCGCAGCGCTGCCCCTGCTCTTCGTCCGCAACGGCGCGGCGGCGCAGGGGCAGCTTCTGTGGTTTGCCGGCGGGGCGCTTATCGCCTTTCCCCTTTTCTACGCCGCGACCGTTCCCGGCGCCGCCGGTCTCGCTTCCGCTTGCGACGCTTTCTCCTTCGTGCACATCGCCGCGCTTTGCGTCGGCGCCTTGTCGCTCGTTGCGCTGGCTTTGGCCGCCCCCTGGCTCTCGACATTCCGCGCCCGCCTCCTCGCGGCAGGCGCGGCCGCAGTAGCGACCCTTGGCGCCATCCTCCTGCTTGCGCCCAATTGCATCGGCGATCCCCTCGTGGGGCTCGATCCTTTGATACGAGATCTCTGGCTTTCCCATGTGGCCGAGGCGAAACCGCTGCTCGCGCTCTTTCCCAAAACGCCCGGCATTGTCGTCTCCATCGCCGCGCCCGTCGCGCTTGGACTCGCGGCTGCGCTCGCCTTTGCTTGGCGCGCGCAGGGCCTGGCGCGCCGGCGCTGGCTGCTCACGGCCGCTGTTGTCACGGTGGGCTTTGCGGCCGGTTTCTGGCAGCTTCGGGTTTTCTCTTCCGTGACGCCGCTCGCCATGGCGCCGCTCGCCGCCGGCGTCGTCGCGCTGGTCGAACGTTTCCGCGTGAGCGCCGCGCTGCGCGCTCCGCTCGCCGCTTTTATTGCGATCCTTGTTTCGCCAATCGGCCTCGCTCTGGCGCTTCCCTCCGACGGCGACAGCAAGGCGGATGGCGAGCGCGCCTGCCTGACGCCGCAAGCGTTGGCCCCGGTCGCGGAGCTGCCGCCCACGCGCGTTCTCGGCTCCTTTGATTTGGGCAGCTACATTCTCGCGCATACGCCACACAGCGTTTACGCGGCGCCTTACCATCGCGACAATCACGGCAATCTGTTCGCAGCCCATGCCTTCATGGCCGCACCCGACGCGGCCGAGCCGCTGCTGCGCAAGGCGGGCGTGGGGCTGGTTGCGTGGTGCGCGCGCGCCAGGACGCCCTCGCCACTGGTTTCCGCCGCGCCGGACGGGCTCGCCGCCATGCTCGCGCGGGGCGAATCGCCGGCATGGCTGGAGCGCAGGTCGCCGAAAGGCGCGTCTCTCCTTGTTTTCGCCCTTAGAGCCGTGAAATAAGCGCCAAAACAACGACGCCGCGAAACCCTCGAGGACACACCCAGCCGTGAAGACCTTAGATCGCCGCCGATTTCTGACGGGCGCCGGCGCGCTCGCCGCCGCGCCTGCCTTTGCGCAGCCCTCAGCCCAGGAGCCTGCCGGTGAGCTGCAAGTGCGCGTCGAAAACAAGTCCGTGCCCGAACTTTGCGCCGAGAAGGACAATATCGAGCTCGACTTCGTCTCGCCGCGCATCCGCGGCTTTCAGATTCAGGCGGTGCATCCGTCCTATATCAACACGATTGTCTCCGATCGCTGGGCGCCGGACTGGTCCAGCTGCGACCTTTCCCATGATCCGAAGTTCTTCGCGCAGGCGCGGCGGCGCACCTTCTGGGAGACGCCCGAGTTCTGGCTGACGGGCTATACTTTCCCCTCTTTCTGGCGGCCCAACGACGTTCCAATCCGGGTGGGCGATACGGTCGAAACCGGCTTTCATCTCATTCAATTGTGGATGTGGTATCGCGAGCGCGCCGAGGAGATCATGGTTTTCTACCCGCCCGACGGCTATTGGCGCGGCCGGCCGCTGCCTTTCGAAGACATGCGCTGGACAGCTTATGGCTCGTCCTTTCTCGTCGGCCCGGTCGAGATTCAGGAACGGCCGATCGTGGCCTTGGAGGAGATCGCCTTCGATCCGAAGACGCGCAGCTTCACGCTCAAATTCAAGCGGGGCGGCGAGGCGACGCTCGCCTTGAAGAGCATCGATCAGGAGCGCCTCACGCTCGATGTCTCTTTCGACGACGTCGTGCAGGGCGGGCGGCCCTTCGCGGCGCTGCGCTCCATGTACGCGATGGAGACCATGAGCGACGCGGCGATCGTCGCCTGGCGCAGCAAGCGCGGGAAAGGCTGGGAGGAGGCGCCTGTTATCGACTTCCCCGGCGCCAGCGCCACGGAAGTCTGGGTCGGCCGCCATCTGCCTTCACGCCATAATCTCTCCGCGCCGGACATGGTCTTCAGCAAATTTCAGGGCGGCGCAGGGAAATGAGGGCCGGGCGGTGGGACGCGCTCGACGCCGCGCGCGGCCTCGCCGTTCTGGCGATGGTCGCCTTTCACCTGACCTGGGATCTCGGCCACTTCGGCTATATCGCCGCGTCTATACCGTGGTCCGCCCCGGTAAAAGGATTCGGCCACGCAATCGCCTTCTCCTTTCTTTTCATCGCCGGCGTGTCGCTGACGCTCGCGCATCGCGAGGGCGTGCATTGGCGCGCTTTC
Organism: Methylocystis sp.; assembly: GCA_036560425.1. GTDB lineage: Bacteria > Pseudomonadota > Alphaproteobacteria > Rhizobiales > Beijerinckiaceae > Methylocystis. Next base: position 10,631 of record DATBRF010000085.1, on the reverse strand, counting down.
TGGCGGCGCCTCGCCATCGTCGCGGGCGCGGCGGGGATGGTGAGCCTCGGCACCTATATCGTCTTCCCCAACGCCTTCGTTTTCTTCGGCATTCTCCATTGCATCGCGGCGGCGAGCCTGCTCTCGGTCGGCTTTCTCTTTTTGCCCCCACCGGCGGCGGTTGTGGCTGGCGCCTTATTCATCGCGGCGCCGCATTTTCTGGCGTCGCCCTTCTTCGATTCAGCCTGGCTGCAATGGCTGGGGCTTTCGACGACCGAGCCGCTGACTCAGGACTGGCGGCCCCTCTTCCCCTGGGCCGGGGCGATGCTTCTCGGCGTGGCCGCCGGGCGGCTGCTCCTCTCTCAGCGGGGGGGCGCGCCGGCGCCCGCCGAAAAATCTATCGCGCCTGCGGATGAGCCCTTGAGCTGGCTGCGCAGCGACCGCGCGCTTTCCAAGGAAGAGACGAAGCGGGTTGCGCCTCTGGGATATATCGGCCGCCACAGCCTCCTGATCTATCTCGCCCACCAGCCCCTTCTCTTCGCCGCTTTCACGGGCCTCGCCATGATCGCGCCGCCGCCCGAGACCACGACCGATTTCGTCGCCGAGTGCGTCAGGAGCTGCCGCGAGGAAGGGGCCGAGCAGGATTTCTGCCATGACGCCTGCGTCTGCACGGCCGAGGAGGCGGCGCGCAGCCAGGCGCTCGTGGGCGTCGTGGACGACGCCGAACGTGGGAAGAGGCTGAGAGAGATCGCCGGAAAGTGCATCGCGGCGCAGAAATAAGAAGGAAGTTGCTTATAGAGCGCAATAGAAAGAAAGGCGCGCCGACCGCCCGGCGCGCCCCAAGATCAAGAAAGAGAGCCGCTCACTTCTTTTTTTTATTATAGGCCTCGACCACGTCCTCGACCGTGTGCAGGCCGGGCTCCGGCGCATTGACCAGCACAGCCATATTGCCGGGGGCATGCTCGTTCTTCCACATTTTCATATGCGCCAGCGGGATTTTGTTCCAGGCGAAGACCTCCGACATGCAGGGGTCGACGCGGCGGTCGATCACGAACTGGTTCGCGGCCGCAGCTTGCTTGAGATGCGCGAAATGCGAGCCCTGGATGCGTTTCTGACGCATCCACACATAGCGGGCGTCGAAGGTGATGTTGAAGCCCGAGGTGCCGGCGCAGAACACCACCATGCCGCCGCGCTTGGCGACGAGGCAGGAGACCGGGAAAGTCGCCTCGCCCGGGTGCTCGAAGACGATGTCGACGTCCTTCTTGCCGGTGATGTCCCAGATCGCCTTGCCGAATTTACGCGCTTCCTTGGTCCACTCGGCATATTCCGGCGAGTTGACCTTGGGGAGCTGCCCCCAGCACTTGAAGTCCTTGCGGTTGATCACGCCCTTGGCGCCAAGGGACATGACGTAATCGCGCTTGGATTCGTCCGAGATCACGCCGATGGCGTTGGCGCCGGAGGCCGCGCAGATCTGCACGGCGAAGACGCCGAGGCCGCCCGAGGCGCCCCAGACCAGAACGTTGTGGCCGGGCTTCAGCTCGTGCGGCTCATGACCGAAGAGCATGCGATAGGCGGTGGCGAGAGTCAGCGTATAGCAGGCCGATTCTTCCCAAGTCAGGTGTTTGGGGCGCTGCATGAGCTGGCGGTCCTGCACGCGGCAGAACTGGGCGAAAGAGCCGTCCGGGGTCTCATAGCCCCAGATCCGCTGTGAGGCGGAGAACATCGGATCGCCGCCGTTGCACTCCTCGTCGTCGCCGTCATCCTGGTTGCAGTGGACGATGACCTCGTCGCCGACCTTCCAACGCTTCACCTTGGAGCCGACCGCCCAGACGATGCCGGCAGCATCGGACCCTGCGATGTGATAGGGGTTCTTGTGCGCGTCGAGCACCGAGATCGGCTCGCCGAGCGCCGCCCAGACGCCGTTGTAGTTGACGCCGGCCGCCATTACGAGGACGAGCACGTCGTGGCTGTCGAGCTCCCAGGTGGGGAGGACCTCGAGCTGCATCGCCTGATCCGGCGGGCCGTGACGCTCCTTGCGGATCGCCCAGGCGTACATGTTCTTGGGAACATGGCCGAGTGGCGGAATTTCACCCAACTCGTAGAGGTCTTTTTTCTCGGTCAACGTCGCGTCTCCTCGGGCGCTTCTCTTGTCGCCGCGGCCCGTCAAATCGGATTCCTCAGAGCGAATTCCGAAAAAGTCGGTAGACTTTTTTCGATCAGAATTCGCTCCATTATGTGTATTGGCGCGAATTCTGATCGCTCGAACGGTTCCGTTCGAGCGGAAAGCGCGCCAGGGACGGCGAGCCTCTTTGCGGCCGCCCTCCCGCCGGGCGCATTCATATACGGGGAACCCCTTGGGGTGAAGCTCCCCCAAAAGCGCCGTTCATCAACTTAACTAACGCGGCCGGGCGGGCGCCCCAGCTTGCGGGCGCTGATACGACGCATAATTTTGAGCGTTGAGGCAGATTGGGCGTGGGGCGAAGGGCTTTTCGGAGGCGCGTCATGAGCGACACCCAGGTATCCGCGCTCGATCACACGGTCCAGCTGACCAATCTCTGGCTCAAGCGCTTGGCGGAGGATTGCCAACTGGGCGACCGGCCGCATGCCTATAGCGCGCTGCGCGCCGTGCTCCACGCGCTGCGCGACCGGCTGACGCCGGCGCAGGCGGTGCATCTCGGCGCGCAGCTTCCCATGCTGGTGCGCGGATTATTCTATGAAGGCTATCGGCTGGCCGACAAGCCGGACGTCCAGCGCCGGATCGAGCAATTCGAGGAGCGGATCGCCAGGGAGCTGCCGCCGAGCTTCCCGACCGACGCGGCCACGGCCGCGCGGGCGGTCTTCGCGGTGATCTGGCGGGAGCTGGATTTCAACGAAACGGCGAAGGTCGTTTCGGACCTGCCGATGCCGCTGCGGGAGCTGTGGCCGGAGGAGGCGCAGAAGCTGGCGAAGGCGCGGTCGGGGGAGTGAGGGCGGGTTGCTCCCGCAGTCCCCGTCTGGGATCGAGATCACTATCCTTGCCAATTTACCAAGGCTTAATCACCTCTTGCCATTCTGGCACGTATCTACTATGTAGAAACAGTCAGGAGGAAGGGCAATGCACGCAACCATCGCAAAATGGGGGAACAGCCTCGCTCTGCGGTTGCCGCGACATGTCACTGAAGAAGTGAAGCTCGTGGAAGGTGCAACAGTATGCATTGAAGTTGAAGACGGCTCAATCAAAGTGACGCCGAGCCGACCGAAATTCAAGCTAGCAGACCTGCTTGCACAGGAGCCAAGATCAGCCGAGGTTGAATGGGGTAAACCGAGAGGAGATGAAGTTTGATAAAAGACGTTGTTTATCAACCAGAACGCGGTGATTTTATCTGGCTCGATTTTTCTCCTCAATCAGGAACAGAGCAGGCCGGTCGTCGGCCTGCTCTCGTATTGTCACCACGTGATTTCAATATAGCCACTGGCCTCGCGGTCGTTTGTCCACTTACGAGCACAGTTACAGGCAGCCGCTTCGAGGTTCCCGTTCCAAGGGGAGTTAAACTAAGCGGCGTTATTTTGTCCCACCAGTTTCGCACGGTCGATTGGCTGGCCAGGAATGCCGATTTCCACAGCAAGGCCAACAGCGACTTGATGTGGGAGGTGCTTGGGCGGATCGAGGTAATATTAGCTATCGACTGCTGATTACCTTGCAGGTTTCTCCGCCCTAGTGATGCTGGGAAGGAGAGGGCTGCAGAGTCATACCGCCCGGCGTTAAGCCCCGCCCAAGCCGCGACTTGTCAAAACGCCCCTCTGTGCTATCGCAGCATGCGAGGAGGAGCCCGATGAACGACATGTCCGCCCCGCGCCGCGATAAGCCCTGGATGTTCCGCACCTACGCCGGTCACTCGACCGCCGAGGCGTCGAACCGGCTTTATCGCTCCAATCTCGCCAAGGGCCAGACGGGTCTCTCCATCGCCTTCGACCTGCCCACGCAAACCGGCTACGACAGCGACCACATTCTCTCCCGTGGCGAAGTCGGCAAGGTCGGCGTGCCCGTCTCGCATCTCGGCGACATGCGCACCCTTTTCGACGGCATTCCGCTCGGCGAGATGAACACCTCCATGACCATCAACGCCACCGCCGTGTGGCTGATGGCGCTCTATATCGCGGCGGCCGAGGAGCAAGGCGTTCCGCGCGCGAAGCTCCAGGGCACGACCCAAAACGACATCATCAAGGAATATCTCTCGCGCGGCTCCTACGTCTTCCCGCCCGCGCAGTCGCTGCGCCTCACGCAGGATCTCATCCTCTTCACCACGAAGGAATGCCCCAAGTTCAACCCGATGAACGTCTGCTCCTACCATTTGCAGGAGGCGGGCGCGACGCCGGCGCAGGAGCTCGCCTATGCGCTGGCGACGGCGGTGGCGATCCTCGACGGCGTGAAAGCCTCGGGGCTCTCGGACGAGGATTTCGGCCAGGTCGTCGGGCGCATTTCCTTCTTCGTCAACGCCGGCATGCGCTTCGTCACGGAACTCTCCAAGATGCGCGCCTTCACGGAGCTGTGGGACGAGATCACTGAGCGTCGCTATGGCGTGAAGGACGAGAAGCTGCGCCGCTTCCGCTACGGCGTGCAGGTGAATTCGCTTGGACTGACCGAGCAGCAGCCGGAAAACAACGTCTATCGCATTCTGATCGAGATGCTGGCGGTCGTTCTCTCCAAGAACGCCCGCGCCCGCGCGGTCCAGCTCCCCGCCTGGAACGAGGCGCTCGGCCTGCCGCGTCCCTTCGATCAGCAATGGTCGCTGCGCATGCAGCAGATCATGGCCTATGAGACCGATCTGCTCGAATATGGCGACATTTTCGACGGCAATCCGGAAATCGCGCGCAAGGTCGCGGAGCTCAAGCAAGAAGCCAAGGCCGAACTAAAGAAGATCGACGAGCTCGGCGGCGCCGCCGCGGCTGTCGAGATCGGCTATATGAAGTCGAAGCTCGTCGAATCCAACACGGCCCGCCTCGAGGCGATCGAAGCCGGCGAGCAGACCGTTGTCGGCGTCAACAAGTTTACGAGCAGCGAGCCTTCGCCGCTCGCCTCGGGCGATGGCGCGATCATGGTCGTGCCGGAGCATGTCGAGGCCGAGCAGATCGCGCGGCTGAAAGCCTGGCGCGAAGCCCGCGACAACAAGGCCGCTCGGGAAGCAATCGAAGAGCTCGCCCGCGCCGCCAAGGAAGGGCGCAACATGGTCGAGCCGTCGATCGCCGCCGCCAAGGCCGGCGTGACGACCGGCGAGTGGGGCAATGTGCTGCGCGGCGTCTTCGGCGAATATCGCGCGCCGACGGGCGTCTCCTCCACGGCGCGTCAGGTCGGCGGCCAGCTCGATATGGTGCGCGGCGAGGTGGAGCGCGTCTCGCAGAAGATCGGCAAGCGCGCGAAATTCCTCGTCGGCAAGCCGGGCCTCGATGGCCATTCCAATGGCGCGGAACAAATCGCCGTTCGTGCGCGGGACGCGGGCTTCGACGTGATCTATGCGGGCATCCGCTCCACGCCGGCCGAGCTTGTCGAGGCGGCGAAGAAGGAAGGCGTCCACTGCATCGGCCTCTCCATCCTCTCGGGCTCGCATGTGACGCTTGCCCATGAGGTCATACGGCTGATGAAGGAGGAAGGCGTCAGCGCGCCGCTCGTCGTCGGCGGCATCATCCCGCCGGCGGACGAGAAGCTTTTGCTCGAGGCGGGCGTCGCGGCGGTCTATACGCCGAAGAACTACGATCTCAACGTCATCATGACCGACCTCGCGCATATCATCGAGAAGAGCGTGGAGACGGTTTAGAGCGCATTCCGCAGAAGTTTACCGACTTTTGCGAAAAGAATGGGCTCCAAATTTTTGATTTGGCGCGATTTCTCGTCGCTCGCATGGTTCCATGCGAGCGGGAAGCGCGCTAAGGGCTCCTGCGCGAGCAGCCCGTCGAGGCCGTTGGTCCCTTTGATTTGGGGCGTCGAAAGCTCTAAAGATTGCGCAAGAGCAACAGCCGCATTCGCCCCCTGCCCCTCCCCCGCCATAGGGCGTCTCATGAGACGCCCGCCCTTCGACGGACGAGAGGAGACGTTCATCAGCAGCGCTGATGAAGATCACAGTCTGCTCCCTCTCCTGCCCGTCGGAAGACGGGCGTCATTAAGACGCCCTATGGCGGGGGAGGACTGGGAGGGGGCAAAGCCGCCGTGAGAGAGGATCGCCCGTGACAAAGCCGCTTCCCAATTCCTTCCGCGCCGGCCCGGACGAGAACGGCCGCTTCGGCATTTTCGGCGGCCGCTTCGTCGCCGAGACGTTGATGCCGCTCGTTCTCGATCTCGAAGAGGCTTACGAGCAAGCCAAGGACGACCCGGCTTTCCACGCCGAGATCGCGGACCTTCACAAGCATTACGTCGGCCGTCCGAGCCCGCTCTATTTCGCCGAGCGCATCACAGAATATGTGCGCGAGAAAGCGGGCGAGGGCAAAGGCGCCAAGGTCTATTTCAAGCGCGACGAGCTGAACCATACCGGCGCGCATAAGATCAACAATGTGCTGGGCCAAATTCTGCTCGCGCGGCGCATGGGCAAGAAGCGCATCATCGCCGAGACCGGCGCCGGCCAGCACGGCGTCGCCACCGCCACCGCCTGCGCGCGCTTCGGCCTGCAATGCGTGGTCTATATGGGCGCGGTCGACGTCGAGCGGCAGAAGCCCAACGTCTTCCGCATGAAAATGCTCGGCGCCGAGGTCGTGCCCGTGCAGTCGGGCGCCCGCACGCTGAAGGACGCCATGAACGAGGCGTTGCGCGACTGGGTGACCAACGTCGCTGACACCTTCTATTGCATCGGCACGGCTGCGGGGCCGCACCCCTATCCCGCCATGGTGCGCGACTTCCAGTCGATCATCGGCAATGAGGCGAAGGCGCAGATGCAGGAAATGGAGGGGCGCCTGCCCGACTCGCTCGTCGCCTGCATCGGCGGCGGCTCCAACGCCATCGGCCTCTTCCACCCCTTCCTCGACGACGCCTCGGTCGAAATCTACGGCGTCGAGGCGGCGGGCCATGGAATCAATGTGCCGAACGGCCACGCCGCCTCGCTCACCGGCGGCAGGCCCGGCGTGCTGCACGGCAATCGCACTTACTTGCTGATGGACGACGACGGCCAGATTCTCGAAGGCCATTCGATCTCGGCGGGCCTCGACTATCCGGGCATCGGCCCCGAGCACTCCTGGCTGCACGAGACGGGGCGCGTGAAATATATCAGCGCGACCGACAAGGAAGCGCTCGACGCCTTCCAGCTCTGCTCGAAGCTCGAAGGCATCATCCCCGCCCTCGAGCCCTCCCACGCGCTCGCCAAAGTGCTCGAGCTCGCGCCGCAAAAGCCGCAAGACCACATCATGGTGATGAATATGTGCGGACGCGGCGACAAGGATATTTTCACTGTCGCGGAGCATCTCGGCGGGATGTGAGACGCCGGGCGCCCACGCGGCGCCCGAGAAGGCAAGGCCGCATCAGGCCCAATCGGAGTCGCCACGCCCCACCCGGCGGCCTTTGGCCGCCGTTCCCCCGCAGAGGGCCGTAAAGGGGAGGTATTTGGGTTAGCCCGCCTCTGATAGCTCCAACTCGACGGCCGAAACCGATCCCGCGGGGAATCGCCAGGACGCCGCCTCCAGCGCCGTCTCCCGCGGGCGGAACACGTCCGGCTGATCCTGGCTGACGTAGCTCCTGAGGCTCTCCGGCGCGATCTCGATCACGCGGCCGCCCTTCGTCCCCGGGAAGCTCGCCGCCACCGCCCGGCTGTAATGGACGTTGGCGACGTGCAGGAACAGCTTGTCGCCGGCGCGGCTGGCCGCGATATCGAGCCCCGCCGGCGCGGACGTCACCGCCACCCCATGCGTGCCGTTGTGCTTGCGGAACAGCCGCGCGATCGACCCGGCCGGCATCAGGTAGCTCCTGCCGCGCGGCGTCGGCGTCATCACCGCTGTGGTCGTCCAGCGATTGCCCTGGAAGTCGGACGCGGTGGCGATGCGGATGCGATCGCCGTGCCGCTGGTAGATGTTCATCGAACGTGCATGGTACGCCGCCGAGAGCCACTCGTACAGGATCGGGTTGGCGTTGTGCGGGCTCAGGCTGAGGTGCCCCTCCGTGATCGCGATCGGCTTCTTCGTCGCCTGCTCGATCTCCGCGACGCGCTGCTCCACCGCGTCCGACAGCTCCAGCAGCTCTTCCCACGCGCGCGTAGGATCCTGCTCATAGCGGAGGCCTTTGAGCACCGTGTCCGGCCGCTTCGGGTTCTGCCCCATCATGTGGATGGCGACGAGATCGATGAGGTCGCCCGCCTGCTTCTCCATGTCCGTCGCCCAGAGCTTTCCGTCGCGCCCGCGGTCGCCCCACCCGATCAGCTTGATCGACGAATCGACCTGCCGCATCGCCCTGGCGAACTCGATGGTGTGCGCGATCGCCTCCTCCCTGGTGAAGCACGCCGCCCCGTATGAGGTCTCGTTCCCGATCTGCCAGAGCTTCAGCTTCGAGTGCTGCACCCACTCCGCCGCCTCTTTGGCGCCGCCGGCGCGCGCGGCGTAGCGCTTCTCCCCGTCGCTGAGGAAATTCACGCAGAAGAACGGCTCGGCGTTGACGCGGCGGCAGAGATCGATGAACTCGTCCGTGCCGACGCGGTTGGTCTCCCACCCGCCCCAGACATAGTTGCGCATCGGTGGTCGCTTGGCCGCCGGGCCGATCCCTTCGCGCCACTTGTAGTAACGGCTGAAGAGGCCGCCGAAGCGGATGGCGCCGGGCGCGAGGTCGCGTACGGCGTCGACGAAGTCCTTACGCCAGTCGTCGGCGTCGTCGTCCCAACAGGCTTCGACCGAGCTGTCGGTGGCGCCGAGCGGCTCCATGAATTGCATGTAGAGCCATGGCGAGATCTCGAACAGCGGTTTCGGATCGACGACGATGGCGTTGGCCTTGGCGGCGCTGGAGAGCGCGGCCGTGGCGAACTCGCGGCGGCGGAGCATCCTTCATGATAGTGCTGGATCAGGGACTTGGTCCACCCGCCGAAGCACTCGCGTGCGATTCGAGCGCAGGACGCGCCGCCGCGACCCTGGCCTGCGGCTGACGATTCCGAGCCGCAAATTCAGGCGCTTTTGCTCTCGACCCGTTGATCAGGAAAGCTCGGTCGCCCTGGAGCGCCTATGCGGCTCTCGAGGCGGCGATCGGATTTTGGGCGGTTGTGAGCGTCTGGCTGCTCCCGGGCGCCGCTGGGGTCATTCCATTCCTGCTTGGCGCCGAGCCGTCGCCTTTTGCAATGTGGTTCGCCAGTTTCGCGCTGCCCCCGCTGGCGCTTTTCCCGGCGACGGCGGCGATGGGTGGAACGCTGACGGCGCTCGACCGTCTTACCGCGGCCATCGAGGGCGCCGCTAATTCAAGCGCCGGCGTCTACGGCGCCAACACCGCCGGGGCGGTCGCTGGCGCCCTGGTCTGCGCCCGCTCTGCTTGGCCTTCTCTTGTTCGTCAGCCCCACGCCGTCCTTGATACGGCCGCCCAACGGCGGCGCCGTGCTTGCGACACGCGAGGGGCCGATGACGACCGCAAGCGTCGTCGATGACGCCGCCCGCGTCCGCTACCTCGCGTCAATCGGCCACGAAGAAGTCAGGCGCCGAAGATGAAAGAGAGAGTTGCCCCTCTTATCCGGCGATGAAGCAATACAGGGCAAAGCGAGGAGAGGATGCCGACGCCGCAATCGACTGGTTCGGCGTTATCAAGAACTCTACTGCGCGAGCCTCTACTGCATTTTACGCGACGCGCTTCCGCGCGCCTCTCGCTGTTTCCGCAGTTCTCGTTGGGCTCTTCGCGATTTTCCCCGGTCATGCGCATGGCGTCGAACTTCCAAACGCCGCTCATCCTCTGGCCTATGGCGTGGGCTTCATTACGGCCACCGGCCTTCTTCATTTGAGCGGAATTCTGATCGGCGCATTGTCGTGCTGGCCGCTCGGCGAAAGACTGATCCAGGCGCTGGGCGCCGCGATCGCCGCGCTCGGCTGCTACTTTTAGCGCTCAGCATGGGAGCCGCGTGAGGGGAAGCTGGCTGACAAAGGCCTTCGTCGCAGCAATCGCGCTCGAACGCCGGAGGCATGACGCCGGAGATCAATGCCCTTCTCTTTGCCGCCGGATTAGCGCTCGCGGGCTATGTCACAATCACATTGGTCATGGCTGTTACTGTCGAGTTCCAGAACGAGACGGCCAACTCTCCGGCCTGGCGGCGCATAGCGTTGCGCACTCTCTAGAAGGCCAAATTTCTGTCCCGGTGAATAATGCCAGGGCTATTGCGCTCCTAAGAGGGTTTATATGACATGGCCACCCTTAGAAGTGGTCGATTGCGTGATGCCTCGAACCGGGAGAGCATCTTCAATCGCGGACCAGCCGAAAGCCAGGCATGCTCTACGAAGCCAGAAAAAAAGCCGCCAAATTAGGCCTCGACGCGACGCGACGTCACATTTTCCTCTGCGTGAGATGTAGCCAGCAGGCCTGTTGCAGCGACGAACTCGCCGCCCGGTCGTGGGACCATCTGAAGAAAAGACTGAAGGAGCTCGGCCTGAGCGAAGCTGGCGGCGTCCAGCGCACCAAGGCGGATTGCCTCCGAATCTGTACGGGCGGGCCCATTGCGGTCGTCTATCCAGAGGGCGTC
>DATBRF010000084.1:0-2598 GCA_036560425.1 Methylocystis sp. | reverse complement strand
TTCGACCCGGCGACGCATATCGAATCGGAGCTGCTCCCTTACTGCGACGAGTTCACGCAATATTCCATCGTCGCGGCGGACGAGGCGATGAGACAGGCGGGCTTCGCCGGCAAGGACGCCGGCGGGCCGCGCACGGCCGTGGTCATTGGCACCGGCATCGGCGGCGCGCATACGATCGACGATAACTGCTACCGCGAATATGGCGAGGGCATGCGGCCCGACACGCTCTCGGTTCCGCGCCTCATCCCCAGCGCCGCGCCGACGACGCTCGGCATGCGCTATGGCGCCAAGGGACCGACCTTCGCGGTCGCCTCGGCCTGTTCCTCGGCGACCCAGGCGCTCGGCGAGGCTTTCGAGATGCTGCGGGGCGGCCGGGCCGAACGCGCCATCGCCGGCGGAGCCGAGGCCTGCGTGATCAACGGCTCGATGCGGGCCTGGGAGGGGCTGCGCGTCCTGACCCCCGATTTCTGCCGGCCCTTTTCCACGAAGCGCAACGGCATGACGCTCGGCGAAGGCGCAGCGATCTTCATTCTGGAGACGCTGGAATCCGCGCAGGCGCGCGGCGCCGCGCCGCTCTGCGAGCTCGCCGGCTATGGCACGACGAGCGACGCCTTCGATCCGCTGCGCGCCGATGTCGAGGGGCCGGCGCGCTGCATGCGGCTCGCGCTCGAAAGCGCCGGGCTCGAGCCTTCGGCGGTCGATTATCTCAACGCCCATGGCACGGCGACATACGCCAATGACATCACCGAGTCCGAAGCCATGCGCGCCGTCTTCGGCGACAGGCCGCCGCCGGTGTCGTCCACGAAGCCGGTCCACGGCCATGCGCTCGGCGCCTCCGGCGGCCTGGAGCTTTGCGTCACGATCGGCGCGCTGCGCGCGCAGATTGCGCCGCCGACGATCAATTTCGTCGAGCCCGACCCCAAATGCCCCGTCGACGCCATTCCCAACGAAGCGCGAAAGATGCCGATTCGCGTGGCGCTCTCGAATTCCTTCGCCTTCGGCGGGATCAACGGAACTCTGGTGGTGCGGGCGGTCTGATCGGCCTGGCGCCCGCGATATCCGCGGGCACTATAACCAAATCGTCCACCCGGCCTGCGGGCCGATGCGCTTGCGACCCCTGCCGCAAAGGCCTAGGAAGGCGCTTGCTTGCCATCATGGTTGACGAGGCGATGACGGAAGAGGGCAAGGAGCCCGGTCCTGCCCCAAAAGAGGCGGAATCGGGCAGAAAAGCTGGCGAGGTTGGAGCCAAGAAGAACGCCGCCGCGCTTTCCGCGGCGCTCCGCGCCAATTTGGCGCGCCGCAAGGCCCGCGAGCGGGCCCTGAAGACGGCGCGAAAGAGCGATAGCGAGGAATAATGGACAAGATCAAAATCACCGGCGGCGCGCCTTTGAACGGCGTTATCCCCATCTCCGGCGCCAAGAACGCCGCGCTGCCGCTGATGATCGCCTCGCTCCTCACCAAAGAGACGCTGACGCTCGAAAACATGCCGCTGCTCGCGGACGTCACCCAGCTCGAGCGGATTCTGGGCAACCACGGCGTCGATTTCACCATCTCCGGCAAACGCATGGGAGATACGGAAAATTCCGGGCGAACGGTGCATTTCACCGCCCGCGAGATCGTCGACGTCACCGCCCCCTATGAGCTCGTCTCCCGCATGCGCGCAAGCTTCTGGGTCTTTGCGCCGCTCCTCGCACGCATGGGCGAATGCCGCGTGTCGCTGCCGGGGGGCTGCGCCATCGGCACGCGCCCGGTCGATCTGCTGTTGATGGCGCTCGAAAAGCTCGGCGCCAGGATCGAAATCGAGAACGGCTATGTGGTCGGCAAGGCCAAGGACGGGCTCGTCGGCGCCGAGATCGACTTCCCCAAGGTCACGGTCGGCGGGACGCATACGGCGCTCATGGCGGCGGCTCTGGCGCGGGGGACCACTGTGCTGCGCAACGCCGCGCGCGAGCCGGAGATCGTCGATCTCGCCGAATGTCTCACGAAGATGGGTGCCCGCATCTCCGGCGCCGGCGGCCCGACAATCGAGATCGAGGGCGTGACGTCGCTCGGCGGCGCGCGCCACGCGGTGATGCCCGACCGTATCGAAGCCGGCACCTACGCCATGGCGGTGGCGATGACCGGCGGCGACGTGACGCTCCTCGGCGCCCGGGGCGACAGCCTGCAAGCGGCCCTGGACGTGCTGGAGCGGTCCGGCGCGACGGTTTCCGAGACAAACCAAGGCCTGCGCGTCTATCGCAATGGGGCGGGCATTGCGCCGGTCGATGTGGAGACCGCGCCTTTCCCGGCCTTCCCGACGGACTTGCAGGCGCAGTTCATGGCGCTGATGACGCGCGCCAAGGGGACGTCGCGCATACGCGAGACGATCTTCGAGAACCGCTTCATGCATGTGCAGGAGCTGGCGCGCCTCGGCGCGCGCATCAAGCTCGAAGGCGACACGGCGATCGTGACCGGCGCCGACCATCTCGAAGGCGCGCCGGTGATGGCGACCGACCTTCGCGCCTCCGTCTCCCTGGTGATCGCGGCGCTCGCCGCACGGGGCGAGACGACGATCAACCGCGTCTATCACCTCGATCGCGGCTTCGAGCGCCTGGAGAA
>DATBRF010000083.1:0-22195 GCA_036560425.1 Methylocystis sp. | reverse complement strand
CGCTTGGCGCGCGCTTCCTTCAGGCCAACAGAGGGGTAGACCCCGATGGCGAGGTTTTTCTGCGCGCCAGCGAAGCGGTAGGCCAGCCTCCAGCGCTTCGCCCCATCTGGCGTGACCCAAAGTTGAAGGCCGCCACCGTCCGAAAGCTTCCTGACTCGGTCGCCGGGCTTGGCGTTGCGGATTTCCAAATCGTTGAGCGGCATGTTGGTAGCGCCCTGAGAGCGGGGAATATGCCAACAACGATACCAACGAATTTGTTGGATACAACCGGACGCCAAAGGACGCCCTAAGACAACAGTTCTGCCTGGAGTCTTTGTTTTCCAGTGACTTTCGGACGTTTTTGGACGCTCTCGAAGGGGGATGTGGTGCCGCAAGAGGGATTCGAACCCCCGACCCCATCATTACGAATGATGTGCTCTACCAGCTGAGCTATTGCGGCGTGCGCGGCATTTCGGCGCGCGGGTTTCTCTTATCGGCGCGGCGCGGGTTTTTCAAGCGCCTCGGCTGCAAGAATTTACGCCCCCGCCCCCGGCAGCCTTAGCGCTTGGCCCCCTTGGAGTCGGCCGGCAGTTCGGCGAGCGCCTGTTGTCGCAGCTTCTCGATCTCGAGCCTAGTCTTTTTCGCTTCGGCGCGAGCGACCTTGGCGGCGCGGCGGACCGGCAAGTGGCCGAGCCAGGAGGAAACGCCTCCAGCGAGCACCCCGACAGCCATTGCGGAGAGAACGACGAGATACATCGGCGCTTCCAAGTAAGGCGCGTCAGCGGCGTTGGCGGCGAAAGGATCGAGCCCGATCTTCACCATGGAGCGATTGGCCATGGAAAAGAACAGGATGATCAGCGCCAGAGGAACGAAAACGAGGATTCGCAGGACGGATTTCATGGCCTCTCCCTTTGGTCCGCGGCGCCCGGCTTTTTTGGCGGCGTATCGTCCGCGGGAGCCCGGCGAACTGGCGTCAGCCCTGGTAATTCTCGTTCAGACGCTCGCGCATCTCCTTGCCCGTCTTGAAGAAAGGCACGCATTTTTCCTGAACGGACACTTGCGCGCCCGTGCGCGGGTTGCGCCCTGTGCGGGCGTCGCGCTTCTTGACCGAAAAGGCGCCGAAGCCGCGCAGCTCGACCCGGTCGCCGCGCGCGAGCGCCGCCGTGATCTCGTCGAGAATGGTGCTCACGATCGTCTCGACGTCGCGCTGGTAAAGATGGCCGTTGCGGCGCGCAATTCGCTGAATGAGCTCCGACTTGATCATGACTGCCTATCATCCCTCTTGCAGAAAAATTGACGCATAAGTCGGCGTCAGCGTGCGTCGAAACCCTGCCAAATCGCCAAAAGACCGTCAAGACTGGCGCTTCTCTCCGCGCCCGCCGCCTGATCCAGAGCGCCGGCAATCGACTCCAGCCCGGCCACCCGGGCAACGGCCGCCGCGCCTTCGACCAGGCCGAGGCGTTCGATGCTCGTCTTCTTCTTCCACTCCCGGACGGGAAGGTCTTTCGCGATCTTCTTGTTTGTTTCCAGCCAGGCGATCGCCTCCCTCTCCCCGCCGAGAACGTCCACGAGCTTCAGCGGCACGCCCTGGCGCGCAGTGAAGACGCGACCGTCGGCCACCTTCGCGAGCTCGGCGTCGTCGAGATGACGCCGCTGTTTCACGAGGTCCTTGAACCAGGTGTAAGAGTCGGCGACGAGGCTCGCGATGGCGGTCCGGGCGGCCTCGCTCGTGGGCTCATAGCCGTTTGGCGAGGCCTTGAGCGGCGAGGATTTGACCTCTTCGACCTTCACGCCGAGCGAATCGAGAAGCTTGTAAAAATTTGGGTATTGAAAAAGCACCCCGATCGAGCCGACGAGCGAATTGCCCTCGGCGACGATTGAGTCGGCCGCAAGCGCGGCAATGTAGGCGCCGGAGGCCGCGAGCGTGCCGACGACGGCGACGACGGGCTTCTTCTCGTTCAGACGCCGCAGCTCGCCATAAAGCTTTTCCGCGCCAGTGGTGGTGCCGCCGGGACTGTCGATCGCGAGCAGCACCGCCTTCGTCTGCTTGGATTCGCCGATCTTCTTGATCAGATCGATCGTGTCCTTGTCTCCGGTGATCAGCCCTTGCAAGGAGAGCTTGGCGATGTGCGGCGTGAGCTTGTCCGTCGAATCGGCGCCAGAGAGCTTTGAGAAGGCAATGAGCGCCGCGAGACCTGCCGCAGCGATGGCCGCCGTGCGCCACCACCCGAGCTTGCGCCGCAGACGGCGTCGGTCGAGCAGATAATCCGTAGTCGCCGTCATTCTTGGCTCCTCGCAAGCGGCTTGGTCGGCCGTAGGTAAGCCCAGCGGCCCGTTTTGAAAAGGCTGAGCCGCAATCAACCCCGTCGCGTCGATTCACGCAGCCAGGCGGCGTAGGCCGGATCGGCGTCGCTCGCATCGATTCGAAGGATTTCCGGCGTCTCGTAACTATGGAGGCGACGCACCAAAGCGGCGAGCGCTGCATAATCATCGCTGCTAAGCTTCATCTCGAGCCGGAACTCCGCCTCCTCGCAACATTCGCCTTTCCAGAGATAGTGGCTTGCGATCGGCGTGATTTGCACACAGGCGGCAAGCTTTTCATCCAGAGCCGCGCGAGCCAGCGCCCGCGCCTTCTCCTGCGAATCGATCGTCGTGACGAGAATCGAGACGCCGCTCATGTCAGCCGCCGACGACCGTCGTGACGACCTGGCCGCCGCGCGCCAGCGTAATCTTCCAGTAATAGGCGCGGCTTGCGGCGAGCCTTTCGAGATCGCGGGTCGCGTCGACCTTCTGGTCGTTGACGGCGAGAATAACGTCGCCGCGCTGGAGATTGAGCTGCTGGGCGGGAGAGTCGTCCTCGACGGCCGAAATCACGACGCCGTTGGTCGCGCCCTGCACGGACATTTCCTCGATGACGGCAGGCGAAATATTGACCACCGTCGCGCCGGCGAAAGGCGACCCTCCCTTGAGCCTGATCATGTCGCGCGGCGGCGTCTCTGGGGCGGGGGAAAGCCGCATCTGCGCGACAATCTTCTTGCCGCCGCGTAGAACGCCAAGCGTCGCCTGCCCGCCGAGCGGCTTGGTGGCGAGACGGTAGCCCACCGCCTCGGGATCGTCGGCGTTTTGCCCGTCGACCGAGACGATCACGTCGCCGCGCTTCAGCCCCGCTTCGGCGGCCGGCCCCCGCGGGTCGACGTCTGCGAGCAACGCGCCAGTGGGGCGGTAGAGGCCCAGGCCCTCGGCGATCTCCTGCGAAATCGTCTGCAGCGTGGCGCCGAGCCAGGGGCGCCTGACAACTTTTCCGCCCCCCTTGGCCGCGAGCAGCACGCTCTTGACCATATTGACCGGGATCGCGAAGCCGATGCCGACGGAACCGCCGGACTTCGAGAAGATCGCCGAATTGATGCCCAGAACTCGGGCGTTCATGTCGACCAGCGGGCCTCCCGAATTGCCGGGATTGATGGCGGCGTCGGTCTGGATGAAGAAGCCGTAGTCGGAAATGCCGACATGGGTGCGCGCCAGAGCCGAGACGATGCCCTGCGTTACGGTCTGACCGACGCCGAAAGGGTTGCCGATGGCGAGAACCAAGTCGCCGACCTCGAGCGCATCCGAATCGCCGAGCTCCATGGTCGGGAAGTTCGCCCCCTCGGCGAGCTTCAACACCGCGAGATCGGTGCCCGCATCGCGCAGCAGGATTTTCGCCGGGATTTCCCGCTTGTCTGCGAGCGCGACTCTGACGTCCGTCATGCCCTCGATGACGTGATTGTTGGTCACGACGAGTCCTGCGGGATCGACGATGACGCCGGACCCGAGCGACTGCGCCGTGTTCGGCCGGCCGGGCATGCCTCCCTCGCCGAAGAAGCGACGGAAGATCGGGTCGTCCAGGAAGGGATTGGCCGGCATGCGCTCGACGCGCGAGGCGAAGACGTTGACGACCGCCGGCGCGGCCTTTTTGACGATCGGCGCGAAGGAAAGCGCAATCTCGGCGCGGCTTCTTGGAACGACGCTCCCTTCGAACGCCGGCGTCTGCGCCTGCGCCGGGGTCGGCGCCGCCGCGCGTTCGACAATGACCGCGCTGGCGCCCCCGACGCAGACGAGAATACCGAAAACGAGGTAGCGCAAATCCAGGCGCATCAGCCGCTCCAAGCAGAGATTCGAACGGGTCCGAATATAAGCATGAATTCTGGCGACGGCGAGGATGCCGTGGTGGAACGCCCGCCTTCAGATACGTCTACAGGATGCGAGTTTTAAAGGCGCGCGCTTCGAGGGGCCCCCGGCCAACAGGACCAAGATGCGTCGCCGCAAAGCTGACGCCGTATTTGAGCCCGAAGCCCAGCAGCCGATCGAATCCGATGTGGGCCAGGTGGATCGCTGCAATCTGTACGAGCAACGCCTCCCCCGTCGCGGCGCCCAAAGCGCCGTATGCAAGCGGGCCCATCGTCGTATGCGCGGCGTTGTATACGATGGCGCCCGGGCCCGGCCCGCCAAGATAAGCGAAAAGCGAAAGGTCGGGGGCAAGGAAGAGCAGCGCGAAACGTCCCCAGTCGCCGCCGGCCTGCGCATAATAGAAAAGGGCGGCCGCCATCAGCGCCGCCCCTTCGAGTCTCAGCAAAAGCTTCGGGCCGCCGGAAACAAAACCCGGTTCCACGCCGGCCGCCTTCATGGACTTACGCTGCCTCGTCCTCGCCCGGAACCGGGCCCGAGTCCTGGCCGCGCGCGTCGACGTCGCGGTCGACGAATTCGATTACGGCCATCGGCGCATTGTCGCCATAGCGGAAGCCCGCCTTCAGCACGCGGGTGTAGCCGCCGTTGCGCTCCTTGTAGCGGGGGCCGAGCACGTCGAAGAGCTTGCCGACGAGCTTGACGTCCTTAATCTGGGCGATCGCCTGGCGGCGGGCGTGCAGATCGCCGCGCTTGCCGAGCGTCACGAGCTTCTCGACGACCGGGCGAAGATCCTTCGCCTTTGGCAGGGTGGTGACGATCTGCTCATGCTTGATGAGCGCCTGCGCCATGTTTGCGAACATGGCCTTACGGTGCTCGTGGGTGCGCCCGAAACGGCGCTTTTTGTGACCGTGATACATGTGGCTCTCCGTTGGTTATGCGGCCGCCGTGCCAAGGTACGGCCGTCGATTATCGGCAATAGGCAATCAGCAGGTTGGCGGCCGGGAAAAGCCGAGCGCCCGACCTGCCGAGGCCCGACTGTCGTCAATAATGCTCTTCGAACCTCTTCGCGAGATCGTCGATATTCTCCGGTGGCCAGCCGGGCACTTCCATGCCCAGGTGCAGACCCATTTGCGCGAGAACTTCCTTTATCTCGTTCAGGGACTTGCGGCCGAAGTTCGGCGTGCGGAGCATTTCCGCCTCCGACTTCTGGATGAGGTCGCCGATGTAGACGATATTGTCGTTCTTCAGGCAGTTCGCCGAACGCACCGAGAGCTCCAGCTCGTCGACCTTCTTGAGCAGCGCCGGGTTGAAGGCGAGCTGCGGGATCGACGGGGCGGCCTCTTCGCGGCGCGGCTCCTCGAAATTGACGAAGACGTTGAGCTGATCCTGGAGAATGCGCGCGGAGAAGGCGAGCGCGTCCTCGGGAGTGATCGCGCCATTCGTCTCGATCGTCAGCGTCAGCTTGTCATAGTCGAGCACCTGGCCCTCGCGGGTGTTCTCGACGCGGTAGCTGACTTTCTTCACGGGCGAATAGAGGCTGTCGACCGGAATAAGGCCGATCGGCGCATCCTCGGCCCGGTTGCGATCGGCCGGAACATAGCCCTTGCCGGTCGAAACCGTGAATTCGATGCGGATTTCCGCGCCTTCGTCCAGCGTGCAGATCACGAGGTCGGGATTGAGAACCTGAACGTCGCCCGTGGTCTGAATGTCGCCGGCGAGCACGGCGCCAGGGCCGGTTTTCTTCAGCGTGAGGCGCTTGACGCCCTCGCCCTGATATTTGACGGCGATGTCCTTGATATTGAGGACGATGTCGGTGACGTCCTCGCGCACGCCGGGAATCGACGAGAATTCATGCAGCACGCCGTCGATGTGGATCGAGGTGATCGCCGCGCCCTGCAGCGACGAGAGAAGAATGCGGCGCAGGGCGTTGCCGAGCGTCACGCCGAAGCCCCGCTCGAGCGGCTCGGCGACGGCGGTCGCCGCGCGGCGCGGATCGTCGCCAGGGGCCACGTCGAGCTTGTTCGGCTTGATGAGTTCCTGCCAGTTCTTCTGGATGCTCACTGGGGCGCCTTTCCTTGAAGCTCCTGAGCGCGGCTCCGGCGGGGAGGAGCCGGGACCGCGCGAAATATGCTCGATTGAAAGCAGGCTTCTGATTGCCGCCGCGTCAGACGCGACGGCGCTTGCGCGGGCGGCAACCATTGTGCGGGATCGGCGTCACGTCACGGATCGAGGTGACGGTGAAGCCCGCCGCCTGCAGCGCGCGTAGCGCGGATTCGCGGCCGGAGCCGGGGCCGGAAACCTCGACCTCGAGCGTGCGCACGCCATGCTCGCCAGCCTTGCGGGCGGCGTCCTCGGCAGCCATCTGCGCTGCGTAAGGGGTCGACTTGCGCGAGCCCTTGAAGCCCATCGAGCCAGCCGACGACCAGGACACAGTGTTGCCCTGAGCGTCGGTGATGGTGATCATGGTGTTGTTGAACGTCGAATTGACGTGCGCGACGCCGGAGACGATGTTCTTGCGCTCGCGGCGACGAACGCGGGTAGTGTCCTTGGCCATTGAATTCTTGCCTTTCGATATCGACGCCGCCGTAACGCCAGCGGCTCCACCTTGGTTGGCGGTCGGCGCGTCGGCAGCCGATCATCCGACTGCCGAAGCCCGAATCCCAACTGCCTAAATTACTTCTTCTTGCCGGCGATCGGCTTCGCCTTGCCCTTGCGGGTGCGGGCGTTGGTGTGGGTGCGCTGGCCGCGAACGGGAAGCTGACGGCGATGACGCAGGCCGCGGTAGCAGCCCAGGTCCATCAGGCGCTTGATGTTGATCGCGACTTCACGGCGCAGATCGCCTTCCACGAGATAATCGCGGTCGATGGTCTCGCGGATCTGCAGGACTTCGGCGTCGGTGAGCTGAGCCACGCGGCGCTCGGCCGGAATGCTCACCTTCTCGCAGATCTCCTCGGCCTTCTTGGGGCCGATGCCGTGAATATACTGAAGCGCAATGACGACGCGCTTGTTGGTCGGAATGTTGACGCCTGCAATACGAGCCACGATTTTCTCCATTTGGGCGGCAGCCTTGCGGCGCCGCAGGTGAACCCGCGTCCGGTGGAGCCCGGCCCTTGCGAGTGATTCGGATTGTCCGAAACGCAAAAACGGAAGCCCCCCGAAGAGGACTTCCTCGAATTTTCGTCGGAAGTCAGCCGATAACCAGCGGTTGCGCGCGAGTCAAGCGAAACCGGCAAGGGAAATGAGATTTTCTTCCCCGGGGACTCAAGCGCTGCGACGCAACGCATGAGAACCGAATTTTCGCCGCGCGTCCAGTCCCAAGCCGAGCCCCACGGCGCCGAACATGTCACCCTCGACAATCTTGGCGCCCGGCGTCTGCCCGGTCACGGCTGAGCGCACAGCCGGAATCGCCGTTGATCCGCCTGTGAGGAACACGGCGTCGATGCGCTCACCGGAAAGACCGGAAGCAGCCAGCGTTTCCGCAAGCGTGCGTGAAAGCGCGCCAAGCTGATCCGCGATTGCCTCGTTCAGGGCCTTTGCGGTGGCCTCGACCGCGAATCCGGGCTCGATTTCCGCGAGGTCGATCACCGCCTGCTGGGCGTCGGAGAGGTCGATCTTGGCGCGTTCAACCGACAGCGCGATCGAATGACCACGACGGGTCTCGATCACCTCGCCGAGGCGCCCGATCTTTTCGGGCGAGAGCGAATAGCGCTCGAGCTCCGCGAGCTCCCGCGAGACCTTGGGCGTATAGAGCAGGTTGATCCTGTGCCAGGTCGCGAGATCGACAAAGAACCCGTTGGGCGTGGGCAGGACCTTGTCCCCGAACGGCAGGCGCATCTCGCTCCCGAGCCCAAGATGCGGCATCACCGACTTCAAGCTGAACAGCCTGTCGATATCGGCGCCGCCAATATGAACGCCCTTGTTGGCGAGGACGTCCCCTGCCCTGTCGCCGCGCAGCCGCGCTTCAGGCGACACACGCACCACCGAGAAATCCGACGTGCCGCCGCCGATGTCTGCGATCAACGCATATTGCTCCTCGCGCACGCTTTGCTCATAGGCGAGGGCGGCGGCAATGGGCTCATATTGGAAAGCGATCTCGCGGAAGCCCCTCGCCCGCGCAATCTCCTCCAAAGCATCCTGCGCGCGGCGATCTGCGGCGGGATCGTCGTCTACGAAATGAACGGGCCGGCCGAGGACAAGCTGGGTGACGTCGTCGCCTGTGGCGGCGTCGGCGGCCGATTTCAGTTTCGCAACGATGAGGCCGATGATGTCCTTGAAGCTATAGCTCTTCGTTTTGATGCGTGTCTTCTCGTCCATCAAGGCCGTGCCGAGCGCGGACTTGAGGCTGCGCATGAGTCGGCCCTCAGCGCCGTCGACATAGGCCTTGATCGCCGCACGACCGAAGACCGGCGTTCCGTTCGAAAAGTCGAAGAAGACGGCGCTTGGTAAGGTGCGGTGCTCGCCTTCGAGCGCCGCCAGCTCCATACCGCGCGCGCCTTCAGTCGCGACGGTGGAGTTGGACGTGCCGAAGTCGAGGCCGCAAAAAGATTTTGCTCCCATCCGGGTCTCTGGCGTTGTGGGTGACAAAAAACAATCGGCCCGGCGGGGCCGGGCCGATGTCTGATTTCTCGGGTGATTTCCTATCAGGCGCCGAGCGACCTGTCGATTGCCGCCGTCACTTCGTCGATCGGCAACATGCCGTCGATGCGTTTCAGCTCGCCGAGGCCGGCGTAATGGGCCGAAACAGGGGCCGTCTGGGCGCGGTATGTGTCGAGGCGCGTCTTGAAGCTTTCGGGATTGTCGTCAGCGCGGATTTCCTTGCCGGCGGCGAGAGTCTCGGCTACCCGCTTGCGCATCCGATCGACAAGGGCGTTCTCGTCGACGACAAGCTCGAGCACCGCATCGAGCTTGAGGCCCTTTCGGTCGAGCAGCTCGCGCAAGGCTTCGGCCTGCGCGACCGTGCGCGGAAAGCCGTCCAGGATGAAGCCGTTGGCGCAGTCCAGCTCATCGATCCGCTGATCGATGATTCCGATCACGACATCGTCCGGCACCAGCTGCCCCGCGTCCATGAGCGCCTTCGCCTTCAAGCCGATCGGCGTTCCGGCGGCTACGGCCGCCCGCAGCATGTCGCCGGTCGAAAGCTGGGGCACGCCCAGCTTCTCGACTAGACGAGCGGACTGCGTTCCCTTGCCGGCGCCGGGGGGGCCGAGAAGGACGAGTCTCATTTGCGACGTCCTTTGAGCTTGGTCTTGCGGATCAGCCCCTCATATTGCTGGGCCTGCATATGACCATGGATCTGCGAAACAGTGTCCATTGTCACGCTCACCACGATGAGCAGAGAGGTGCCGCCGAAATAGAAGGGCAGATTCGCATAGGCGATAAGCCCCTCCGGCAGAAGACAGATGATCGCAAGATAGGCGGCGCCGAGGACGGTGATCCGCATGAGCACATCATCGATAAACTTGGCGGTACGCTCGCCCGGCCGGATGCCCGGAATGAAGCCGCCATGCTTCTTGAGATTGTCGGCCGTCTCCGTCGGGTTGAACACGATGGCCGTATAGAAGAAGGCGAAGAAGACGATAAGGCCGACATAGGCCAGCATATAAAGCGGGCGCCCATGGCCGAAATAGGCCGAGATCGTCGCGAAAATGCTTTCCGAACCGGTCGACTGATAGAAATTCGCGACCGTCGTCGGCAGCAGGAGCAGCGAGGAGGCGAAGATCGGCGGAATGACCCCGGAGGTGTTGAGCTTCAGCGGCAGAAAGGAGGTCTGGCCTTCATAAACGCGGTTGCCGTGCTGGCGTTTAGGATAGGTGATCAGCAGACGGCGCTGCGCGCGCTCCATGAAGACGATGAAGCCGATCACGGCGAAGGACATGGCGATGACGCCGAGGATCACGCCGGTCGAGATGGCGCCCTGGCGGCCGAGCTCAAGCGTCGAGACGATCGCCGAGGGGAAAGCGGCGACGATACCCGCGAAGATGATGAGCGAGGAGCCATTGCCGATGCCGCGCGAGGTGATCTGCTCGCCGAGCCACATCAGGAACATGGTGCCGCCGACGAGCGTCACGACCGTCGTGATGCGGAAGAAAAGGCCGGGCTCCGTGACGACGCCCTGTTGCCCCTCGAGGCCGATCGCCATGGCGTAGGCCTGAAAGGTCGCAAGCGCCACCGTAAGATAGCGCGTATATTGGTTGAGAACCTTGCGACCCTGCTCGCCTTCCTTCTTCAGCGATTCGAGCGTCGGGAAGACCGAGGTCAGGAGCTGAATGATGATCGACGCCGAAATATAGGGCATGATGTTGAGCGCGAAGATCGCGCGGCGCTGCACGGCGCCGCCGGCGAACATGTTGAACAGCTCCAACATGCCTTTTGACTGCCCGAAGAAGCTCTTCGCAAAAGCTTCGGGGTCAATGCCCGGCAGCGGCACATAGGTGCCCAGGCGATAGACGATCAACGCGCCAAGCGTGAACAGAATTCGCTTTTTGAGTTCCTCGGACTTGCCGAAGGCGGAGAGATTGACGTTGGCCGCGAGCTGCTCGGCTGCCGATGCCATGGAGGAACTCCCCTTTGTTGCGCCGCTTGTTCTGGCGCCCTTTTTCTGAGCCGAGGCTGGAGGGACGAAGCCCGCTTCTGTGCAACCCGGCGTTTGGTGAAGCTTCTATAAGGCAAAGCGGCCGCTCTTGCGAGAGCGGCCGCTTAAAAACATGGCTTTAAGCCGTCGCGCCGGCGCCCGCAAGGAGCTTCACCGATCCACCCGCGCCCTCGATCGCCGCAACGGCGCCCTTGGAGGCCGCGGCGACCTCGAAGGCGAGCTTAACCTTGATCTCGCCCTGACCGAGGAGCTTCACGCCGTCGCGGGGCTTGGCGACCAGCCCGGCCGCAATCAGCGCTTCGACTGTCACCGGCGCGGCCGCGTCGATCTTTCCGGCGTCAACCGCCTGCTGAATGCGGCCAATATTGACCTCGTTGTACTCGGTCGGGAAGGGGTTGTGGAAGCCACGCTTCGGCAGACGCCGATGCAATGGCATCTGACCGCCTTCGAAGCCCTTGACGGCGACGCCGGTGCGCGCCTTCTGGCCCTTCACGCCACGTCCGCCAGTCTTGCCCTTGCCAGAGCCAATGCCGCGGCCAACGCGCATCCGGTTCTTGGTGGAGCCCGGATTGTCCGAAAGTTCGTTGAGTTTCATTGCCGCGTCCTCACTTCTCGTCGACGATTTTGACGAGATGCGCCACCTTGGCGATCATGCCGCGCACGGCGGGAGTGTCCTCCAGCTGGCGCTTGCGGCCAATACGGGTCAGGCCGAGGCCGAGAAGCGTCCTGCGCTGACGCTCGGGACGACCAATCGCGCTGCCCGTCTGCTCGACGGTGATCTGCTTGCCATTCGACATTTCAGATCCTCCCCTTACGCGTCGACGGCGTCGGCGTCGACGCCCTGGCGGCGCGCCTGCAGAGCCGAGACCTTGAGGGACCGGCGCGCAGCGACGGAACGCGGCGAATCCTCGCGGATAAGCGCGTCGAAAGTGGCGCGGATCATGTTGTAGGGGTTCGATGAGCCTTGGCTCTTCGCAACCACGTCATGCATGCCGAGGGTCTCGAAGACGGCGCGCATCGGGCCGCCCGCAATGATGCCCGTGCCGGCCGGGGCGGCGCGAAGAACGACGCGGCCCGAACCGTGGCGGCCGTAGACGTCGTGGTGAAGCGTGCGGCCCTCGCGCAAAGGCACGCGGATCATCGCGCGCTTGGCTGCTTCCGTCGCCTTGCGAATCGCCTCCGGAACTTCGCGCGCCTTGCCATGGCCGTAGCCCACGCGGCCCTTCTGGTCGCCGACGACGACGAGAGCGGCAAAGCCGAAACGCCGGCCGCCCTTCACAACCTTCGCGACGCGATTAATGTGGACCAGACGATCCACAAATTCGCTGTCGCGCTCTTCCCGATCCCGGTCGCGACCGCGACCGCCTTCAGCTTCACGCGCCATTTTCTCTTCCGTCACTTACGCGGCCAAAAGACCGCTCGCTTCGTTTCTACCTCTCCCGGCAGCGGGAGAAGGCGGCCTCCAACGCGAGGTCGAGCAATCGACCAAGCTGCAGCGGCCTAATCCATCACGCCTTTGCGTGGCGCCTTTTCCCGCAAGCGGGAAAAGAAACGTCAGAACTGCAGACCGCCCTCGCGGGCACCGTCGGCCAGCGCCTTGACGCGGCCGTGATACATATAGGCGCCACGGTCGAACACCACTTCGGTGACGCCCTTCTCGGCCGCGCGCTCGGCGATCAGCTTGCCTACAAATTTCGCGGCTTCGATATTCGCGCCGGTCTTCAGGGACTCGCGGTTCGCCTTCTCAATCGAGGAAGCGGCGACGACCGTCTGCCCCTTCTCGTCGTCGATAATCTGAGCATAGATCTGCTTCGACGAGCGGAACACGGAGAGACGCGGGCGGCCATAGGCGCGCTCGCGGATCGCCTTGCGGACACGCGCCTTGCGGCGCTGTTCGATGCTGACATCCTTGGCCATGGAGCCTGGTCCTTACTTCTTCTTGCCTTCCTTGCGGAAGATGAATTCGTTGGCGTATTTGACGCCCTTGCCCTTGTAGGGTTCAGGGCCGCGAAGCGCGCGAATTTCCGCGGCGACCTGGCCGACCTGCTGCTTATCGACGCCGCTGATCATGATTTCCGTCGGCTTCGGCGTCGCAATGCTGATGCCGTTGGGGATCGGATAGTTCACGTCATGCGAATAGCCGAGCGCGAGCTGCAGAACCTTGCCCTGAACCGCGGCGCGATAACCGACGCCCGTGATCTCGAGCTTCTTCTCGAAGCCCGCGGTCACCCCGACGATCAGGTTGTTGACGCGGGCGCGGGAGGTCCCCCACAGCGCGCGAGCGCGCTTCGTGTCGTTGCGCGGGTCGACCTTGATGGCGTTGTCCTGATGCACGACGGAAACGTCCTCCGGCACCAGAAATTCAAGCTGGCCCTTCGCGCCCTTCACGGACACGAGCTGGCCGTCGACCTTGGCGGTGACGCCGGCCGGGACGACCACAGGCTTCTTGCCGATACGAGACATTGTTGCAATTCCTGTTCAGTCTGAGCGCAAAGCAAGGTCAGAAGACCTTGCAGAGCACCTCGCCGCCGACGTTGTTCTCGCGGGCCGTGTGATCGGCCATCACGCCCTTGGGCGTCGACATGATCGTCACGCCGAGACCATTGGCCACGCGCGGAACGGCGTCGACAGCCGCGTAGACGCGACGGCCCGGGCGCGAGACCCGCTCGATCTGCTTGATGACCGGCTGGCCGTCGAAATATTTCAACTCGATCTCGAACTCGGTCCGACCGTTCCCAAAATCCGTGGTCGAATAGCCGCGAATGTAGCCCTCGTCCTTGAGAACGTCGAGGACATGCCCACGCAGCTTCGAGCCCGGCGAGGACACTTTGTCCTTGCGCCGCATCTGGGCGTTGCGAATGCGAGTGAGGAGATCTCCCAACGGATCGTTGATCGCCATTTCAAGAGTCTCCTTACCAGCTCGACTTCACCAGGCCCGGGATCAGACCCTTGGACCCGAGCTCACGCAGCGCGATGCGCGACATCTTCAACTTGCGATAAAAGGCGCGCGGGCGACCCGAAATCTCGCAGCGGTTGCGAATGCGAATCTTCGCGGAGTTGCGCGGCAGTTCCGCGAGCTTCAGACGAGCCTCGAACTGTTCCTCGATGGAAAGCGACCTGTCGTTGGCTTTCGCTTTCAGCCGCGCGCGGCGGCCGGCGTAAGCCTTGACCAGCTTCGCCTTCTTCTTGTTGTTTTCGATCGCGCTTTTCTTCGCCATCAGTATCAGCCTTTCGGTATCCGCGTTTGAGGGGAATTAACCCCTCACTGCCGGAACGGGAAATTGAACGCGCGCAGCAAGGCCCGCGCTTCGTCGTCGGTCTTGGCCGTCGTGCACACGATCACGTCCATGCCGAGAATCGACTCGGCCTTGTCGTAGTCGATCTCCGGGAACACGATGTGCTCCTTGATCCCCAGCGCATAATTGCCGCGACCGTCGAAGGACTTCGGGTTCAGCCCACGGAAATCTCGCACCCGAGGCAGGGCGATGGTGATGAGACGATCCAGGAACTCGTACATGCGGGTCTTGCGAAGCGTCACCTTCGCGCCGATCGGCATGTTCTCGCGAACCTTGAAGGTCGAGATCGCCTTGCGGGCGCGGGTGATGACCGGCCTCTGGCCGGCGATGAGGCCGAGATCGCCCGCAGCCGATGTCACCTTCTTCGTGTCGTTCACCGCCTCGCCGACGCCCATGTTGAGAACGATCTTCTCGATCGTCGGCACCTCGAAGGCGTTCTTGTAGCCGAACTGCTGGATAAGCTGTTCGCGCACGACCTCTTCATAGTGCTTCTTCATGCGCGGCGTATAGCCGGCGATGCTCGCTTGAGCGACGGCGGCGACCGCCGGGGTTTCCTTGGCGGCTTTCGGCGCCTTGGCTCCCTTGGCTTTCTTTTCCTCAGCCATCGATCAATTCTCCGGAACGCTTGGCGACGCGGACCTTGCGGCCGTCGTCGAGAATCTTGAAGCCCACGCGGCTCGCCTTGCCGTCCTTCGGGTCGGCGATCGCGAGATTGGAAAGGTCGATCGGCGCGGCCTTGTTGATGATGCCGGCCTCACGGTCCTTCGTCTGGCGCTGATGGCGCTTGACCATATTGACGCCATCGACGACGGCGCGTCCCTCGCTGGGGTTCACGCTCAGCACTTGGCCGGTCTTGCCCTTGTCGCGGCCGGCGAGAACGACGACCTTGTCGCCCTTCTTGATCTTGGCGGCCATTACAGCACCTCCGGCGCGAGCGAGATAATCTTCATGTGATTCTTGGCGCGCAGCTCGCGCGGCACCGGCCCGAAGATACGCGTGCCGATCGGCTCTTTCTGATTGTTGATCAGCACCGCGGCGTTGGAATCGAATCGGATCACCGAACCGTCCGAACGCTTGATGTCCTTCGAGGTGCGCACGACGACAGCCTTCAGCACGTCGCCCTTCTTCACGCGGCCGCGCGGAATCGCCTCTTTGATCGAGACGACGATAATGTCGCCGACGCCGGCGTATTTCCGCTTCGAGCCGCCCAACACCTTGATGCACATCACGCGGCGGGCGCCGGAATTATCGGCGACGTCGAGATTTGTTTGCATCTGAATCATGGCTTACCCGCCTTTCATTCCGATCTGGTTTCGGCGCCGCAGAATCGCGATCGCCGACTTCGTCCGGAAAACCTGTTGTCTCCAACTTCCAGCGCGCTTCCCCATCGCATGGGTTATGCGATCGAGAAGCGCGCCAGCTTTTTTATAAGGGCTCGAGCGGTTGGGTCCCGACAGGGCTCGTGACCCTTCTATGACCCGGCTCGAGCGGAGTATTTACGCGTTCGCGTCGTCCTGCACAACCCGCCAGCGCTTCAATTTTGAGATTGGCGCGGTTTCTTCGATGGAAACCGTGTCTCCCACCTTGAAGGCGCCGTTTTCGTCATGCGCGTGATAGTGCTTGGTGCGGCGCACCGTTTTCTGAAACAGCGGATGCGTGAAGCGGCGCTCCACCTTCACGACCACGGTCTTGCTCTGCTTGTCGCTGACGACGACGCCCTGGAGAATTCGCTTCGGCATGGCGCTCTTTAACCCTGTTTTTCGTTGCGCTTCTGCGCGGCGATGGTCTTGGCCCGGGCGATGTCGCGGCGAATGACGCGCACGCGGGCGGTGTTCTCGAGCTGGCCGGTCGCCCGCTGAAAGCGCAGGTTGAACTGCTCCTTCTTGAGCTTCAGCACTTCGTCGTTGAGCTGGTCCTCGGTCATCGCCTTGATGTCTGAGAGGCGCTGCTTGGATTTCATCTCGTCCTCCCTATTACTCGGCGATTCGTTCGATGAAGCGGGTCTTGATCGGCAGCTTGGCGGCGGCCAGCGTCAGCGCCTCGCGGGCCAGCGCCGCCGGAACGCCGTCGACCTCGAACATGATGCGGCCGGGCGCGATGCGCACGGCCCAAAAATCGGGAGCGCCCTTGCCCTTACCCATGCGGACTTCGGTCGGCTTGGTGGAAACCGGCACGTCAGGGAAGACGCGGATCCAGACGCGGCCGGCGCGCTTCATGTGGCGCGTCATGGCGCGGCGGGCCGCTTCGATCTGTCGCGCGGTGACGCGCTCGGGTTCGAGCGCCTTCAGGCCGAACTGACCAAAGTTCAGCGAGAAGCCGCCTTTCGCGACGCCGTGGATGCGGCCCTTGAAGGCCTTGCGGAACTTTGTGCGCTTGGGTGACAGCATGATGGGTGCTCTTTAAATCGTTTGTTGCGCCTTTAGGCTGCGTCGCCGCGGGGTTCGCGCGGTTCACGGCGACGGCGGTCGCGATCCCCGCGCTCGTGGCGTTCACGTTCGCCATGGTCGCCGGAAGACGCCTGCTCCGCCGCGCGACGCTCGGACGCCATCGGATCGTGCTCGAGAATCTCGCCCTTGAAGATCCAGACCTTGATGCCACAGGCGCCATAGGCGGTATGCGCGGTGGCGACGCCGTAATCGACATCGGCGCGCAACGTATGCAGCGGCACGCGGCCCTCGCGATACCATTCGAGACGAGCGATTTCCGCCCCGCCAAGACGGCCCGAGCAGTTGATGCGGATGCCCTGGGCGCCGAGACGAATGGCCGACTGAACGGCGCGCTTCATCGCGCGGCGGAAGGCCACGCGGCGCTCAAGCTGCTGCGCGATCGACTCGGCGACGAGCGCAGATTCCGTTTCGGGCTTGCGCACTTCGACGATGTTGATCACGACCTCGCTGCCCGTCAACTTGCCGACAAGCTTGCGAATCTTGTCGATGTCGGCGCCCTTCTTGCCGATCACTACGCCGGGGCGGGCGGAGTGAATCGTCACGCGACACTTCTTGTGCGGGCGCTCGATGACGATCTTGGAGACGGCGGCCTGCTTCAGCATCTTCGCCACCGCCTCGCGGATCGCCATGTCCTCGTGCAGGAGCTTGGCGTATTCGCCTTTGTTGGCGAACCAGCGCGAGTCCCAGGTGCGATTGACGCCGAGGCGCAGCCCGATCGGATTAACCTTCTGACCCATGGTTTTTATCCTTTAGGCGGTCGCTTCGACTTCGCGAACGATGATCGTGAGGTTCGAGAAAGGCTTCTCGATCCGGCTCGCCCGGCCCCGAGCGCGGGCGTGGAAGCGCTTCATGACCAGCGCCTTGCCGACATAGGCCTGGGCGACGATCAGATCGTCGACGTCGAGCCCGTGATTGTTCTCGGCGTTGGCGATAGCGCTTTCCAGCGTCTTCTTGACCTCATGCGCGATCCGTTTCCTGGAGAATTCCAGATCGGCGAGCGCGCGGTCGACCTTCTTGCCGCGGATGAGCTGGGCGACGAGATTGAGCTTTTGCGGCGATACGCGGATCATGCGCGCGACGGCCCGCGCTTCATTCTCCGCGATGCGGGGCGGATTGGCTTCCTTCGACATAGCTTAGCCCCTCTTCGCCTTCTTGTCCGCCGCGTGGCCATGGAAGGTGCGCGTCGGAGCGAATTCGCCGAACTTGTGCCCGATCATGTCTTCGGAAACGGACACCGGAATATGCTTCTGGCCGTTGTGCACGCCAAAGGTCAATCCGACGAACTGCGGCAGAATGGTGGAGCGGCGGCTCCAGATCTTGATGACTTCGGAGCGGCCGGAGGCGCGCGACGTTTCCGCCTTCTTCAGCAGATAGCCGTCGACGAACGGGCCTTTCCAAATCGAGCGAGCCATGGATTAGCCCTTCTTCTTACGGACGTGCCGCGAGGACACGATGAAACGATCGGTGGACTTGTTGCTGCGGGTCTTCTTGCCCTTGGTCGGCTTGCCCCAGGGGGTAACCGGATGACGCCCGCCCGAGGTGCGGCCTTCGCCGCCGCCGTGCGGGTGGTCGATCGGGTTCATGGTGACGCCGCGGTTGTGCGGGCGACGGCCGAGCCAGCGCGAACGACCGGCCTTGCCGATCGAGGTGTTCATGTGGTCCGGGTTCGACACCGCGCCGATGGTGGCGAAGCACTGGCCGTGAACCAGGCGCTGTTCGCCCGAGTTCAGGCGGATGATCACATAGCCCTGGTCGCGGCCGACGATCTGCGCATAGGTCCCGGCCGAACGCGCGATCGCGCCGCCCTTGCCGATCTTCATCTCGACGTTATGGACGATTGTGCCGACCGGTATATTGGCGATCGGCATGGCGTTGCCCGGCTTGACGTCGACCTGATTGCCGGAGATCACCTCGTCGCCGACCGACAGGCGCTGCGGCGCGAGGATATAGGCGAGCGTGTCGTCCGCATAACGGATAAGCGCGATAAAGGCCGTGCGGTTGGGGTCATATTCCAGACGCTCGACCTTGCCGGCGACGTCGACCTTGCGACGCTTGAAGTCGACCAGGCGATAAGCCTGCTTGTGACCGCCGCCACGGAAGCGAACCGTGACGCGGCCGAGATTGTTGCGGCCGCCCTTGGACGTCTTGCCCTCAGTGAGGGTCTTGACGGGCTTGCCCTTATAGAGATCGCTGCGGTCGACGATGACGAGCTGGCGAAGGCCCGGCGTGACCGGCTTGAATGTCTTCAGCGCCATGGTTCTCTAAGCCTTCCTTACAGTCCCGTCGTCACGTCGATCTTGTGGCCTTCGGCGAGCGTCACGACGGCCTTCTTGACGTCGCTCTGCTTGCCGCGCACGCCGCGGAACGCCTTCACCTTGCCCTTGCGGACAAGTGTGTTGACCGATTCGACCTTCACGTCGAAAAGACCCTCTACCGCCGCCTTGATCTGCGGCTTGGTCGCGGTCTTGGCGACTTTGAAGACCACCTTGTTGTTCTCCGAGGCGATGGTCGCCTTTTCGGTGATGACCGGGGCGACGATCACGTCATAGTGGCGCACGTCCTTGCTCATTTCAGGCGCGCCTCCAGCGCGTCCACCGCTTCGCGGGTCAGGACCAGCTTCTCGCGACGGATGATGTCGTAAACATTGACGCCCTCGACCGGCAACACGTCGATCTGCGGGATATTGCGCGCGGCGAGGGCGAAATTCTCCTGCGGCGCGCCGCCGACGATGATGATGGCGTTCTGCAGGCCGGTCTTGGCGAAGCCGGAAGCGAGCACCTTCGTCTTCGGGGCCTCAAGCTCCGCCTTCTCCCAGACGATGATGCCGCCGTCCTTGGCCTTCGCCGAGAGCGCGTGCTTCAGCGCCAGGGCGCGGACCTTCTTCGGCAGGTCGTGCGCATGGCTGCGAACCTGCGGGCCGAAGGCGCGGCCGCCGCCGCGGAACTGCGGGACGCGGGCGGAGCCGTGGCGGGCGCCGCCGGTGCCCTTCTGCTTGTACATCTTCTTGCCTGTGCGGGCGATGTCCGCGCGGTTCTTCACCGCATGGGTGCCAGCCCGGCGCTTGGCGAGCTGCCAGCGGATCATCCGGTGGATGAGATCCGAACGCGGCTCGAGGCCGAAGACTTCATCGGAAAGCTCGATCGAACCGGCCGCCTGGCCGTCGAACGACGTGATGTCGATCTTCACGGCTCAGTCCTCCTTATTTTCTTCTTGAGTGGTGGCCGGCTCGGCGCCGCCGTTCTCCGCCAGACGGAACTTGCCCGGCTGCGGCGCGTCCTTGGGGAGCGCGCGCTTGACCGCGTCGCGGACGTAAATCCAGCCGCCGGCGACGCCGGGAACCGCGCCCTCGACAAGCAGCAGGCCGCGCTCCACGTCGGTCCGCACGACGCGCAGATTCTGCGTAGTCACGCGGTCAACGCCCATATGACCGGCCATTTTCTTGTTCTTGAAGGTCTTGCCGGGATCCTGACGGCCGCCGGTCGAACCATGCGAACGGTGCGAGACCGACACGCCGTGCGAGGCGCGCAAGCCGCCGAAGCCCCAACGCTTCATCGGGCCCGCGAAGCCCTTGCCTGTCGTGGTGCCCGTCACGTCGACGAACTGGCCGACAACGAAGTGATCCGCCGTGATCTCGGCGCCGACCGGAAGCAGCGCTTCCTCATTGACGCGAAATTCGGCGAGCTTCAACTTGGGCTCGACCCTCGCCGCCGCGAAGCGCGTCCGCTCGGCCTTCGACACATTCTTCACCTTGGCGCGGCCGATGCCGAGCTGAACGGCGGTGTAGCCGTTCTTCTCCTTGGTCCGCTGAGCGACGACTTGGCAGCCGTCCAGCTTCAGCACCGTGACCGGCACATGCTCGCCCGCCTCTGTGAAGACGCGGGTCATTCCGACCTTTTGCGCGATGACGCCCGACCGCATGTTCAATATTCCTTCGAAAAGCGGCTGCCTCGAAGCGGCGCCGCCCAGTCCGTTCTTAGAGCTTGATCTCGACGTCGACGCCGGCGGCGAGATCGAGCTTCATCAGCGCATCCACCGTTTGCGGGGTAGGATCGACAATGTCGAGAACGCGCTTGTGCGTCCTGATCTCGAACTGCTCCCGCGACTTCTTGTCGATGTGGGGCGAACGGTTCACCGTGAACTTCTCGATCCTGGTCGGCAGCGGAATCGGGCCACGAACCTGAGCGCCAGTGCGCTTCGCCGTGGAGACGATCTCCTTGGTCGACGTGTCGAGAATCCGGTGATCGAACGCCTTCAAGCGAATCCGGATATTTTGACCGTTCATTGCTTCACCCTTTGGGACCGCGATCCATCTTGATCGCTCCGGGACCGCGAGCCGCGAGGCTCGCAGTCTTTTTTTCACAAGCGAGCCTCCCGGCTCGCGGTCCAGATTCGCTCAATTACTCGATGATGCTCGCGACTACGCCTGCGCCGACCGTGCGGCCGCCTTCGCGAATAGCGAAGCGCAGCTTCTCTTCCATGGCGATCGGAACGATCAGCACGACCTCCATCGTCACATTGTCGCCCGGCATCACCATCTCGACGCCCTCGGGGAGCGTCACGATGCCGGTCACGTCCGTCGTGCGGAAGTAGAACTGCGGGCGATAGTTGGTGAAGAACGGCGTATGACGGCCGCCCTCTTCCTTCGTCAGAATATAGGCCTCGGCCTTGAACTTCGTGTGCGGCTTCACCGAGCCCGGCTTGCAGAGAACCTGACCGCGCTCCACGTCCTCGCGCTTCGTGCCGCGCAGCAGGCAACCGACGTTGTCGCCCGCCTCGCCCTGATCGAGCAGCTTGCGGAACATTTCGACGCCCGTCACGGTCGTCTTGGTCGTCGGGCGGATGCCGACGATCTCGACTTCCTCGCCGACCTTCACGACGCCGCGCTCGATGCGGCCCGTCACCACCGTGCCGCGGCCCGAGATCGAAAACACATCCTCGACCGGCATCAGGAAGGGCTGATCCTTCGGACGCTCCGGCTGCGGAATATATTCGTCGACCGTCTGCATCAGCTTCAGGATCGCGTCATGGCCGATCTCGGGCGTCTTATTCTCGAGCGCCGCCAGAGCCGAGCCCTTGGTGATCGGAATATCGTCGCCGGGGAACTCGTATTTCGACAGCAGCTCGCGCACTTCGAGCTCGACCAGCTCGAGCAGCTCCGGATCGTCGACCATGTCGACCTTGTTCAGGAACACCACCAGCGCCGGCACGCCGACCTGGCGGGCGAGCAGAATATGCTCGCGGGTCTGCGGCATCGGACCGTCGGCGGCGGAGACGACCAGAATGGCGCCGTCCATCTGCGCGGCGCCGGTGATCATGTTCTTCACATAATCGGCGTGGCCGGGGCAGTCGACGTGAGCGTAATGGCGATTGGCCGTCTCATACTCGACATGCGCCGTCGAGATGGTGATGCCGCGCGCGCGCTCCTCGGGGGCCTTGTCGATCTGGTCATAGGCCGTGAACGTCGCGCCGCCCGACTCCGCCAGAACCTTGGTGATCGCCGCCGTCAGCGACGTCTTGCCATGGTCCACGTGACCGATCGTGCCGATATTGCAGTGCGGCTTGTTACGCTCGAATTTGGCCTTCGCCATGATTTATCTCCGTGTACTGAATGTCTAGCGCTTACGCGTACTTGGCTTTGATTTCGTCCGCGATGTTCTGCGGCACCTGGCTGTAGTGATCGAATTCCATCGAGTAGTTGGTGCGGCCCTGGGTCTGGG
>DATBRF010000082.1:0-23516 GCA_036560425.1 Methylocystis sp. | reverse complement strand
TCGTCATGCCGGCGATCCGGCCATCCTCCACCCCCTTCATGTAATCCAAAAAATTCACGCCCATCGCCGGTTTCCTCCCCGGCGCCTTTTGAATCCATCGGCCCGCTCAATGCATTAACAATTTATGACTCCGCCCTGCGGCCCTGACGCAGCGGCGTTCCATCGGGCGGGGAAATAGCTTAAAAGCCCAGCCTCATGAAAAGCTTTCGCACTCGTCGCCATGTGTCGCACAGCGCCGCGGATATGTTCGCGCTCGTCTGCGACGTCGAAGCCTATCCCAAATTCGTCCCGCTCTGCGAGGGCATGAAGGTGCGCAAGCGCGCAGAGGTCGCGCCGGGCGTGGTCGAGGTCGTGGCCGAGATGCAAGTCGGCTTCAAGGCGATCTGCGAGCGATATGCGAGTCGCGTGACGTGCGATTCCAACAAGCTGGAGGTGAGGGTCGCCTATATCGACGGCCCGTTTCGCAAGCTCGATAATCGCTGGTCTTTCCGCGAGGAGGCGCCAGGGCCCGACGGGCGGCCGCGCTCCACCGTCGAGTTTTTCATTGCCTATGAGTTCAAGAGCATGGCTTTGGGGCTGGTCATGGGCGCCATGTTCGACAAGGCTTTTCAGAAATATGCCGACGCCTTCGTGAGCCGGGCGGACGCGGTCTATGGGCGCTGCTGAATAATCTCATGCTCAAGGGCCGCTCCTCTTAAGGGGAGCGTCGCCAATCGCGTTCGGAGCCTTCGGTTTTTGTCCGCGCATGCCGCGGAGGCCGCGCGAAGAGGTCGAGTATGGCCTGTCGGATGGCGGGCATGCTTGGTTGTGGCGGCGGTCCCCCGACTCTTTTTTTTCCGACCCGCAACTTTGAGGCGTCGAGACTGGAGGAAGGCGTAGGCGATCATCGTCATCAACGCGCGTCGGTGCAAACCGGTCCATGATCGACCTTCGAAGTGATCGAGGCCGAGTTCCTCCTTGAGCTGTTGATGCGCCCTGCTCACAGACCCGTCTGGCTTTGATCGTCGCGGCAAGTGTTTTGAGGTTCGCATCAGGCGGCAAGTTCGACACATAATATTTTTGCTCCCCGGTCGATCGGCGTTCGCCGACGAGCCAGACCCCGTCGCCGGGCATGCACTGCATACGATTGTCGAGCATGCGATGTTTATGGCCATCCACAACGCGGACTCGGCGAGCCGCGAAGAGACATGTCAGCCGGCGTTCCGTGCCCCGTCGCCAACTGACCTTTTGCCATTGGCGCTGGCCAACGCTGCTTCGGCGGAGACGGGCGGCTGTTCCGGGATGTGGTATTTGCGGGGCTTCCCCGCTTTTGCGACAGGGAAAACCAAAGCGACGTCTGCCGGGTAGACGTTCTGGCGTCGCGACAGACCCACCGCCCATAGTAGACCGCGCTCGCTTTAAAATAAGCGTTTGTCGCATGACATAAATCAAGTTACAGTCATAATCGCCAAAATAATATTTATAAGGGCCGGAGAGGGGCTTTAACGATGCAAGATGAAAATGATCCTGTTTCGTCGCTGGACAAGCTGTTTTCTTCGGTTGTCGTGACTCCACGCAGGGAGTTCCTGACAAAAGGCGCTGCGATTCTCACGGCGGCTACCGTGGGAGGCGCTGAAGTTGTTGCGAAGGAGCGCAAGAGCAACGCGACGTCGGAAGTGACTGAAACGGACCGCGAATACATGACGCAGGCGATAAAGCTTATGCGTCAAGCCGGTGTTATCGACAGGACCGGGGGTCCTTTCGGCGCAGTGATTGTAAAGGACGGCGAAATCCTTGCCGCCTCGGGAAATAGCGTGCTTAAAGACAACGATCCCTCCGCACATGCCGAAGTGAACGCGATAAGGGCTGCGTGCAAGAAAGTCGGATCTCCGCATATAAGCGGCGCAACCCTATTTACGAGCTGCGAAACCTGCCCAATGTGTTACGCTACTGCTTATTGGGCGAGGATCGGCAAGATTTTCTACGCGGCGTCGTGGATGGATTACAAGGATCTTTTCGATGACTACGCGATAGGTCAGGATATGAAGAACCCGCTTGATAAGCGGTCAATCAGCGTAGCCCAAATCATGAGGCCAGAAGCGGTCGCTGTCTGGCAAGAGTATCGGGCGCTACCAAATAAAGAACGATATTAGATTAGCTCAGCGACTCGATCATGAGATCGAGCGCCTGATCTACCGCGGCGCTGCGGATCTCGTCCCGAGAGAGAGGGCCGAAGCGCCGCTCGAGGAGCGCGACATCGCCGCCGCGTTTGGCGCAGGCGAAATGTACGAGGCCGACCGGCTTTTGCGGGGAGCCGCCACCCGGTCCGGCGACGCCGGTGATGGCCACGGCGACATCCGCCTGCGAATGCACGAGCGCGCCCTCCGCCATGGCGCGCGCCGTCTCGGCGCTGACCGCCCCATGGGCGGCAAGCAGGGCTTCGGGGACGCCGAGCATCTCGGTTTTTGCGGCGTTGGAATAGGTGACGAATCCGCGGTCAAAAACCTCCGACGCGCCGGGGATGCCGGTCAGCGCCGCCGAGACGAGCCCGCCTGTACACGATTCAGCCGTCGACACGCGCCAGCCACGCTCTTTTGCTTTTACGATAACCGTAATCGCTCTTACGTTTTTCGTGTTTTCCATGTTTAATCCTGCGCCGGTTTGCCGCGCAGCGCCTTCACGCCGCCGCGCAGCTTCTTGCCTTCGAGCCGCCGTATCTTCGAGCCCAGCGTCGGCTTCGTCTTGCGCCTCGGCGGCGGGGGCGGGGCGGCCGCTTCGCGGATGAGGTCCACGAGCCGCTCCAGCGCATCGGCGCGGTTGCGTTCCTGCGTGCGATGGCGCTGCGCCTCGATGACGATCTCGCCTTCCTTGGTCAGGCGGGAACCCGCGAGCCGCTCCAGCCGCATCTTCACAGCTTCGGTAAGATTAGGCGACCGTCGCACGTCGAAGCGCAGCCGCACGGCGCTTTCGACCTTTTGCACATTCTGGCCGCCGGGCCCGGAAGCGCGCAGGAACTCCATAGATATCTCGGAGTCGTCCAGCGAGATGGAAGGGGTGACGCGGATCATCCGGTAGCCTCGATGCGCCGGGATCGTGCCGGCCCTCCAAACGGCGACGGCGATCGTCGGTTGTCAAGGCGCGTTGCGAGGCGGCCTACACTTCCGTCGGCTCCGGCAGGCCGATGGGCCGGGGCCCTCAGGCGCGGTGGCGGAAGAGCGATCGGGCCGGCTTCCGGTCCTTCTCCGGAAGAACGCCGGTCGTTCGAACAAAAATGAGAACGGGGTCGATTGCGTCAGTGTTCTAACAATTATTGGAACAGTTACGCCGGCGGCTGTGACAATCAATGCGATCGTTCCCCCCTCTGAAATGAGGCCGGTCCTCACAAGCGCCAACCGCGTCGCCGCCATCGGCAGGAAGAAGGCGAGATAGACGACAATCGACCGCGCGCCGAGCCACGCCAGCTGCGGCAGCATGCGCGCTTGCGCGAGAAGGGCGGAAAATCCGACCACCGCCGCCGCGCCGGCGAATCCGAGAAGGAGCGAGACGCCGGGCAGAGCCGCATAGCCCTCGCGCACAGCGAGCCCATTTGTGACGCCCCAGACGAAGAGACCAGGGATCGTCCAGCCAGGCTTGGAACGCGCAATTTCGGCAAAGGCGAAAATCCGGGGCGCGAAGAGATAGCCCGCGTAGAAATACGCGTAGCGCGCCGCGAATTCGTCGATGACTATCGACCCCGTCTCAGGATTGGCGATCTGCAAGGCGCAAGCGGCGAGGAGCACGGCTTGCGGCGCCACGCGGCGCAAAAGCTTCGTAACGACGAAAAAGATCGGCAGCAGATAGATGAACCATAGCGTTCCAAAGGGCTCAATCATCGCAAAAGCGAGATCGCGCATAATCGAAATCGGATCGCCGCCCGCGAGCGCCAGCTTGGGCGCCCCCTGAATTAACGTCCAGAGCACAAAGAAATAGGCGAAGTGAAAAACCTTGCGGTCGAGATAATCGCGCCAGGGCTTATCGATCGTGTGCGAGAGAAAGAGACCCGCGACAAGAAAGAAATCCGGCATGCGGAAGGGCCGCGCCCATTCGATGAAGCCGTGCAGCCAAGTCTCTTCGCCGATAGCCGCCTCGACGCCCAGCGTCGAATGCATTGTCACGACGAGTATGATGCACCAGCCCTTGGCGTAATCGACCCAATCGACGCGCGCGGCGGCGGCGGTCGAAATGGCCATGCCGTCCCGGGGCATGAAAATACTCCAGTAAAATACGCGGCTCGTGCCCACTTCGCGCGATACATTGGGCTTTGTCGGGTGAATTGTCTCCGGTTTGCCGAAAACGAAGTGAAAAGCGCGTTAGCGAAATCATGCGTAATCCTGTCCATTGGTTCGCTGTCACTCCCCGGCGCTCGCTCGAGCGAGCGTCGGGAATCTAGGGCGAAACCAGGATTATTTTTG
The DNA here is from genome assembly GCA_036560425.1 of Methylocystis sp. Classification (GTDB taxonomy): domain Bacteria; phylum Pseudomonadota; class Alphaproteobacteria; order Rhizobiales; family Beijerinckiaceae; genus Methylocystis. Next base: position 19,086 of record DATBRF010000082.1, on the reverse strand, counting down.
CTCTGTATTCGATCGGGACTTTGGCGCGTCGGGAAAGACGTAGCCGCGGCGCGCGCCGCTCTCGCGGAAACCGTAGAGAGGCCGCGCGCGCGTTCCTGCTACTCGGGCAATCTCACGGTCGCGAGCGCGAGCGCGGCAATCCCCTCGCGCCGGCCGGTGAAGCCCAGCTTTTCCGTCGTCGTCGCCTTGATCGCCACGCGGCCGATGTCCAACCCCATGATCTTCGCCAGGCTCGCGCGAATGGGGTCGCGATGCGGGCCGACCTTGGGCGCTTCGCAGACCACCGTCGCGTCGATATGGGCGATCACGCCGCCGCGCGCGCGCACGAGCTCGCAGGCGTGCTCGAGAAAGATCGACGAGGCCGCGCCTTTCCATTCGGGGTCTGAGGGAGGGAAATGCGCGCCAATGTCGCCTTCTGCGATGGCGCCGAGCACCGCGTCGGTAATCGCGTGCATCAGCACGTCGGCGTCGGAATGGCCGGCAAGCGAATGGCTATGGGCGATCGGGACGCCACCCAACCAGACATGATCGCCCTCGGCGAAAGCGTGGACGTCATAGCCCTGGCCAGTTCTAACATCTGTTAAATTATACCGCGTTCGAACATCTGTTAAATTACGCAAATCGTCATTGGGGGGCGGGGGCGTCAACTGGTCCATGGCGCGCGCGAAATCCTCAGGGGTCGTCAGCTTGAAATTGGCGAGATCGCCGGGAAAGACATGCACGGCGTGGCCAGCGGCTTCTGCGATCATGGCGTCGTCGGTATATTCGCGCGCCGCTTTCGCCGCCGTGCGATGCGCCTCCAGAATGAGCGGGAAGCGGAAGGATTGAGGCGTCTGCACGGCGCGCAGCCGCGCGCGGTCGGGCGTCGCGACGACGAAGCCCGAGGCGTCGATCTCCTTCACCGTATCGTTGAGCGGCACGCCGGGGACGGCGGCGCCATGGTCGCAGGCCGCGCGCACGGCGCGGGCGATGAGGGCGGGGTTGGCGAAAGGCCGTGCGGCGTCGTGAATGAGGACGATGTCGGGCGCGCCGTCCCGCTCAAGCGCTTCCAGCCCGTTGCGCACGCTCTCCTGCCGCGTGGCGCCGCCGAGCGCCGGCTGAGAGAGGGCGGCGCGCTCCTGCGCGCCCAATTCGGCGACGCTTTGCGCGTAGAGCTCGTGGTCGTCCGGGTGGATGACGACCTTCAGCGTCGCGTCCGGCGCGCCGGCCCGCATCGCCGCCAGCGTGCGCGCGAGCACGGTCTTGCCGCGGAGCGGCCGATATTGCTTCGGCAAACCTTCGCCGGCGCGAGAGCCGCGCCCTCCGGCGACGACCAGGATGGAGATCTTTGTTTCAGCAACCATGCCGCTCCTCTGTCGCTTTTGGGCCATCGCGTCAAATGCGAAAAGACTGCAGCGAAATGCTATGTTGCAACTGCGAAGCCCTCTGCTTATACTGTACGCAAGATGATTGCTGCTAAAAAATTAGGCTCAGACAGTGAGCGCGAGGCGTTGCGGATCGGCGCGATTCGACTGTCCGGTCGCGCGTTCCTTGCGCCTATGGCGGGCGTCACGGATCCAGCCATGCGGCGGATTGCCGAGCGCTATGGCGCCAGCGTGACCATCAGCGAGATGATCACGGCGGCCGGCGTCGCGCGGGGCGACCGCGAGACCGCATTGAGGCTGACGCCCTCCAGCATCGCAAATTCGGCGCCGCGCGTGATCCAGATCGCCGCGCGCTGCGCGAGAGAAATCGCCGCCGCCGCGCGCCACGCCCAGGAAGCCGGCGCCGATTGGATCGACATCAACATGGGCTGCCCCTGCAAGCGGGTGACGGGCGGCCTCGCCGGCGCGGCGCTGATGCGCGATCTCGACCAGGCCGCAGCGCTCATCGCCGCCGCCCGTGCGGCCATCGACGTCCCGCTCAGCGTGAAGATGCGGCTCGGCTGGGACGACGCCTCCCGCAATGCGCCCGAGCTCGCGCGCCGGGCCGAGGCCGAGGGCGCCGCGTTGATTACGGTGCACGGGCGCACGCGCCAGCAGTTCTACACGGGTCGCGCCGATTGGGGAGCGATCGCTTCCGTCAAGCAAGCGGTCTCTCTTCCCGTTGTCGCCAACGGCGATTGCCGCTCGGTGGAGGACGCCGAGCGAATGCTGGAATTATCGGGCGCCGACGCGGTGATGGTCGGCCGCGCCGCACAGGGCCGTCCCTGGCTCGTCGGCGATATTGCTCATTTTCTCGCCACGGGCGACAAACGCGCCCCGCCGCCGCTTGCCGAGCGCGGCGCTCTTGCGCGCGAGCATCTCGATGGGCTGCTGACGCAAATGGGCGCCGGGACCGGGCTGCGCCACGCCCGCAAGCATCTCGCCGCCTATGTGGATGAAGCCTTCGGACCGGCTTGCGCCGAGATCGCCGAGCTTCGGCGCGCGCTTGTCACCGCGAACGACCATTGGGAGGCGTTTCGGCTCATCGACGCCATATTCTTGGAAAGACAAGAGGTCGCCGCATGAGTCTTTCGGATCGCGACAGACGCGACGACATCCGGCGCGGCGACTTTACTCCGCTCAAGATCGTCGACGAGCGCGGTCGCAGCTGCGTGCTGGAGGCCTTGCCCAACGCCATACTGACTGTGTCGCGCGAGGACGTGATCGAGGACGCCAACGCCGCCGCGGAGAGCTTCTTCGAGCTCGGCAAGCCTTTGCTGATCGGCCAGAAAATCGACCGGCTGCTCCCTTTCGGCTCGCCGCTGCTGACCCTGATCCAGCATGTGCGCGACCGGGGGATGGCGATCAATGAATACAAGGTCGATCTCGGCCGGCCGGGGCAGGAGGGCGATCGCCGGGTCGACCTGCATTGCGCGCCTCTGGCCGAGCAGGAAGGCCTCGTTCTGGTTGTGCTGCAGGAACGTACAATTGCCGATAAAATAGACAGGCAACTGAGCCATCGGGGCGCCGTGCGCTCGGTCTCCGGGCTCGCGTCGATGCTGGCGCATGAAATCAAGAATCCCCTGTCGGGAATTCGCGGCGCCGCACAATTGCTGGAGAGCGGCCTTTCCGACCAGGACAGGGCGCTGACGCAGCTGATCTGCGAGGAGACCGACCGCATCGTGCGGCTCGTCGATCGCATGGAGGTCTTCTCCGACGCGCGGCCGCTAAAGCGTGAGCGCGTCAATATTCACTCCGTGCTGGATCATGTGAAGCGGGTCGCCCAGAGCGGCTTCGCGCGCGGGATCAGATTCGTCGAGAATTACGATCCCTCGCTGCCGCCCGTATACGCCAACCGCGACCAGCTCGTGCAGGCGTTTCTCAATCTCGTGAAGAACGCCGCCGAGGCGATCGGCGATGCGGTCGACGGGGAAATCGAGCTTTCCACAGCCTTTCGACCGGGCGTGAGTCTGCGTGCGCTCGGCGCGCGCAGCCCGGTTGGATTGCCGCTCGAATTCTGCGTGCGCGACAATGGCCCCGGCGTGCCGGACGACATCGCCGCGCATCTCTTCGACCCCTTTGTCACGACGAAATCTTCCGGGACTGGCCTGGGTCTTGCACTGGTGGCCAAGATCGTCAACGACCACGGCGGCGTTATTGAATGCGACTCCCTTCCGCGACGCACGACTTTCCGAATTCTGATGCCCATGTATCGCGCCAAATCTTCGGAAAAGAAGGAGGCAGGCGGTTCATGACGCTTCGCCAGCGCGGGAGAATGGCTCGATGATGAGAGGCGAAATCCTTGTCGCCGACGACGACGCGGCGATCCGCACCGTTGTCGCCCAGGCGCTGTCGCGCGCCGGCTACGAAGTTCGAACGACAGGCACGGCTGCGACTCTCTGGCGATGGGTGCAGTCGGGGGAGGGCGATCTCGTCGTCACCGACGTGGTCATGCCTGATGAAAACGCCTTCGAGCTGTTGCCGCGCATAAAAAAACTGCGCCCTGAGCTGCCCATCATCGTGATGAGCGCGCAGAACACCTTCATGACCGCGATCCGCGCGTCGGAGAGGGGCGCTTATGATTACCTGCCAAAGCCCTTCGATCTGAAGGAGCTTGTCGGCATTGTCGGCCGCGCCATGGCCGAGCCGCGCAAGAGCGCCGAGGAGCCCGCGCCGGAAGAAATGGAGGGAATGCCCCTCGTCGGCCGCTCGGCGGCGATGCAGGAGATCTACCGCTCGCTCGCGCGGCTGATGCAGACCGACCTCACGGTCATGATCAACGGCGAATCCGGCACAGGCAAGGAACTCGTCGCGCGCGCGCTTCACGACTACGGCAAGCGCAAGAAGGGGCCTTTCGTCGCCGTGAACATGGCGGCGATCCCGCGCGACCTCATCGAGAGCGAGCTTTTCGGCCATGAGAAGGGCGCCTTCACCGGCGCGAACCAGCGCTCTGCCGGCCGTTTCGAGCAGGCCGAGGGCGGCACGCTCTTTCTCGACGAAATCGGCGACATGCCGATGGAGGCGCAGACGCGGCTGCTGCGCGTGCTCCAGCAGGGCGAATATACGACGGTCGGCGGGCGCACGCCGATCAAGACCAATGTCCGCATCATCGCCGCGACCAACAAGGATTTGCGCGGGCTGATCCAGCAGGGGCTCTTCCGCGAGGATCTCTACTTCCGGCTGAACGTCGTGCCGCTGCGCCTGCCGCCGCTGCGCGAGCGCGCGGAGGATATTCCCGACCTCGTCCACCATTTCTTCAAGATGGCGGCGAGCGAGGGCCTGCCGCAGAAATATATCGAGCAGGCGGCGCTCGACCGGATGAAGAAATACCGCTGGCCCGGCAATATCCGCGAGCTGGAGAATCTCATCCGTCGCCTTGCGGCGCTGCATCCCCAGGAAGTGATCTCCGATCAGCTCGTCGAGGCCGAGCTTGACCACGAGCTGCGTCAGGCGACGATGGAGAAGCCCGCCGCGCCCGGCGCCGCGCCGGGGAGGGAGCTGGAGAACGGCCAGACGCTCTCGAACTCCGTCGAGCAGCATCTCGCCAAGCTCTTCCGCGACTGCGGCGATAATCTGCCGCCGCCCGGCCTCTATCACCGCATCATCCGCGAGATAGAAATCCCGCTGATCTCGGCAGCCCTCGCGGCGACGCGCGGCAATCAGATCAAGGCGGCGGAGCTTCTGGGGCTCAACCGCAATACGCTGAGGAAGAAGGTGAACGATTTGGATATCAGGCTGATGCGGTCGCCAAGGTGAGGGGCGCCTTGTCTCAAGGGCGGTTCCATGGTGGGGCCTTATGCGTCTGCGTCCGAGTCTCGCCAAGGCATATTGCTTATTTCCGGATCATTGCTGGATGCAATATGTCGTCGCGATAGAAAGGGCCGATTAACACCCGGTGCGTTTTAGTTCTGGGAAATTCACTTCGAGGCCATGCCGTGTCGACAATCTCCACCTACTTGCAGATTTCCAACAACCTGAGCAAGTGGCAGGCGATCACCGCGAGCAAACCGGAAGTTTCGATTCAGACGAAATATTTCCAGGACAACATCGGCAAGGTTAAAACCGCCGACGATCTCATCAATAATCCGCGTTTATTCAATTACGCGATGGACGCTTTCGGGCTTAGCGATATGACTTACGCTAAGGGCCTAATGAAGCAGGTGCTGCAACAGGGCGTCACCAGCAATAAGGCGCTGGCGCATACACTCAACAATCCCAACATTCTCGCTTTCGCCCAGGCATTCGATTTCGCCGACAATGGCGCAAGCGCCACCGCTTCTTCCAGCCTGGTGACGAATGTCATCAACCGCTACACCGAGAATGCGCTCGAGACAGACCAGGGCCAGCAGAATCCCGGCGTTCAGCTTGCGCTCTATTTCCAGCAGAAGGCGCCGAGCGTCACCAGCGTCTACGGCATTCTGGCCGACAAGAATCTTCTCACGGTCGTGCAAACAGCCCTCGGCATTTCGCCATTGACCTCTGCGGAGCCAGTCGACACTCAATATGCTCTCCTCAGCGCCAAACTGAATATCAAAGACTTCCAGGACCCGCAGAAACTCCAGAATTTCATCTCACGCTTCGCGGCGATGTACGACGCCAACAACAACGACCCGAACAACCCCTCATACACGGGAGCCAGTGCTCCAAACGCCGTGTTGCTTGACGCGTCCATGGCAGGAACGGATGGCGTCATCAGCATCGATCAGAACTTGCTTCTTCAGGCGTCGAACCTTCAGACGTCGGCGTTTTTCGCATAGTCTGTGGGGCCGCTGAGCAGCCTCTCATTTACCTGTGGTGATCCGGCGCCTCGGGGAGCTGTCTCGATTTGACCGAAGGCGCGCATTCATTCCGTTTCGACGCCATGGGCTCGCCCTGCGAGGTGAGACTATACGCAGCTGACCATGAGCATGCAGCTCGAGCCGCGCGTTCGGCGATCGGGGAGGTCCAACGGATCGAACAAGCTTACTCCCGCTATCTTACCGGCAACATAACCTGCGCCATGAACGCCGCCGCTCGATTGGGCGACTCCATCGAGGTTGATGAGGAGACCTCCCGCCTTTTGGACATTGCGTTCGCGGCCTATGACCGCTCGGATGGGTTGTTCGACATCACCTCCGGCGTCTTGCGAACGGTTTGGAACGACAAACGAAAAAGCGTTCCTACGCGATCAGAAATATCCGCGGCGCTGCGCTGCGTCGGTCTTTGCAAGGTCGAGTGGCGCCGCCCGTGGCTGACATTCTCGGAGCCCGGCATGCAAATGGATTTCGGCGGCATTGGAAAGGAATATGCCGCTGATCTTGCCGCGCGCAAATTGGTGGAACATGGCATCGACAGCGGCGTCGTCGACCTCGGAGGGGACTTGACGGTGATCGGTCCTCATCCGGATGGAGAGCCGTGGCGAATCGGGATTCGCGATCCCAATCGACCAGACGCAGCGATTGCAACGCTCTTCGTTGAGCGCGGCGGCATAGCCTCCAGTGGAAATTACGAGAGGTTCTGGGAATTGGGCGGGAAACGCTATGGTCACATCCTCAATCCCAGAACGGGCTGGCCCGTAGACGGGCCGCTTTCAGTGACCGTCCTGGCGGATTCGTGTTTGGAGGCTGGATTGACGGCGACGATCGCCATGCTGAAAGGCGAAGAAGGAGCGGCGTGGTTGAACACGACCTCGCTCCCTCATCTTTATATTGGCGCAAATGGCGCGCTAAACGGCCTCGATCTCGACGGGGTCAAGCGCCAGAAGAATTCGCCGTCCGAAACTGCGCCATAAGATTCGTCATTCCCTGGACGAAGGCCTGCTTCGACACCGAGCCCGAGTTGTTCGGGTCAAGCGCAGAAAAGATTGCGTCGGCGCCCATCGCCTTGAAACTCGCCGGCGGCCTCATCGTTTGGAAGGCCTGCACGAATTGGCTCTTGGTGATCGAACCCGTCCCCGAAACATCGATCTTGTCGAATAGATTCGCCATCTTTTGCGCGGGAGGCATTCGCATGCTCGCCCCGGACATCATCTGGGGGGCGTAGCTGCCCCGAACGCCGTAGACGCCATTAATCATCGGCTTCTCCTGAATCGCAGTGAGTGAGTGGTTTTTTTTGCAAGTCGAATGTTTAGACTGGCGAACTATCGCGGAACTTGTGCTTGCGTTCCTGCCGGCCAGAAAGGGGCGCTGAGTGGTTGGGATGAGGGCGCCGCCACGCCGCCACGCCGTCCACAAGCCAAAGCGTTGCACATTTGCAACAGTCTCGCCCCCGGCCTATAAAACCCCCATGAGCCAGACAGGCGAGCAAGCACTTTCCGATAGCGGCAAAGGCGCGGGCGTCCGCGCCTGGTTCGGGCCGGTCGTGGCCATCGGCGCGGTCGGATGCGCGCTCGCGACCTTTCTCGTCTCCGCGGAATTCGGCGTCCTCTCGCCGACCGACAACCGGCTCATCCCGCTTCTCGTCGCCAATGTCCTCTTCGTCGGCGTCCTGCTGGTCATGGTCGTGTCCAAGGCCTCGCGGCTCTACCGCGTCTGGCGGCGCGGCGAGGCGGCGGCGCGGCTCCATGTCCGCATCGTAGGATTCTTCTCGGTCATCGCGTTGATTCCGGCAATTCTTCTCGCCGTCGCGGGATCGCTCACGCTGGAGCGGGCGTTGAACCCGGCCTTCATGAACGGCGTCAAGGTCTTCGTGCACAACACCGCCCAGGCGGCGGAGGCTTTTCAATCGAGCCAGTGCCAGGCGCTGCTTCAGGAGGCGCAGCTCACCGCCTCGGACCTCGACCGGTCGCGGGTGCTCTTCATTACCGACCGGAAGTATTTCCACCAGATTTTTGACTCCCGCGCGAAATTTCTGGGCTTTTCCGTCGCGGCGCTCGTGACCTCGAACGGTCAGGTCATCGACCGGGTCGATGTGAGCCAGAACGGCTCGGCGATTGTCATCGCGCCGCCGCAGCAGGAATTCGACAACGCCCGCAAGGGCGAGCCGCTCTGTCTGATGATCGACGAAGGCAAGAGCTTCGTCGCGCTGAGGGCGCTGCACGCCTTCGAAAACACTTTTCTATATGTCACCCGCCCGATCGACCCCTTCGCGATCGACTTTCCCCAGCAGGCGCAGACCCTGATCAGCAATTACGACGCTTTCGACAGCTACCGCGTCGCCGTTCAGCGCGCCTTCGTGCTGATGTATGCGCTGCTGACCACGATCATGCTTCTCTCCTCGGTGTGGTTCGGCCTGGATTTCGCCGACCGTCTGGTCAGCCCCATTCGCACGCTCATCGCCGCGACCGATCAAGTCTCGGCGGGCAATCTGCATGTGCGCGTCAAGGTCGACCGCTCGCATGGCGAACTCGCGCGTCTCGGCGACGTCTTCAACAATATGACGACCGAGCTCAATCTCCAGCAGAGCCGCCTGCTCGAGGCCAACCGCATCAACGACGAGCGCCGCGAGTTCACCGAGGCCGTGCTCGCCGGCGTGCCGGCGGCGGTCATGGGCGTCGACTCCGACGGGATCGTGACGATTCTCAATCGTTCGGCCGAGGAATTGTCGCTCAACGACGCCAAGGGGCAGGCGACCGTCGGCGCCAGCATCGCCGAGGTCATGCCGGAGATCGCGCCGCTCCTGAGCGACGCCGTCGAGCTTTTCCCGCGCGCCGTGCAAAGCCAGGTCACCATGAAGCGCGGCTCGGCCGAGCGCACCTTCAACATCCGCGTCACCTCGGCGCGGCGCGCCGACGATGGCGCGCCGAGCTTCGTCGTCACCCTCGACGACATCACGGATCTCGTCACGGCCCAGCGCACCTCCGCCTGGGCCGATGTGGCGCGCCGGATCGCTCATGAAATCAAGAATCCGCTGACGCCGATCCAGCTCTCCGCCGAGCGCCTCAAGCGAAAATATGGCAAGCTGATCCAGGTGGATCGGGACGTTTTCGACCAATGCATCGACACGATCGTGCGGCAGGTCGACGACATCAAGCGCATGGTGGACGAGTTTTCCTCCTTCGCCCGCATGCCGAAGGCGCGGCCGACGCGCGACGATCTCAACGAATGCGCGCGGCAGGTCGCTTTCCTGATGCGGGTCGGCAACGCCGACGTCGACATCGTCGAAAACTACCCGCAGACGCCGATCAAGGCGCAATTCGACCGCCGGCTGCTGTCCCAGGCGCTGACCAATATCGTCAAGAACGCCATAGAGGGCATCGCCGCGCGCGAGCCGCAGGACGCCACGGACAAGGGCAGGGTGGAAATCCGCCTGTCCGTGCGCGAGCGCATGGCGGAGATCGACATCATCGACAATGGTAAGGGCTTCCCGGCGATGAACCGGCAGCGCCTGCTCGAGCCTTATATGACCACGCGGGCTGACGGCACGGGGCTCGGTCTGCCCATTGTCGCCAAAATCATAGAGGATCACGGGGGACGGCTGGAGCTTCTCGACGCGCCGGTTGGCCGTGGGGCCTGCGTGCGGCTCCTGCTGCCGCTGGCCGAAGGCGGCGTCGAGTCTAACGAGCCGGAAATGGCGAACTCCTCTCAAACGGGCGGGACGTAATGGCGAGCGACATTCTGATCGTCGACGACGAAGAAGACATCCGCGAGCTGGTTGCAGGGATCTTGGGTGACGAGGGCCACGGCGCGCGCACGGCCAAGAACGCCGACGAAGCGCTGGCCGCGATCGCCGCGCGCCGCCCGCATCTGGTTTTCCTCGACATCTGGCTGCAAGGCTCGCGCCTGGACGGGCTGCAGGTGCTCGAGGTCATCCAGAAGCAGCACAAGGGCTTGCCCGTGGTCATGATTTCCGGCCACGGCAACATTGAGACAGCTGTCAGCGCCATCAAAATGGGGGCCTACGACTTCATCGAGAAGCCCTTCAAGGCGGATCGTCTGGTGCTCGTCGCCGAACGCGCGCTGGAAGCCTATCAGCTGCGCCGCGAGCTCTCGGCGCTCCGCCAGCGGGCAGGGGCTTTCGATCGAATCGTGGGGTCGTCCCCCGCGACCCATCAGTTGCAACAGCTCGTTGCCCGGGTCGCGCCGGTAAACTCCCGCGTGTTGATCACCGGCGCGCCCGGAACGGGCAAGGAACTCGCGGCGCGCTGCATCCATGAGGCGTCGCAGCGCGCGGGCGGCCCCTTCGTCGTCATCAATTCGGCGACCATCACGCCGGAAAACATGGAGATCGAGCTTTTTGGCCGGGAGGGCCCGGACGGCGAGCGCAAGATCGGCGCGCTGGAAGAGGCCCATGGCGGCACGCTCTTCCTCGACGAGATCGCCGACATGCCCAAGGACACGCAGGCTAAGATCCTGCGCGTCCTGGTGGACCAGACCTTTCAGCGCGTCGGCGGAACGACCAAGGTCCAGGTAGACGTCCGCGTCATCTCCTCCTCCGCGCGCGATCTCTCGGCGGCGATAGAAGAGGGGACGCTACGCGAGGATTTGTTCCATCGACTTGCGGTTGTGCCGATCCGGGTGCCCTCGCTGGCCGAACGGCGCGAGGATATTCCCGCCCTGATCGAGTATTTCATGGAGAGCATGTCGCTCGCATCGGGGATGCCGCGGCGCAACATTTCCGAAGACGCGCTCGCCGTTCTCCAGTTGCACGATTGGCCTGGAAACATCCGCCAGTTGAAGAACAATGTCGAAAGGCTGATGATCCTGACCACAGGCGAACCCGGCGCCGTGATCACAGCGGAGATGCTACCGCCCGACGTCGGCGAGCTTGTCCCGGCGACGCCCGCCGGGGTGAGGGGCGAAAAGCTGATGAGCCTCCCGCTGCGCGAAGCCCGCGAGGTTTTCGAACGCGAATATCTCGTGGCTCAGTTGAACCGCTTCTCGGGCAATATTTCGCGGACGGCCGAGTTCATCGGAATGGAGAGGTCTGCCCTCCATAGGAAGTTGAAGTCGCTCTCGATTGAGCAATGATTTCAGTGCGATAAAACTTTAAGTTAATGTTCTTCCTAAAGATTAGCCTGCGGTAGGAGGCGTACCCCTGCGCGTCTTTTTGGTGAACTTCTTGGTTAACTTTCATATCTGTAAGGGATCGCTTGAGCTCGGCCCTACAGATGGAGGTTTGTTGGGGGCGATTGCAGAACGAAGAGCTAGGCGGCTTTCTGGGATCTCGGCCCTCGTCCCCGAGGGTGAGTTCTGTTCCCCCCCCCTCGCGTTTTGGGGCGAAGCGCCGGCTCCCATGAGACCGGCGCCAATCCAGCGGAAAGAGTCATCTTGCGTCGCACAAGAAGCTTGGCGATCCGCAAATGGATCGCGAGCCTCCAGGCTCGCATTTCAAAAGCAAGCCCGAAGGTTGGCGGTCGGCCGGAAACGTCGGATTGCGCGACGCGCGAACAAGGTTCAAGAATTTTAAGACCCGCCGCATGCACGCAAAAATTGCAGCGACTCAAGGGGGAGCCGGCTCAAACAGCCGCGCGTGTGGCGCCGCCTGTCTTAACCAAAGAGAGCGCCTCCCTCAGCCAGTAGCGGTTATTAACTTGCTCTCAAAATGACTTCCGCCTTGCGCTCTGACATTCGAGGGGTTCTAATGGCGGCGCGGAGGCCAAAAAAACATGACCGCGGGGGGCGGCTTCACACCGCTCGGCTCAAACAAGAATAGAACAGGATAGCCGATGTCGTCGGAGCGTTCGCAAAATCTGCAGGATACATTTCTCAATTTCGTTCGAAAGAACAAGGTCCCGCTCACCATCTTCCTCGTCAATGGCGTCAAGCTGCAGGGCATTGTCACCTGGTTCGACAATTTCTGCCTTCTGCTGCGCCGCGACGGGCACTCGCAACTCGTCTATAAGCACGCCATTTCCACTATAATGCCCGGACATCCGATTCAGATGTTCGAGCCTGGGGAGGACGAGGGCGTGGAGAAGCAAAGATAAGCGGATTGAACGGCGAATATTCGATTGACGCAGGCGCGCTCGGCGGTGGCCGAACGCGCGCGGTCGTGGTTGGGCCCTACGTTTCGCGTGGTCCGGCCGCGCTCTCACGCAACCCACAGGCGCGGCTTGCGGAGGCCGTGGGCCTTGCCCAGGCGATCGATCTCGACGTTGTCGGCGAGATTCCGGTGAGTCTGAACGACGTTCGGCCCGCGACTTATCTCGGCAAGGGCAAGGTCGAGGAGATCGCCGAAACGGTGAAGGCGCAGGAGGCGGGGCTCGTCAGCATGGACTGCCAGCTCTCGCCCGTGCAGCAGCGCAACCTCGAAAAAGCCTGGGGCGCCAAGGTCATTGACCGCACAGGGCTGATTCTGGAGATTTTCGGCCAGCGCGCCCGCACCAAGGAGGGCGCGCTGCAGGTAGAGCTCGCCCATCTCGCCTATCAGAAGTCGCGCCTCGTCCGTTCATGGACTCACCTCGAGCGTCAACGCGGTGGTTTTGGCTTCCTCGGCGGCCCGGGCGAAACCCAGATCGAGACCGACCGGCGCCTGATCGAGGAGCGCATGCGCCGCATCGAGCAGGATCTCGACAAGGTCAAGCGCACACGGGGCCTGCATCGCAAGACCCGGCGCGAGGTTCCTTACCCCGTGGTGGCTCTCGTCGGCTATACAAACGCCGGAAAATCGACCCTTTTCAATCGCCTGACAAAGGCGGACGTGCTTGCGCAGGACATGCTCTTCGCAACCCTCGATCCCACTTTGCGGCAAATCCGCCTGCCGCATGGGGCGCGCGTGCTGCTCTCGGATACGGTCGGGTTCATCTCGGACCTCCCCACCATGCTCGTATCCGCCTTCCGCGCGACGCTCGAAGAGGTGACTCTTGCGGATGTCATCCTGCATGTGCGGGACGTCTCGCATGAGGATTCCGAGGCGCAGGCGCGCGATGTCGAAGCGATTCTCGAAGAGCTGGGCCTCAAGGGCGAGGCCGAGGGCCGCATCATCGAGGTTTGGAACAAGATCGATTCTCTCGATGCCGACCGCCTCGACGCCATGCGGGTCGCTGCGCGGGGCTTCGATCCGCAACGGCGCCCGGCGCTGGTCTCGGCGCTTACGGGCGACGGGCTCGGCGACTTGCTGGCGCGCATCGAGGCCCAGCTCGCCGAGAGCCGCATAACGCTCGCGCTGGAGCTTCGACCGGAAGACGGGCAGGGGCTCGCCTGGCTTCATGCCCACGCCGAGGTGCTTTCGCGTGAGACACGGGACGACGGCGGCGCGCGCCTCGTCGTGCGCGTCCCGGCCGAGCGCGTCGACGAGGTCAAGCGGCGCTATCCCTCCGCCTCTCTGCAATGAAAAGAAGTTGAGCATGCATTGGTTTTATCTCGCCATCGCGATCTTCTCCGAGGTCGCCGGTTCTTCCGCACTGCCGGCGGCGCAAGGCTTTCGCAATCCGCTCCCCTCAATCGCGGTCGTCGCCGGCTATGGCGCGGCTTTTTATTTCCTCTCGCTGACGCTGGAGGCGATCCCGCTCGGCGTCGCCTATGCCGTCTGGTCGGGGGTTGGCCTCGCGCTTATTTCCCTCATCGGATGGGTTTTCTACCGGCAGAGCCTCGGGACGATGGAGATCGCCGGCATGCTGCTGATCGGCGCCGGCGTCATTGTCCTGAAAATGGGCGGCGACCGCTAGCGCGCTTTCCGCTCGCATGGAATCATGCGGGCGACAAGAAATCGCGCAAAATCAAAAATCCGGAGCGCATTCTTATCGCAAAAGTCTGTCAACTTTTGCGGGATGCGCTCTAATCCCCAATGAGAACAGCCGGCAGCATCCGCTTCAGCGTGCGGTCCTTCAGCACATGGTGGTGCGCCAACGCCGCCGCCCCATGCAGCCCCGCCGCCGCCATCAGCAAATTTGCCAGAAGCTCGTGGATTTCCTTGGAATAGTGCCTCAGCTCGCGGTTCTGGAGCCACGGCGAGGGGATTTCGGCAAGCCCGAAGAGCGGCAGCGGCTTGCCGCCATGGAAGACCATCACCACGCCGACCACGGGGACCGCGAGCAGCAGACCATAGATGGCGAGATGGCCGAGCTTCGCCAGGACCTCGCCCGCCGTCCCGAGACCCGTCGGCTCGAGCGGAGGGGTAGGGGTAAGGAAGCGCCACACGATTCGGAGCACGAGCAGCAGCACGATCAATTCACCCAGGCTCACGTGCACGAACGTGGCCATATCGCGGATCGACCCCTTGGGGAAATCATCGCGGAGAGTGCCGATCGTCCATGTCGCCGCGACGCATAGAACAGTGAGCCAGTGGAAAAGCTGCGCGGGCGCGCTGTAGCGGGATGGGGTTGGCGCGTCGGACATGGTGGCCTCCATGGTTGTCCGGGCCCTTTAGCGCGCCGAGACATCTAAATTAAGGCAAAGCCATAGCACTTCGTTGAAGTTTTCATGCGCTCGCGGAACGAGGGACGAATGAAGGCGGACGCCCCGGGGTGAATCGGGTGAATGGCGATCCGGCGTCGTTAGCTTCAAATACCTCCCCTTTACGGGGAGGTCGGCGGCCTAAGGCCGCCGGGTAGGATCTCCGTGCAGCAGCAACCATCGGTTATGACGGGGCCAGTGTCAGGCTTTGGCCTTCTCCAGATTTTTGGCCTCCACCCAAAGCGCCTCCATTTCGTCGAGCGAGGCCGCCTCTGGCGAGGAGCCCATCTGCGCCAAACGCCGCTCGATATGGTGGAAGCGGCGCTCGAATTTAGCGTTGGCGCCGCGCAGCGCCTGCTCCGGATCGATTTCGGCGTGGCGCGCGAGATTGGAGACGACGAAGAGCAGATCGCCGATCTCTTCCTCGATAGCCTTGAGGTTTGCCGTCGGCTCGGCGAGCTCCGCCGCCACTTCCTCGGTTTCCTCGCGGATTTTGCCCATCACATGGGCGGCGTCATTCCAGTCGAAACCAACCTTCGAAGCCCGCTGCTGTAGCTTCACAGCGCGCGAAAGCGCCGGCAGGGCGAGCGGAACGCCATCCAGCAGGCTCGCCGGGGCAGGGGCGCCCTTGGCCGCCTTTTCCGCGGCCTTGATCTCGTTCCATTGCGCCGTTACGCCTGCCGACGTAAGCGATTCACCCGCGCCAAAGACATGCGGGTGGCGGCGCACCAGCTTCTCGCAGATGCCGGCGACGACGTCCGGAAAGGCGAAGGCGCCCTGCTCCTGCGCCATCCGGGAATGAAAAACGACCTGCAGCAGAAGGTCGCCCAACTCGTCCTTCAGCTCGTCGAGATCGCCAGATTCGATCGCCTCGACGACCTCATAGGCCTCCTCGATCGCATAAGGGGCGATCGAGCGAAAATCCTGTTCGAGGTCCCAGGGGCAGCCGGATCCCGGCGTGCGCAGGGCGGCCATGATTTCGACGAGACGCTCGATTTTTTCGGGCATGTTCGGCTCGTAACGCAGCAAGCCCGAAGGCTCGCGGTCAAAGGCGTCTAGACCGCAAGCCTTCGGGCTCGCCAATGGGACGAGAGCGCCGCAGTCTGCGGCGCTCCAATCATCAATCCAGGACGATGGACAAAGCCTCGCGGCCCTTCGCAGTGTCCACGACCTGCATGGTCACCGGCTGGCCCTCGAGGAGGCGGCTCACGCCCGAAGGGGCGAGGATCGAAATATGGACGAAGACATCCTTGCCGCCGTCGTTCGACTGGACGAAACCGAAGCCCTTGGTCTCGTCGAACCATTTGACCTTGCCGGAGACCGGCACGGCGGTCGACGGGTCGGGCGCCTGACGCCGGGGACGGGGGCTGTCGTAGCCGCCGCCAAAACCACCGCCGCGGGGAGGCGGCGGCGGAGCGCGTTCCGCTGCCCCGGCGAGATCGACGTCCAGAATGCGCGAAACCTGCTGCCCCTTGACGGAGCTCGTCACGACCACCTGCAGCTTCGCGCCGGGCGGCAACGACTCATAGCCCGCCGCCTGAACGGCGCCGATATGGAGAAAGGCGTCGCCGGTGCCATTGGCCAGCTCGACGAAGCCGAACCCCTTGTCCGACTTGAACCACTTCACGACGGCGTCGACAGCCGGCTCGTTGCTCATCACAGGGGGCGCCGCATCCGGGAATCCTCCGCCGCCGCCGAACGGCGACCTCGGAGAGCGACTCGGCCGCGGCGCATCGTAGCCATACGGACCATCGTCGTCGAACCCACGCTTACGGGGTCCCCGGAAATCTCTACCTTTGCTCATGTCTACCTGCTCGTCTCCGCCAAAAAAGGCAAGACTCTTATGCCAAACGCGTGCGCCCATGCAGCGCCGTTCGGGCGCGAAAAATGCGACCGCTTCGGTGAGATGGGATGTTGCCAGTTGAATGCCATATAGTCCCGCGCGAAAGGGCTTTTAGCAGATTTTTGACCGTTCTGGCCAGAGATTTTCGTGGACCTATCGAAAAAACCAAAGAAATGCCGCGCTCCTGCTGGCCGGATATGGCGCTATTTCAGAGGCTTCGCGCACAGAACGCGAGGCGCGCACCAATGCCCCGATTTCCAGTGCCCCGATTTCCGGGCGGAGAGGAGGAAGCGGCGTCTCGAATCGCCGACGCGCGCCAAATAAAATGCCGCTTCTCGATCAAAGGCGACAAAATGTGCGGGACGCTTTCGAATGTGCTGATCGAGTGGCTTCCCGCCAGGAGAGCGTCAGATCGAGAGAAAATGACCGATACGGCCGTGATGTCTGCGCAAGAAATAGTAAGCCGCGAAAACTTCTTTGTCGCTCATCCACGCATGCCCGCCGTATCTCGTTAGGGCCTACATTCACGATTCGCATAATCGATATTATGGAACCAAAACACGCGCGATCGCTCGCTTAGGCGAGCGTCGGGCTTTCCGCGCATACTTCGATCCGCAGCCCGTCATAGGCCGGCTCGACATTGGCCGGCAGCGTCGACGCCAGCGCGTCATAGTCGAGATCGACATGAAGGTCGGTGAGCACGGCGCGTTTCGGGCGGTAGAGATCGATATAGGCCAGCGCCTGTTCGACGGAGAGATGCGTCCCATGTCGCTGCCAGCGCAGCGCGTCGACGATCCAGAGGTCCAAGCCCTCAAGGAACCGTGCGCTTTCCGGCGGGATGGCGTGCAGGTCGGGCGTATAGGCGATATTCCCGAAACGGAACCCGAGCGCGTCCATATCGCCGTGATCCAGGCGGAACGGCGTGGCCTCGATGGCGCCGCCTGGGCCTTCGATCGTCAGCGGCCGCCCCGGATGCAGCCGATGCTCGATCATCAGGGGCGGGTACAGGCTTCCGGGCGGCGTTGCGAAGATATAGCCGAATTTCTGCGTGACCTCGCGTGACGTCGGCTCGTCCATATAGGCCGGAATGCGCCGGCCGTTGAGAATGACGAGACCGCGCAGGTCGTCGATGCCATGCGTGTGGTCGGCGTGCGGATGGGTGTAGAGCACCGCGTCGAGCCGCTTCACGTCCGCATCGATGAGCTGCTCGCGCAAATCCGGGCCCGTGTCGACCAGCACCTGGGTCTTGGCCGAGGCGTCGCCGAGCGAAACGAGGATCGAGCAACGCCGCCGCCGGTTCTTGGGGTTATGCGGATTGCATTTGCCCCAGCCCTGCCCGACGCGCGGCACGCCGCCCGAGGAGGAACAGCCGAGGATCGTGACCGTGAGCGTCACGCGGCCGCCTCGAGCGGCGGCATCTTCCTGAACAGCCGCAGCGCGTTTTCGGTCGTGGCGCGGGCGAGCTCGGCCTCCGACACGCCCTTGATCTCCGCGAGCATGCGCGCCGTGTCTACGACGAAGGCCGGCTCATTGCGCTTGCCCCGGTGGGGCACGGGCGCGAGGAAAGGCGCGTCGGTCTCGACCAGCATGCGCTCCAGCGGCACGGCCCTGGCGGTCTCCCGCAATTCGGCCGAATTCTTGAAGGTCACGACGCCGGAAAAAGAGATAGAAAGCCCGAGCTCCACGGCGGTTTCCGCCAAGGCGCGGCTCGATGTGAAGCAATGGAGCAGGGCCGGGAAGGCTCCCTTCCCCATTTCCTCGCGCAGGATCGCGGCGCAGTCTTCGTCCGCGTCGCGCGTATGGATGACGAGCGGCAGGCCGGTTTCGCGCGCGGCGGCGATATGGGTGCGGAACACCCGCTGCGAGACGTCGCGCGGCGCGTGGTCATAGTGGTAGTCGAGCCCCGCCTCGCCGAGCCCCACGCATTTGGGATGCTGCGAGAGCGTCACGAGCTGCTCGACCGTCGGCTCGGCCTCCTCATGAGAATGATGCGGATGCGTCCCGACCGTGCAAAATACGTCCGGATAGGCCTCCGCCACGGCCTTGACGCGATCGAAACGCGACAGATGCGTGGAGATGGTGATCATCCGACCGACGCCCCGCGCCTTTGCCCGCGCGACAATATCGGCCTGCTCGGGCGCGAAATCGGGAAAATCCAGATGGCAATGGGTGTCGATGAGCATTTCGAACTCAGTTTCCTGCATGAGCGCGCCAGTCGCCCCGCCCGCATATCACACTATTGGCCGACCAGTCGCCTGCGCCAGCCGCGCCGATCAATTTGCCGCGAACGGTCGCGGTAACGCCGAACACACGCAAGTTGATGGCGACGTCGCCGGCGGGGCCGACCCGGCCTGAGGCCGTTCCGGGCAGGCCCGAAAGCTTCGCCACCTCCCCACCATGCACGATCGCGACCAATCGCTTGCTCTTGACCGGACAAAAAAAGCTTGAGGTCGTGGCGTCGATCACCCATTGGCCGTCGAAAGCCGAGGCGGGCGGCGTGGCGGCCCGGGCGGGACCGGCCGCCGCCGGGTCTGCGAGAACGCCGAGGCCAATGGGAACGAGGGAAAGCGCCCCGATCAGGCGCCTA
>DATBRF010000081.1:0-2702 GCA_036560425.1 Methylocystis sp. | reverse complement strand
GCTCGCTTTGCTCAATGCGCGCGTGGGGCTGGTGATCGCGCAGCGCGACCGCGTGGTGGCGTCCTATGCGGCGCTGGGCTCGATCGGCCGCCTCTCGGCGCAGACGCTCAACCTCGACGTCGCCCTCTACGACCCCGACGTCCATTACGAGCAGGTCAAAACCAAGTGGATCGGGACCGACACCCCCGACGGGAGATAGGCAAAGCCGGCGCGCACGACAGGATGAAAAATCCACCGGGGAGATCGCAAGAAGAGTCGTTCGAATGGTGACACTGCGCTTGGAAAGGTGTGGAATTTACTGACGACTTGTTGATTCGCGGGCTGTGAACAGTCACAGAATGATTGGCCCACTCGCGGCGACACATGATTAACCTTTTCGAGAAAGCACTCCATGAGCGCAGTGAACGCCTCCGCCCCGTCGCCCTCGATCCAAGAAGAGATGCGTGCGCACGAGCCGTCGATGGAGGAAATTCTCGCTTCCATCCGTCGCATTATCGCCGATGACGACTCGCTCCCCGGCGTGCGCCGGCGTCGCGAGGCGGAGCGCTCCGTCGCCGAGGATGGCGCGCCCGCGTCACAGAGCGGCGGCTATTCGGCTGCTTCGAGCGACGGGGACCCGCAGCAGCCGGCTTCCATGAACGAAGCGCGCGCGCCGCAACCTGCGCCGATGGCCGAGATTCGACCTTTGCGTCCCGCCGTCCGGGCGGCGCCGGAGCCGGTCGAGATCGAAGATCCGGCGCCGGAAGAAGAAGATTTGGTGGAGGAATCCGTCGCCTGCGACGAAGAAGAGGAGTCCGCAGCCGAACAAGCGTGCGAGATCGACGATGACGAAGGCGATAATGCGCCTCTCGTCTCGGCCGACGCGGCCTCCTGCGTCGCCTCGCATTTTCAGGCGCTCGCCACAAGCATGATCATCAATGACAGCGGCGTTCTTCAAAAATATGCGCAGGAAATGCTTCGTCCGATGCTCAAGCAGTGGCTCGACGATAATCTTCCCGTGATCGTCGAGCGCCTGGTGCGCGCAGAAATCGAGCGCGTGGCGAGAGGCGGTCGCCGCTGACGCCGTCGCCGGTTCGTTAACGCTAACGATAGGAGTCGGCGCTAGCCTCTTGGCATGCACCGACTCCGCCTATTCCTGCGCTCTCTGATTCTGCCGGTCTCGCTTTTGTGCGTGGCCGGCGCTGTTGCGGGATATTTCGTCTGGCACGGCGTTAATGGCCAGCGGGGCCTCAAGACCGGCGAGGAATATGAGCAGAAGCTCGCGCAACTCCGCCTCGAGCGAGATTCGCTAAAGCTCCAGCGCATGCAATGGGAAGCCCGCATCGCCTTGATCAAGGGTGAAAATATCGACGCGGACGTTCTCGAAGAAGAAACGCGAAAGAGCCTTGGCCGCGCGCACAAGAACGATGTGGTGATCCTGCTGCCCTAGGCCGCATTCCGCAAAAAGTTGGCAGACTTTTGCGACTCCATGTTTTTGATCTAACGCGATTTCTTGTCGCTCGCGTGATTCCATGCGAGCGGAAGGCGCGCTAGAGTCCAAGCAGCGGACTTTTGCGAGGGCTCGAACGTTCCATAAACGCCTCACCTCAGCGCATATCTTCCCGAAAGCTTGGGCGAGCCGTCGCAGAGCACCTGTCCCCGACCGACCAAATCTTCGAGGTGCGCCAAGACATTCATG
Source organism: Methylocystis sp. (assembly GCA_036560425.1). Classification (GTDB taxonomy): domain Bacteria; phylum Pseudomonadota; class Alphaproteobacteria; order Rhizobiales; family Beijerinckiaceae; genus Methylocystis. The sequence continues at coordinate 1,024 of DATBRF010000081.1, read as the reverse complement.
GCCGCCGCGCCATGCAGGCGTTTGTCGATGCTCTCGTAGATATGCGCGACCATTTCGCGGATCGTTTCGTCGCCCTCGGCCAGACGATGAAGAATCGCCGCCTCACGCACGCGACGGTGATGCAGGATCGCGCGCAGATAGCGGGCCGGATCGCGTACCGGATCGCCATGGCCCGGCCAGTAGATTTCGTCGTCGCGGGCTCGCAGGCGCTCGATCGATTCCATGTAATCGGTCATGGAGCCATCGGGCGGCGCCACGACTGTCGTCGACCACCCCATCACATGGTCGCCGGTAAAGAGCGCCTTTTCCTCGCATAGCGCAAAGCAGAGATGGTTCGCGGTATGGCCGGGCGTCTCCAGCGTCTCGATCGAAGCGCCGCCGAATTCGAGCCGGTCGCCTTCGGCGAGAAGAATGTCGGGCGCATAGGCCCTGTCATGCGAGGCGTCGAGCCCGGGGCCTGATATGTCGAACGCTGCGGGCGCATAGGCGGCGCAGCCGGCGATTGTTGCGCCGGTCGCTTCCCGCAAAGCCCGCGCGGCGGGCGAATGGTCGCGATGCGTGTGGGTGACGAGAATATATTTCAAGCTTTCGCCGCTGATCGCGTTCAGCAAGGCGGCGAGATGCCGTGGATCAGCGGGGCCGGGATCGACGATCGCCACGTCGCCCGCGCCGACGACATAGCTGCAGGTTCCCTTATAGGTGAAAGGCCCGCCGTTCGGCGCAACCACGCGACGCACCAGCGGAGAAACGCGCTCGGCGGCTCGTTCGACTGGCGCGTCCATCTTCATCTCTCCGGAAGACATCATGGGGAAAGAATAGAAGTTTGGACCCAATGTTTCAAAGGTTCCGCTAGCCTTAGAGCGCATTCCGCGGAAAGCGCGCTAGTGGAAGTTGCGCGCCTTCGGCATGGCCTCGCCTTTCGAGACGCGCACCGCCTCCAGGAGGCGCAGATCGGCGGAGAGGTCGTCGACGCGCTGGGCGACGATGTGGATGACGCCCGCCTCCTTTTGCAGCCGCCCCGCGA
>DATBRF010000080.1:0-4557 GCA_036560425.1 Methylocystis sp. | reverse complement strand
CGCGCATCGACGCCGCCTACGACGACAAGCTCCAGTCCTTCCTCGATTTTGTGTTGGCACAATATGTGCGGGAAGGCGACGAAGAGCTGGACCAAGAAAAGCTCGGCGCGCTCGTCCAGTTGAAATATGGTTCAACTAACGAAGCGGCGGCGAAGCTCGGCGGGGTGGCGACGATCCGTGACGCCTTCGTGGGGTTTCAGCGTTACCTGTATGAGCGCGGGAGCGGCGGGGCGCCTGACCCCTAGCCAAAAAAATCGTTGGTATATTTGTTGGTATAAATTTTTTCACAATGAAGAAAACCATTCTGCATCAATGTATTGAGGCTGTTTTTAGAATCCCTCTTGGCACCAGTAAAATCAATAGGTTACAGATTTCGTTCGGTGTCTTGCAGCTCGTTGGTGACCAGATGGTGACCACTTAGCGCAAAGCGAGGCCGCATTTGGCTCCCCTTATCCCACACGCTCCCTTTTTCGAAAGCGGGGCAACGCCCGCCGGAACATTAGCCTGCCTTGAGCAAAGCCTTTTTGCTTCCGCTCGCCTGCCAAGATCGTCATCTCCTGCCTGCCGTTAATCCACGACCTGCGCAACGCTGGCCGTTGAATGCCCGCGCCCGACGCCTGTGTGTCAGCTAGAAAAAACCTAGCAGGAAAGCGCCTACTGCTAATTGACAAGCTCTTCGAGTCGCGATACTGAGGATGAACATCATTCTTACTTGCAGGTAAGAGCCTACTCAATATGAAAATGCAACTCCGTCTCGTCGCCAGCATCCGCCCCGGAATCCAGTTCCGGGAAGCGATTCGGCATGCGGAGCATGGCGATATCGGCGTTGTGCAGGCGGGCGATATCGGCGTCGACGGGGCTATTGACCTCGATCGGGTAACGCGAGTGACGGGCATCCCCAATCTCCCGAACCCTCAGATCCTTTCGGCGGGAGAAGTGGTGCTGCAGTGCCGTGGGCAGGCCTATCGAGCGGCGGTCGTGCCGGCAGCCGCCATGAAATTGGTAGCCTCCGCAAGCCTGCTGATCCTGCACCCGCAGCCTTCAATGCGGGCGGCCTATTTGGCTCATTTCCTGAACGATCCAAGTACGCAGGCAGAGCTTCGCAAGTTGGCCACTGGCGCAACCATCGCGAACCTGAAGCGAAGCGCTCTGGAGCAGCTCGAGGTGCTGCTTCCGGAGCTGGAGGATCAAGACAAAATTGTCGCGCTGGGGGAGACCCTTCGCGAGCAATCGCGGATCGAGGCTCGGCTTGCCGAGCTTCGCCGCATCGAGCTTCGCGCGCTTCTCGAGAAGTTCGCGGAAAAAAACCGGAGGCGCTCCAACGCCTCCGGTTCATAAGCGGTCTGACGGGCGCGTCAACGCCCCCAGGCCATGGTTCTAGGACATCTAAAACAGGATGAATCTACAGATGGGTATCAAGATCGGCAACTACACGTTCGACGGCGCTTATTCTTCATACGCCTTCCTGGACGACCGCTCCGGAGTCTATGCCGTCATCGGCGGCGGCCGCAAGGTCGTCGACATCGGCGAGTCCGGCGCGGTCCGCACCCGCGTTGAGACGCACGACCGCGCGCCGGCATGGGCCCGCCAGGGGCTGCCGCTCACCTTTGCGGCGCTCTACTGCGACGAGGCGAGCCGCATGCGCATCGAGCGCGAGCTCCGCGTCATGTACAATCCGCCCTGCGGCGACCGCTAACCGGCTTACGGGTTCGGTGGGGACGCTTCTGCGCCCCCACCGAACCACCAATGCATAAATTGTCCCGTTTAAGAGACAGGCGTCATGACTGACCAGCAAACCCAAGCAGAGAAGACCTCGATGGACGACATCAAGCGTGTCGCCTGGGCGGCCTGCAACACCTTTCGTGGGTTGATCGACCCGGCTGAATATAAAGATTACATCCTCATCATGCTCTTCCTGAAGTTCATTTCGGATGTCTGGAAACAGCACGAGGAGGATTATCGCCGCGAGTTGAAGGGCGACGAGGTGCGCGTCAAGCGCCGCATGCAGCGCGAGCGCTTCGTCATGCCCGAGGGCTCCACTTTTGATGAGCTTTACGCGGCCCGCGACGCCGACAATATCGGCGAACTTGTCGACATCGCGCTGGAGGCGATCGAAAACACCAACAAGGCGAAGCTCGGCGGCGTCTTCCGCAATGTCAGCTTCAACTCTGAAACGAAGCTCGGGCAGACCAAGGATCGCAACCGGCGCATCAAAAACCTGCTGGAGGATTTTGCCAAGCTCGATTTGCGTCCCGGCCATGTGGTCGAGGACGAGGCCATCGGCGAGGCGTATATCTATCTCATCGAGCGCTTTGCCTCCGAGGCCGGAAAGAAGGCCGGAGAGTTCTACACGCCGCTTCAGGTGAGTCAGGTGCTGGCAAAGCTCGTGCAGCCGAAGCCAGGCGACCGCATCTGCGATCCGGCCTGCGGCTCCGGCTCTTTGCTCATCGAGACCGCCTATGAGGTCGGCAGCAAGGACTTCGCCCTGTTCGGGCAGGAGGTCAATGGCGGCACGCATGCGCTCGCCAAGCTCAATATGTTCCTGCACGCCATCGACGGCGCGCGGATCGAGTGGGGCGATACGCTCAACAACCCATTGCTGATCGAAGACGACCACCTCATGGCGTTCGACGTCGTCGTGGCCAATCCGCCCTTCAGCCTCGACAAATGGGGCGCCGAGAACGCGCCAAAGGACCGGTTCAAGCGCTGGACGCGCGGCATTCCGCCCAAGAGCACGGGCGATTGGGCCTTCATCACCCACATGGTCGAAACCGCCAAACCGAAGTTCGGCCGTGTCGCCGTGGTCGTGCCGCATGGCGTGCTCTTCCGCGGCGGCGCGGAGGGGAAGATTCGGCAGAAGATGATCGAGGAGAATTTGCTCGATGCGGTGATCGGCCTGCCGGCGAATCTGTTCCAGTCGACGTCGATTCCCGTCGCCGTGCTGGTCTTCGACCGCCGGCGCGAGAAGGGCGGCGCGCGCGCCAAGACGACCGATGTGCTCTTCATCGACGCATCCCGCGAGTTCAAGCAGGCCAAGACGCAGAACATTCTGGAAGCCGCGCATACGGCGAAGATCGTCGATACCTTCAAGGCGCGACACGATGTCGAGAAATATGCGCGCGTCGTGCCGGCAGCCGAGATCGCGGAGAACGCATTCAATCTGAACATTCCGCGCTACGTCGACACTTTCGAGGCTGAAGCCGAGATCGACGTGAAGGCAGTGCAGGCCGAGATCGAGCAGCTCGAGGCCGAGTTGGTCGAGGTGAAAAAGCGCATGGCGGGCTACCTCAAGGAGCTCGGCGCCGATGCGTAGCAATACGAAGCTTGTACCGTTTGGCAAACTCGTGAGGTTCGCATCGGGTCTAGCCGACCCCCGCCAGGAACCTTGGGCCTCAATGATACATGTGGGGCCCGAGAACATCGAACCGGGCGGCAATCACCTTGTTGGCGAGCTTAAAACTGCTAAGGATCTTGGACTAATATCAGGAAAGTATCAGTTTGACGCTGATGCAATAGTGTATTCAAAGATACGCCCGAATCTAAACAAAGTCTGCGTTCCACGCTTCTCCGGCGTCTGTAGCGCTGACATGTATCCTTTGTGGCCAGACACCGCGCGCGTGGATCGGGATTATCTGTGCCAATACATGCGGAGCCCGCAATTCGTATCAGAAGCGGTTCTTTCCTCCATGCGGACGGGTATGCCGAAGATAAACCGGCCGGACCTCGAGCGAATAAAGATTGTCCTTCCTCCTCTATCCGAACAACGGCGTATCGCCAAAACACTTCAAACCTGGGATGAGGCTATCGAGAAGATTGGACGGCTGACCGCTGCAAAAGAGAGCGTGCGCGACCGGTTGCAGCGCGCTCATGGCGCTTGGGACCGTTGGCCACTTCGTGCGATTGGCGAAATTGTTTCTCCTATCAGCCGACCCCAGCCCACGCCGAGCACGGCATACACCGCGCTCGGCATTCGTAGTCACGGAAAGGGAACCTTCCAAAGACAGATCGATCGGCCCGAAGAGATAGACATGGATACGGTCTATGTGGTTGGCGAACGAGACTTGATCGTCAACATCACCTTCGCTTGGGAAGGCGCTATCGCGCTCGCAAAGCCCGAAGATGCTGGGCGCTTCGTCTCGCACAGATTCCCAACGTTTGAAATTGATCAGAAGCAGGTCAACCGCAACTATCTTGGCTATGCGGTTAGGTCGCCTCGATTCATTCGCGATCTGGGGATCGCGTCACCGGGCGGTGCGGGCCGCAATCGCGTGCTCAACAAGACCGACTTCCTCAAGATCAAAATTCCATTCCCGCCCAAAGACCGCCAAGACCTGATCGCGAAGGCGTTGGACAGCGCTGACCAAGAGATCGCATTGCTTTCGCGTCAACGTGACGCCCTCGTCAAACAAAAGCGCGGCCTGATGCAGAAGCTGCTGACCGGCGAGTGGCCGGTGAGCGCGTCCAAATCGCGGGAGGCCGCCGAGTGAGCGGCTTCCGGGACGGCGAGAAGCATTTGAGCCAGATGCCGGCGCTTCACCTCCTTCAGGTGATGCAGCC
>DATBRF010000079.1:0-67059 GCA_036560425.1 Methylocystis sp. | reverse complement strand
AAAACCGTCCCGCCCTTTCTTGCCGCGGCTCTCGAACTCCGATCCCAGAGAAATTTTCTCCAAACGATCGAACATCCAATGAGGCCGCCTTGTTGTTATCGGACGAATACCGACGTCGCCGCCTAAACAAAGCCTCTCTCCTGGCCCTCCCGAGCCAAGCCAGCAGACCCCGTTTAGCGTGGCCCAACCATTCCCTCTCACCAACATAATGACAATACCCCTTGGGATAGCCAAAAGCTGTCTATCGAATAGCCCTTGCAGCCCCAGTGGATGGGTTTAACCCTACCCTATCTAGCCGGGCCACAGGGCGCGGCCTAGACTCACGTCTATGCCTAACAAACTGATTCGCTTAATCTAAGGTGGCCGACGCCGCAAAGCCGCCCGATTGGCGGCGAAAAAATGGCGCAGCGCATATCCGCCCCGCCAAGAGGATTGCGGCATTTGCCGCCCAGCTTTCTGCGGCAGCTTGGAAAAAGGGAGGAGGCGGCGTTCTCTCTGACCTATCCCGCCCAGACGCCGCGCTAAGGGCAGCGCCCAATCACACAAAGCCGATCTGCGATGTCGCAATCATGAAAGCGCCGCCAAGGCAGGTTGCGAGCGCCTGGATCAACGCCAAAGACCAAGAATCGCGGAAAAGAGAAACAATGGCCGGCGCGCCGAGGCGGCGCGCCGGTAAGAGCGTTATTGCGGACGCGGCGTATCTTTGGTGCGCGCGGGCAGGATCGGATAGGCCACCTTCGGCTGATCGCCCGTCAGCGCGCCCAGGAAGGCGACGATGGCGGCATTGTCGTCGGGCGAGAGGGTCACGCCCAGCTGGCTCTTGGCCATGACGTCGACGGCTTCTTCGAGCGTCCAAACGGCGCCGCTATGGAAATAGGGCGCGCGCAGCGCGACGTTGCGCAGCGGAGCCGAGCGAAAGGCGAAGGCGTCCGAATCGCTCTTCGTGACCTTGGCGCGGCCGCGGTCGGCGGCGGGAAGAATCGCCGCATCGGGCTTCTGCGCGACGCCGAAGGGGAAGTAGCCGTTGCCGCCGACGTTCACGCCGCTGTGGCAGCCGCTGCAGCCATTGTCCATGAACAGGCGCAGGCCCTTCTTCTCCGTATCGTTGAGCGCATTGGCGTCGCCGGCCAGGAATTTGTCGAACTTCGAGTTCGGCGTCGTCAGCGTGGCCTCGAAGGCCTCGATGGCGTTGGCCATGTTGTCGAAGCTCACCGGATTGGCGTCATCGGGGAAAGCCGCCTTGAACTCGGCGGCATATGCCGGCATGCTCTTGAGCGTCGCTTCCACGGCGGCAGGAGTATTGTTCATCTCGACGTCGGCCTGCACCGGGCCCTTGGCCTGCGCCTTGAGGTCGACGGCGCGGCCGTCCCAGAATTGAGCGACGTTGAAGACGGCGTTGAGAACGCTCGGCGCGCGGCGCGGGCCCTTGGCCCATCCATGGCCGATCGAGGTCGGGCCGGCGTCGACGCCGCCCGTGCCGAGGTTATGGCAGCTGTTGCAGCTGATGATCTGGCTCTTCGACAGGCGGGGATCGAAGAAGAGCTTGTGGCCGAGCTCGATCTTGGCGGGCGTGATGGCGTTGTTCTTCACGACGGAATTCACGCTGGCGGCGTCGATCGGCTTGAAAACCGCATTGGCGTCGGCGCGCAGGTCGCCGGCCTTGGCCAATACGGGAACGAGCAGCATCGCGCCCGTCGCGGCGATACGAAGTGCGGACATTTGGTTCCCTCCCCATGCAGCTTTTTCGTTGAAAGCTGACTTGCCTCGCTGCGCGGAGGCGCGCGAAGCTCGCGCCTTCGGCTAGCACAACGCATCAGACGGCGAAAGCCCTGGCCGGCTGTTCGGCCTGGGCCCGCGTCTACGCTGCGATTCGGTAGAACCGATGATTGCTTACGCCCGTATGACAAAGCCTGGCGCGGTCTCAGGCTCATGGGGCGCGCGGACATGGGCTGCGAGAAACAAACGAGCGCCGCGCCATGAAAGCCAACCCCCGGGCAGCATCGACGGGATTTCCATATCGCTGCGGCGGTCTTCGCTTTCCTCCCCGCCGCAGGCGTCATTGAAGCTTTTCGCGCGCGGGGCCCGACTCTCGAAGAAGGCTGCGCCAGCTCTGTCGAAGAAGACGCTCATGGAGCGGCCTCGCCGGCAATGCGCGTCATACCCCGGTCGGATAGTTGGGGCTCTCGCGGGTGATCGCGACGTCGTGCACATGGCTTTCGCGTAAGCCCGCGTTGGTGATGCGCACGAATTGCGCCTTCTCCTGGAATTCGCGGATCGTGGGCGCGCCGACATAGCCCATGGCCGAGCGAAGACCGCCTGCGAGCTGGTAGAGGATCGGCGCGATGGGGCCGCGATAAGGCACCTGCCCCTCGATGCCTTCGGGCACGAGCTTCAGCTGCTCTTTCACATCGCCTTGGAAATAGCGCGTCGCCGAGCCCGCCACCATCGCGCCGACCGAGCCCATGCCGCGATAGGACTTGAACGAACGGCCCTGATAAAGGAACACCTCGCCGGGCGACTCTTCCGTGCCCGCGAAGAGCGAGCCCATCATCACAACCTCAGCGCCGGCCGCGATGGCCTTTGCGAGATCGCCGGAATATTTGACGCCGCCGTCGCCGATCACGGGCACGTCGGCTTTGCGCGCCTCTTCCGACGCCTCCATGATGGCTGTCAGCTGCGGCACGCCGACGCCTGCGACGATGCGCGTGGTGCAGATCGAGCCCGGTCCGATGCCGACCTTGATGGCGTCAGCCCCGGCGTCGATCAGCGCCCTGGCGGCTTCGGCGGTGGCGATGTTGCCCGCGATGATCTGCACCTTGTTGTTCTCGCGCTTCACGCGCGCAACCTGGTCAATGACGGCCTGCGAGTGGCCATGCGCCGTGTCGACGACGACGCAGTCGGCGCCCGCGTCGATGAGATGCAACGCCCGCTCATAGCCGTGGTCGCCCACTGTCGTGGCGGCGGCGACGCGCAGGCGCCCTTCCGCGTCCTTGCAGGCGTTGGGGTGCTGCGTCGCCTTTTCGATGTCCTTGACGGTCACGAGACCGACGCAGCGATAATCGGCGTCGACGACGAGCAGCTTCTCGATGCGATGCTCGTGCAGAAGGCGTTGCGCCTCTTCCTGCCGCACGCCCTCGCGCACGGTCACGAGCTTCTTGGTCATCAGCTCGGCGATGGGCTGGCTCTTGTCCTGTGCGAATCGCACGTCGCGATTGGTGAGAATGCCGACGAGCGTCCCCTTGACGCCATTCGGTCCGCGCTCGACGACGGGAATGCCCGAGATGCCGTTCGACGCCATCAGCGAGAGCGCGTCGGCGAGCGTGGCGTCGGGGAAAATGGTGATGGGATCGACCACCATTCCGCTTTCGTAGCGCTTCACCTTGCGCACCTCGGCGGCCTGATCGGCGGGCGAGAGATTTTGGTGGATGACGCCGATGCCGCCGGCCTGGGCCATGGCGATGGCGAGCCGCGCCTCTGTCACCGTATCCATGGCGGCGGAAATGATCGGCAGGTTGAGGGTGATCTCGCGGGTGAGGCGGCTCGAAATGTCCACCGTCGAAGGCATCACCCGCGAATGGCCGGGCCGCAGCAGCACGTCGTCGAAAGTAAGCGCTTCGGTCAACGTGGCGGGCAGACGGGCCATGGGGCCAACTCCTTTATGTGATGCGGCAAGGCGGGCGAGAAGAAAGCGCGCCGCCTGTGAGGGTTGGCGGGTGCTCATAGCATCAATCATTGCAAAGGCAAATGGCGCCGCCGCGACGACCGCCTGCCCGATTGCCTGTCGCTCGGGCGGGCATCCCTCCGAGAGAATGTCAGCGGCACGCGGCCCGGCGGCTTCTCCAAAGCTTCAGTCGCCCGCGCCATGAGGCGAATATAGGACCGGCTCGGCTTCGGCTCCAAAGGCGCGGTCCGTATCGAACTGCAATTTTGCAAGCCGCGCATAAAGCCCGCCGGCGGCGGTGAGCGTCGCGTGAGTCCCCTCCTCCACGATGCGGCCCTCGTCCAGAACCACGATTCGGTCGGCTTCCAGCACCGTCGCCAGGCGGTGTGCGATCACGATGCTGGTGCGCCCGGTCATCACATCATGGAGCGCCCTCTGCACAGCCGCTTCATTCTCGGCGTCGAGCGCCGATGTCGCTTCGTCGAGCAGCAGCACCGGCGCGTCGGCGAGAATGGCGCGGGCGATGGCGAGGCGCTGGCGCTGGCCGCCCGAGAGCGTGACGCCTCGCTCGCCGATGAGCGTGTCGTAGCCTTGCGGCAGCGCTTCGATGAAATCATGCGCCTGGGCGCGTTTGGCGGCGGCGACGATCGCCTCGCGCGAAGCGCCCTCGCGGCCGTAAGCGATATTCTCCGAGACCGAGAGGCCGAAGATGACCGGATCTTGCGGCGCAAGCGCGATCGCTCTGCGCAGATCGAGCGGGTCGAGCGCGCGCAGATCGACGCCGTCGAGCGCAATCGCGCCCTTGTCGACGTCATAGAAGCGCAACAGCAGCGCGAAAATCGTGGATTTGCCCGCGCCCGAGGGACCAACCAGCGCGATGCGCTCGCCTGGCGCAATCGTGAGCGACAGATCGCGTAGCGCCGAGCGGCCGGGGGCCGTCGGATAGGCGAAGCTCACATGGTCCAAAGAGATGCGCCCTTGCGGCCGCGAAGGCGATGGCGCCGGATGGGCGGGTGCGACGATCTTCGGCTTCACCGCGAGAATTTCCGCGATTCGCGAAGCGGCGCCCGCGGCCGCAGTCACTTCGCTCCAGACGGAGGAAAGCTCGCCCAGCGAACTGGCGCCGAGCACGGCGTAGAGCACGAATTGCGAGAGCAGACCCGAGCTCATTCGCCCGGCGAGCACGTCCTGCGCGCCGAGCCAGAGAACCGCGACGATGCTGGTGAAGACGATGAGGATGGCGCCCGCCGTGACAAAGGCGCGCATCAGCGTCGCCCCCTGCGCGGCCTCATAGGCGGTTTCGACGGCGCGTTCGAAACGCGCGACAGTGGCGGCCTGAGCGCCATTGGCCTGCATCGCGCGCACGGCAGCCAGATTCTCCCCCGCATAGGCGGCGGCCTGGGCGAGCGTATCCTGAGCATGTTTTGAGCGCCGACGCACGCCCCGGCCCGAAGCGATGAGCGGCAGCACGATGACGGGGATCGCCGCGAGCGCGAGCCCCGCAAGCTTGGGGCTCGTCGCAAACATCATTGCCACCGCGCCGACGAACAAGAAGATATTGCGCAGCGCGATGGAGGCCGAGGAGCCGAAGGCCGATTTCAGCTGCGTCGTGTCGGCGGTGAGGCGCGAGAGCAGCTCGCCGGTCTTCGCCGTGTCGTAAAAGGCGGCGTCGAGCGCGGTGAGATGCTGGAAGAGGTCGGCGCGCAGATCGGCGACGACGCGCTCGCCGAGCGTCATCACGAAATAGTAACGGGTGGCGGAAGCGAGCGCGAGAGTCGCGGCGACGGCGATCAGCGCGCCGAAATAGGCGTTCACCGTTCCCGCGCTTTCCGCCGAGAAGCCGTGGTCGATCATGCCGCGGACAGCCGCCGGGAGCGTCAATGTCGCCCCGGAGGCCAGAAGCAGCGCCGCAAAAGCCAATAGGATGGTGCGCTTGTAACGCAGCGCATAGGGCAGAAGCGGACGCAAAGGCGCGAGCGTCTCGCCGAATCGGCGCTTGGAGGCAGCGGCGGAATCAACTGGGTCGGCGGCTTGGATCTGGCTCATGAAAGAGACCATAGCGCCCCCCGCGACCGAAAACGACTCCGCACAGACCGCGCCGCCTTGCTGCGTCGCAAAAGCAAAATGTGCAGCGCGGCATGAAATTTCTTTAGCGCCACTTTTTTGAAACCCTTCGCAACAGGATACGGAAAGCCATTTCATCTCAATATCTTACACAATGCGACACCTTGTCGCGGAAAAAGCGCGGCGTGGGTGGACAAGGCGGAATCTTGTGCTAACCTTCCCCTGCGTCGAAATGACGCGCACCCACCACGACGGGGGCGAAGCGCCGCAGAAACATAAAGATAAGGCGCGCAACGGGAACGAAAAAGAGGAGTGAAGCTCATGGCTGAGAAAGAACTCGAAGTCACCACGAACACCTACATCTTCGCTGGCGTTGGCGCCGTTATCCTCGGCGGCCTCGCTGCCGCCGCTCTCGGCGGTCTGCAGAACACGATCGCGGCTGGCGTCGTCGGCGCTCTTGCGGGCGGCTGCCTCGGCCTGTTCTTCTAATCGACGCAATCGGGGTTGCGCTGGTCTGGCCGCCGGCGCGGCGCCAAACGTCGACAGCCAGCAATCGCTAAAGCGATTGCTGGCTGCGTTGCTTTTGAAGCTTATTCTTCAAGGGCGCCGCTGTCGGAGCGGTCCCAGAAAACGCGGCTCAGAGCGTCGCCGTCGACGCGCCGCTCGGCCACATCTCTCGCGCCTTCTCGCGCAGAATAAATTTCTGAATCTTGCCGGTCGATGTCTTAGGCAATGCGCCGAAGACAACGTGGCGCGGGCATTTGAAATGCGCCAGATGCGAGCGGGACCAGGCGATGATCTCCTCGGCCGAAGCCAGCTCACCTTCCTTCAGCTCGATAAAGGCGCAGGGCGTCTCACCCCATTTGTCATCGGGCGCGGCGACGACCGCAGCGGCGGCGACCTTCGGATGCTTGAACAGCACGTCTTCGACTTCTATCGACGAAATGTTTTCGCCGCCGGAGATGATGATGTCCTTGGAGCGGTCCTTGAGCTGGATATAGCCGTCATGATGGATCACGCCGAGATCGCCGGTGTGAAACCAACCGCCGCGGAAGGCTTGTTCCGTGGCTGAAGGGTTCTTGAGGTAGCCCTTCATGACAATGTTGCCGCGAAACATCACCTCGCCCATTGTCGTCCCGTCGCGTGGCGCGGGCTGCATGGTTTCGGGGTCGATGACGTCGAGCTCCTCCTGCACGACATAGCGCACGCCCTGCCGCGCCTTCATCTGCGCCTGGGCAGCGTCTTCGAGCGCGTCCCAACGCCCCTGCCATTCGTTGACCGCCGCCGGACCGTAGGTCTCGGTGAGCCCGTAGAGGTGCGTCACCTCGAAGCCCGCGGCCTTCATTGCGGCGAGCACGGCCTGCGGCGGCGGCGCGGCGGCCGTAAAGAATCGCACCGTCTCCTTCAACGGCCTCTTCTCGGCGTCGCTGGCATTGAGCAGCGTCGACATGACGATCGGCGCGCCGCAAAGATGCGTGACGCCATGCTCGGCCATGAGCTCATACATGTGGCCCGCCCGCACCTGCCGCAGGCAGACATGCGTGCCGGCGGAGACGGAGATCGACCATGGGAAGCACCAGCCGTTGCAATGGAACATCGGCAGGGTCCACAGATAGACCGGCCGCCTCCCCATATCGCCCGTCAGAATATTGCCGAGCGCCAGCAGATAGGCGCCGCGGTGATGATAGACGACGCCCTTGGGATCGCCGGTGGTCCCCGACGTGTAATTGAGGGATATGGCGTCCCATTCGTCGCGCGGGGGCGCCCATGCGTAATCCGGGTCGCCGGCAAGAAGGAAATCTTCGTAATCGACCGAGCCCAGGCGCTCGCCCGGACCTTTATACTCCGGATCGTCATAGTCGATGATGAGGGGCTTGGCTTTGCAGAGCGCCAGCGCCTCCCGAATCAGGCCCGAGAACTCCCGGTCGACGATCAGCGCCTTCGCTTCGGCGTGATCCAGGGTAAAGGCCAGGATCCGCGCGTCGAGACGCGTATTGAGCGTATTGAGCACGGCGCCGGTCATGGGCACGCCGTAATGGCATTCGAGCATCGCCGGCGTATTGGCGAGCATAACGGAAACCGTGTCGCCCCGCCCGATCCCCACCTTCTCGAGCGCGCTCGCGAGGCGCCGGCTGCGCGAATAAAAGTCACGATAGCAGAGCCGCCGCTCGCCATGGATGATCGCAACCCGGTCCGGGAAAACCGCCGCCGCGCGCGCCAGAAAGCTCAGCGGCGTCAGAGGCTGGAAATTGGCCGGGTTGCGGTCCAGTTCGCGATCGTAGGCGGATGCTGTCATGAGCGGGCTCTCCAAAGAGGGAGTCGAACGGCGGCTCGCCCAGCTATACATGCAATTTTCGGCGAAGGCGTCAGCTGGCGCGGCAAAGAACGGCGCCAAGCCAGCGGGAGAATCCGAGGAGCTGTTTGGCTCGCCAATCGGCAACGTAAGACGGATTCTTCGCCGCAGGATCGGGCGACGATCCGAGCGCGTCGGCGGCGCTGCGGAGGGCCCGCTTCGCGGCGCGTCTGAAGGCGGTCCTTGGCTCCGTCACTCGCCGAAGTCGAGGTCCTTCAAACGGCCGAAAACGCGATCGGCGTCGAAATTGTCCTCTTCCTCCATTGGGCGGGGAGCCGAGGGCTTGCCGAAAACGTCCTCGGTCGTCACCGGCTCGCGCGGCCCAGTGGTGACGGCGGCGGGCATAAGCGTCTGACCCAGATCCTCGACGACGGCCGGACGGTCCTTGGCGGCGCGATTGACCTCGAAATCGAGGTCAATCTGCGAGCAAAGGCCCAGGGTCACCGGGTCCATCGGCGTCAGCGCCGCCGAATTCCAATGCGTGCGCTCGCGGATCGCCTTAAGGGTCGCCTTGGTGGTGCCGACGAGGCGCATGATCTGCGCATCCTTGAGCTCCGGATGGTTGCGCAGCAGCCAGAGAATTGCGTTGGGGCGATCCTGGCGGCGCGACAGCGGGGTGTAACGCGGGCCGCGAACCTTCTTGACCTCCGGCATCACGACCTTGGACACGGAGAGCCTGAGCTGATGCTTGGGATCGCGCTCGCCCCGCGCGATCTCCTCACGCGTGAGCTGGCCCGAGGTAATGGGATCGTGCCCGCGAATGCCAGCCGCGACCTCGCCGTCGGCGATGCCCTTCACCTCCAGCGGATGGAGCTTACAAAATTCGGCGATCTGGTCGAAAGCCAGCGAGGTGTTTTCGACGAGCCAAACAGCCGTCGCCTTCGGCATCAAGGGGGCGTTGCTCATCAAGAATCTCCTTGGGTCGCGAACATGGCGGGAGCGTCCGGCGCCGCGCGTCCTTCGCGCTGGCGACCCATTAGGCTCGACCGTCCATGATGGGAATGACCCTTGATATACGCGCTTGGCTTGGAAAGCGCAATGATAAGGCGCTCGGCTGGGCCGCGCGCCGCAACTTTTTCAGCGTGTCGCGTCACAGCGCCTGGCCCCGCTGCGCCTTCTTCGCCGCCTCGTCGTCGGCGCGGGCTTTTTCGGCTTCGCCCCTAGAGCGGTAGAGGTCGGCCCGCACCTTGTAAGCGCCCGCAAAGCTTGGCTGCAACGCGATTGCCTGGGTCGCATCGGCGATGGCGCGCGCCAGATCGCCCTTCATCCGCCAGGCGAAGGCCCTGTTCACATAGGCGGCCGCCTGCTTGGGCTGCAGGACGATCGCCTTATCGTAGTCGGCGATGGCCTTGTCGACGTCGCCCCGCTGCTGCCGTATCAGACCGCGATTGCTGAACGCCTCGGAGTCGTTGGGATCGAGTTCGGCCGCTTTCGAGAAATCGGCCTCCGCCGCGTCGAGATCCCCCTTGCGGAAGAACGCCATGCCCCGGAACTTCAGGGCCGTCCCCCGCTCGGCGGGGGTGCGCTTCGCGTCGTCTACGATGGGGCCGCAGGCGGCAATCG
This sequence comes from Methylocystis sp., assembly GCA_036560425.1. Lineage (GTDB taxonomy): Bacteria > Pseudomonadota > Alphaproteobacteria > Rhizobiales > Beijerinckiaceae > Methylocystis. The sequence continues at coordinate 57,418 of DATBRF010000079.1, read as the reverse complement.
CCTTCTCGGGATCGCCGACCTTGCAATCCGCCGGACCGACGTCCTGCTTTCGGGAGGCGGCGCGCACATGCGCTTCGATTGCGACGAAAGAGCACCCTTCTTTCTTGCCCTTCACCGCGCAAATCTTGAAGGCGTAGATGTCGTCGCCGACATACTCCGGGTTCGGCGTATAGATAAACTCGCGATCCGCCACTTTCTTGAGCGCGCCATGCGGCGGCTGCTCGCCGTCGATCTCGACGCTGGTGAATCGATAGCCTTTGCCTTCCTTGAACTTGTGCTGGCAGGTCGTTCCCTTCTCGACGACCGCCCCAACAATGACTCCATCATTCTTGTCGGGAAAAAATTCGAAGGGCTTGTAAAGACAGCCGGCCCGGCTCGCGCCTGTAGAGGCCAGAACGAAAGCGGCGGCGGAAATCAGCATGCGCGGAAACATTTGTCCCTCCCGAAACTGCATGCCGCCTTCACTAAAGGGCCGAAACACAAATGGCGGTGCGCGAGCGCACGATTGAAGCGCTTTCTCTAGCGCGCTTGTCGCTCGCATGAAATCACGCAAGCGACACGAAATCACGCCAAATCAAAGATGTGGAGCGCATTCTTATCGCAAGAGGCTGTCAACTTTAGTGCGCTCTAAAGCGATTTCCCCCGCGCATGGACCGGCCGCAGCCCCGAGAGATTTTGCGGCAGCAGTTCGCCCAAGCCCGCGCCGATCGCCGCGCCATACTTATGGAAAAAGAGGCCGAAAGCGATCAGCGCCACGCCGATGCCCGAAAGCGCGAAGGGAAAAAGGATCGAGTCCTTGAAGACGTCCCAGGCGAGATGGCCCAAATACATGGTCACGCCGATCGCCCCGAAGACGGCGTAGGCGCGGCGCATGAGGAAAAGCGACAGAAACACGAGGCCGGCGTTGATTGCGCAAAACAGAGCCTTGCCGAACTCGTCGCCGCTGTGCTGCGCCGTGAGCCCGCCCCAGAACGCCAAGAGACCGCCGAGATGCAGCCAATAGGCGAAGTCTCCGTTCTTCCAGCTCTTAAGGTCGATCAGCCAGGCCGCCGCGATCACGACGAGCCCGAAATACATGCTGACGGATGCGCGCTGCTCCCAGGTGAAATGCTCAGCCCCCATCAGCCAGGGCGTGAGATCCATCGACATGAACCACAGGCAAAAGGCGATGATCATGGTGAGGAAGGGAAAGGGGAAGAAAAGAAGCGCAGCCACCGCCGAGGCGATCGTCCCGAGCTCCATCGGCAGCCAGCTCGATTTGATCCAGACGTAGAAATCCTGATAGCCGCTCGCCGCGTCCACGGGGCTGTGGCCCCAAAGCGATTGGAGCGCGTAGATGGCGAGCGGCGCCATCCCGACCGCGCAGGTGACGAGCAGCCCGCCAGGCGTGCGCAGACCGCGCCGCCAGAGAGAGGCGCCCGCTACGAGGAAAACCGCCGCATAGATGAGCGCCGTCGTGAGCAACGCCTTGTCGCCCCACAGGCCGAAGGCTGTGGTCGAGAACATGCCCATGGCGCCGAGCACGATCAGCGCGCCGGCGTACCAGAGCAGATGCACGAAGTCGTAGCGCGGAGGCTGATAGGCTGGCGCTGCGGCTGCGGCGCGCTTTCCGAGAAACTGCGCCAGCTTCTCGAATGTAGCGGCGTCGATGACGCCTTCGTCTCGCGCGGCGGTGATGTCGTCAATCGTAGAACGTCGTTTCATGGTCTGAACCTCCGGTCGAGGAATGAAGACTGAGCCGACGCAAGAATTCGTTGTGCGGTCGCACACCAGCTTAACCGGATGGCCGCTCATTTGACAGCCGGGGGCGCATTGCCCATTAACCGACGATGGGCGGGAGGAGCCCGACGGGACAAGGCCATGAAAGAAAAAGCCAGAGGGCTCACCTATTCCGACGCGGGCGTGGACATAGACGCCGGCAACCGGCTCGTCGACATGATCCGGCCCGCCGTGCGCGCGACGCGCCGCCTCGGCGCCGACGGCGAGATCGGCGGCTTCGGCGGCGTCTTCGACCTCAAGGCGGCGGGCTACGCCGATCCTTTGCTCGTCGCGGCCAATGACGGCGTCGGCACCAAGGTCAAGATCGCCATCGAATCCGGCATGCATGGGACGATCGGCGTCGATCTCGTCGCCATGTGCGTCAACGATCTTATCGTGCAGGGCGCCGAGCCGCTGTTCTTCCTCGATTATTACGCTGCCGGCAAGCTCGATCCTGTTGTCGCCGCATCCGTGGTGAAGGGCGTCGCGGATGGCTGCGTCATGGCGGGCTGCGCGCTGCTCGGCGGCGAGACGGCGGAAATGCCCGGCCTCTATTCGAAGAGCGATTACGATCTCGCGGGCTTCGCCGTAGGCGCCGTCGACCGCAGGAGGCTCCTGCCCCGCGAGGTTCATGCGGGCGACGTCGCCATCGGCCTGCCCTCTTCCGGCGTGCATTCCAATGGCTTCTCGCTCGTTCGCCGCATCGTGAAGGACACTGGGCTTTCCTGGAGCGCCACCGCTCCCTTCGCGCCCGAGATGACGCTCGCGCGCGCGCTGCTGGAGCCGACGCGGATTTACGTGAAGCCTCTGCTCGCCGCGCTGAAACGCACGAGCCATATTCGGGCGCTCGCCCATATCACCGGCGGCGGCTTCCCGGACAATATCCCGCGCGTGCTGCCGAAGGGTCTGGGCGTATCGCTGGATCTGGCCGCCTTCGAGGTTCCTCGCGTGTTCAAATGGCTCTCGAAGACGGGCGGCGTGGCGGAGTCCGAAATGCTGCGCACCTTCAACTGCGGAATCGGCATGGTCGTCTTCGCCGCGAAGGAGGGCGCGGACGAGGTCGAGGCGATTCTGCGCGAGGTGGGCGAAACGCCGGTGAGAATCGGCGAGGCGATCGAAGCCGAGAGCGACGCGCGCGTCGTCATGAAGGGTAAGCTGGGGTTGTAAGACCCCCTCCTCAACCCTCCCCCGCTAACGCTGGAGAGGGAGGACATCGTCGCCTTCACCCGGAATGCTGATCGTGAGCGTCCCCTCTCCCGGGAAGCGGGGGAGGGACAGGGAGGGGGCCTCTCGGCGGCCCGAGAAAAACATGACCCGCCTGCGCACAGCCATTCTCATCTCCGGCCGCGGCTCCAATATGGACGCGCTGATCGACGCCGCGCGCGCGCCGGATTTCCCGGCCGAGATCGCCCTCGTGCTTTCAAACTGCCCGGACGCGCCAGGTCTTCCGAAAGCGAAAGCCGCCGGAATCGCCGTCGCGGCTGTCGACCACAAGATTTACGCGGGGCGCGAGGAATTCGAACGCTCGCTGCAAGTGGTTCTCGAAACCTACCGCATCGACTTCATCTGCCTCGCGGGCTTCATGCGGCTCTTCACGCCCTGGTTCATCGGCCAGTGGCGCGAGCGCATGCTCAACATCCACCCTGCTCTGCTTCCGTCCTATCGCGGCTTGCACACGCACGAACGCGCGCTTGCCGATGGCGTGAAAATTCACGGCTGCACGGTGCATTTCGTCGTGCCCGAGATGGATGAGGGCCCCATTGTCGCGCAAGCCGCCGTGCCCGTGCTCGACGGCGATACGCCCGACACGCTTGCCGCCCGCGTGCTGTCACAGGAGCATGTTATTTATCCCTTGGCGCTGCGGCTCGTGGCCTCGGGCGCCGTCAGGATCGAGGGCAATCGCGTGTTGGGCGCCATGGCGGAAAATCACGATCGGCTTGTCGCTCCAAATTGTTTTTGAGAGGCCGCATGTTGAAGATTTACGGATTCGGGCCCGCGCCGGGCCTTCCGGATTGGTCGCCCTATGTCATCAAGGCGATGACGCTGCTGAAAATGGCGGGCGTCGACTATGTCGTCGACACGACGGGCTTCAGAAAGGCGCCGAAAGGCAAGCTCCCCTACATCGACGACAATGGCGTCGTCGTCGACGACTCGACCTTTATTCGCCTTCATCTCGAGAAAACGCGCGGGGTCGACTTCGACGCGGGCCTTTCAGCGCCGGAGCGCGGGCAGAGCTGGGCGGTCGAGAAAATGTGCGAGGGCCATCTCTTGTGGATCGTCGCGCGCTGCCGATGGCAGGACGACAATAACTTTGCGCGCGGCATCGGTGCGTTTTTTGACAAGATGTTGCCAGCGCCGACGCGCGCCTTCGGAAAATGGGCGATCCGGCGGAATCTGGTGAAGCGCTTCTGGCTACAAGGAATCGGACGCTTCAACGAAGCCGAGCTCGCCGTCCTCGGCGGGCGCGACGTCGATGCGCTCGCGGCGCTGATCGGTGAAAAGCCCTTTCTGATGGGCGAGAATCCCTGCGCCGCCGACGCCGCCGTCTTCGCGACGCTCGCCCTGCTCATGGATCCGGCGACCGCCTCGCCAACGCGCGACGCGGCGCTCGCGAAGCCCAATCTCGTCGCCTATCGCGACCGGATGATGGGGCGATTCTTTCCGGAATTGATCAAGTAGTAAGTTGTTTGCGAACTGCTGGCGCCGCCATCCGGACGCAGAAGCACAATTTAAATTCTGGAGCAAAAGCCCGCTTAGGTCTGGTCAGCCAGAAATAGCGATGATCCTTGAAATGTATAGACAAGCCGTGTAGATTATATGTTCGAGTGGGATGAAGACAAACGGTCAAAGAACCTCGCCAAGGACGGCCTCGATTTTGTGGCTGCGCGGCTGATGTTCGATGGGCGGGCGACCATCACAGCCCCGTCAGCTCATTCCTCCGAGGCGCGGTTTGTCACGACGGCCATCATCGACGGAAAATTTTACATCGTCATTTGGACCTGGCGCGACGAAGCCCGCCGGATGATTTCGTTCAGGAGGGCGCGTCATGGTGAAGAAAGAGCGTATCGTCAGGCACACGGATGACGAACTGGTCGCGATGCAGGCGCGCGGCGAAGACAAGAGCGACTGGAAACGGGCTGCCGCCATGACGGAAGCGGAGATCGAGGCCGCTATTGCCGACGATCCCGACGAAGCGGAAATGGCCGTTGATTGGTCGCAAACCTCGATCGAGGCGCCGCAGCCAAAGGCCACTCTCAACATGCGCATTGACCGCGACGTGCTGGAGTTTTTCCGCAGTCAGGGCAAAGGTTACCAGACCAGGATCAACGCGGTTTTGCGTTCCTACGTCGAGCACATGCGCCACGATAGGTAAGGGAGGTTATTCCCTTGTTCGATCGGCCGGATGATTTTGCGCCCGCGGTGTCCAGCAAGTTCTTGGGAGATTCTAAGCTCAGAAAAACACAAAACCCGCCACGAGGGCGGGCCTCATATCTGGCGCAAGGCTGGAGAAATTCGTTGCTTGAGCAACACGAATTTCCCCAGGCTCCGGCTCCACGTCAAGCGGACAGTCTAAGCCCTCAGCCGACGATCTCGTTGCCCGAGAAGAACTGCGCGATCTCGATCGCTGCGGTCTCAGCGGCGTCGGAACCGTGCACCGAGTTCTCGCCGACGTTGAGCGCATGCGCGGCGCGGATCGTGCCCGGCGCGGCGTTGGCGGGATTGGTGGCGCCCATCACCTCGCGATAGCGGGCGATGGCGTTCTCGCCCTCGAGCACCTGCACGACGACCGGCTCGGAGATCATGAAGTCGACGAGCTCGCCGAAGAAGGGACGCTCCTTATGCACGGCGTAGAAGGTCTCGGCCTGCTCGCGGGTCATGCGGATGCGCTTCTGCGCGACGATGCGCAGGCCCGCGCCCTCGATCATGGCGTTGACGGCGCCGGTGAGGTTGCGCTTGGTCGCGTCGGGCTTGATGATAGAGAAAGTGCGTTCGATCGCCATGAGAGCGCATCGCCTCGTTGTTGGAGTGCTGAAACGGTAAGCGCCGCGCTTATACCGGCGGCGCCGCGATGCGGCAACCCTCGCCCGTCGGAGCGCTTCCCGCTCGCAATTCCTGATCTCGCTAACGATAGGCTACGGCGATCGCCATGAAATCCTTCGCCGTCAGGCTCGCCCCGCCGACCAGCGCGCCGTCGACATTCGCCACGCTCATAAGTTCCCGCGCGTTCCCCGGCTTCACCGACCCGCCGTAGAGGATACGCACGCTTTCGCTCTTCCCGCCGCCGAGCTGCGCCTCGATCCGCTCTCGCGCGAAAGCATGCATCTGCGCGACATCCTCGGGCGTCGGCGTGAGGCCCGTGCCAATGGCCCAAACCGGCTCATAGGCGATGACGATCGTCTCCGGCGCCTCCGCCGGAATCGACTCCTCGATCTGCCGGCCCACGACGGAAAGCGCCTCGCCCGCCTCGCGCTGGGCCCGCGTTTCGCCGACGCAGATGATCGGCGCGAGCCCCGCGCGCAGCGCGGCCTTCGCCTTCACCAGCACAATGGCGCTTGTCTCGCCATGGTCCGAGCGGCGCTCGCTATGGCCGACGATGACGTAGGAAGCGCCTGCGTCCTTGAGCATTTCGGCGGAAATGTCGCCGGTATGGGCGCCGTTCGCCGCGGCGTGGCAATCCTGCCCGCCCAGGCCGAGGCCGCCCTGCGTTGCGATATCGAGCGCCAGACCGATGAGCGTCGCCGGGGGGCAAACGATCAGCTCGACCAGCGCCTTCAGACCAATGTCATAGGCCGTCCCCATCGCCGCGATTTCGGCAAGCGAGGCGATGCCCCCGTTCATTTTCCAGTTTCCGGCGACCAGCGGGCGGCGGTTCATGCAGGGGAATCCTCAAAGCTTGGATGCTTTACGTAACAGAAGCTGGCGGACTCGCAATACCGCGGGGAACGGGCGTCACAGGCTTGTCGCAATTATTTCGTTATATCTAGAAATATGGAAACAGAGACCGCCCTCGCTTGCCTCGCTGCGCTCTCGCAGCAGACGCGGCTGGACGCCTTTCGGCAGCTTGTCGCAGCCGAGCCCAAGGGCCTGCCGGCGGGCGAGATCGCGCGCAAGCTCGGCGTGCCTCAAAACACGCTGTCGGCGCATCTCAACGTCCTGTCGCATGCAAATCTCGTCAGAAGCGCGCGCAACGGCCGCAGCGTCGTCTATCGCGCCGATCTTGCGCGGCTAAACGCGCTTATTCGCTTCCTCGTCGAGGATTGCTGCGGCGGCGCCGGCTGCGCGGGCGCAGAGCTCCTTAGCCTCTCGAAATGTGAAGAGCGGAAAATGACGACTGACAAGACTTTCAACGTGCTGTTCCTTTGCACCGGCAACAGCGCGCGCTCCATCATGGCCGAGAGCATTCTCCGCCAGATCGGCGCAGGCCGCTTCAACGTCTTTTCTGCCGGCAGCCATCCCAAGGGAGAGGTGCATCCCTACGCGCTGCTCACCCTCGAAAAAATGGGATTCCCTTATGAGGGTTTCCGTTCGAAGAGCTGGGACGAATTCGCCGCTCCCGGCGCGCCGCAGATGGATTTCGTTTTCACCGTCTGCGACAACGCCGCGGGCGAAGCCTGCCCCCTCTGGCCCGGCGAGCCGATGACGGCGAATTGGGGCATAGAAGACCCCGCCGCCGAGGAGGGCTCGGACATCGACAAGCAGCGCGCCTTCGCCCTCGCCTTTCGCTATATGAAAAACCGCATCCAGCAGTTCTGCGCGATTCCCCTGCACCGCCTCGACAAGCTCGCGGTCGGCAAGCGCCTGCGCGAGATCGGCGATATGGAAGGCGCGACCCATCCGCACACGGAAACGGATTAAGGGCCATGACCGTCTTCGAACGCTACCTCACGCTTTGGGTCGCCCTCTGCATCGTTGCGGGGGTGACGCTAGGCCATTTCCTGCCTGGCGTGTTCCACGCGATCGGCTCGATTGAAATCGCCAAGGTCAATTTGCCCGTGGCGGCGCTCATCTGGCTGATGATCGTGCCCATGCTCATGAAGATCGACTTCGCCGCGCTGAAGGACGTCGGTCGCCACTGGCGCGGCATCGGCGTGACGCTCTTCGTCAATTGGGCGGTGAAGCCTTTTTCCATGGCGTTGCTTGGTTGGATATTCTTGGGCCATCTCTTCCGGCCCTATCTGCCGGCGGATCAGATAGACTCTTATGTCGCCGGGCTCATCCTGCTTGCGGCGGCGCCTTGCACGGCCATGGTCTTCGTCTGGTCGAGCCTCACCAAGGGCGAGCCGCATTTCACTCTGAGCCAGGTGGCGCTCAACGACGCGATCATGATCTTTGCGTTTGCGCCGATCGTCGGGCTGCTGCTGGGGCTCTCGTCCATCACCGTGCCTTGGGACACGCTGTTTCTGTCCGTCGTGCTATATATCGTCGCGCCTGTGATGCTGGCGCAGATCGCGCGTCAGCGGCTGCTCGCTTGGGGCGGCGAATCCCGGCTTATGGGCGCGCTCGCCAAAATCGGCCCCATGTCGCTTGTCGCTTTGCTGGCGACTCTTGTGCTGCTTTTCGGCTTTCAGGGAGAGCAAATCATCCGCCAGCCCGCGATCATCGCCATGCTCGCGGTGCCGATCCTCATCCAGGTCTATTTCAACTCGGCGCTCGCCTATGCCCTCAATCGCATATCTGGCGAGCAACATTGCGTCGCCGGCCCCTCGGCGCTTATAGGCGCCAGCAACTTTTTCGAGCTCGCAGTGGCGGCGGCGATCAGCCTCTTCGGCTTCGACTCCGGCGCGGCCCTCGCGACCGTCGTTGGCGTGCTGATAGAAGTGCCTGTGATGTTGAGCGTCTGCTCGATTGTGAGCCGCACGAAGGGCTGGTACGAGCGCGGCGCGATACGCGCAACCCGACCCGCGCCGGCCGATCTGCCCTGAGCGCACATCCATTGGCTCGCCAACGAATGTGCGCCTGGGTCCTCAGATTCCTGCGGGACTTAAACCCCGCCTAACTCAGTGGGTTACGAGCAGAGGCGGTAGCCGAGGCTCGCCAGCTGAGCGCCCGAAATGCGCAGCAGCGGGCCCGGCACCATGCCGCGCGTGTTCCGGACGTGCCTGAGGAAGATCCGCCGCAACGGCGCCTTGTAGGCGGAGGCGAACACCGCCGTCATCTGCGGATCGACGACGCCGCTCGTGGGGCCGCCGACCCAAGGGGCATGGAAGCCGAAGACCGCGCCCGGCGAGACGCAGGAGTTCCTGGCGCCGAGGTAAAGCGTGCAGGAGGAATCGCATTCCACCGGCCCGATCCTAACCTGCTCGCCGCGCGCCCTCGCCTGCGCCAGCCTGGCGACGTAAGGCTCGACGCGTCCGCCGTAATCATGATCGACGACGTCGAAAGCATTGGCGGGAGCGGAAAAAAGTACAAGCGTCAACATTCCGGCAAGACCGTAAGATCTCAGCATGGTTGTTCCTTTTTTGGGGCGCTTGGGCGTTGCGTTGTCGCCGCATATTTTTCGCTGGCTCCGCGGGCCAAGCGCTCGCCCCGGAGCCGTTGCTTCAGGGCAAATCAGAGCCCCCTCAGCTTCAGCGACCCAATCGTTACGCGAGGCCGAATCAACCTGCAAGTAGGCTATTGTTTTTGAACGAGGTTTTGTCGAAAAAAATTGCATGTCGACCCTTGAAACAGGCCGATCTTGCACATTGTCGGGCGTCAATGGGGCGACGTCGTGGCCAGGACTCCGCCCGTTGCGGCAAAACGGCGCCCGCGGGCGCCGATCCGCTTCACTACTGGAGCGCGGCGGCGAGCGCCAAAGCGGCCTTTACGACGCCGACGGCGATGACGAGGCCGACCGCGTTTCGCAGGACCACGCGCAGCCTCGCAGCGGGGCTATTGCAGAGTTTGGCCACTACCACTCCTTTCGTTCATCAGCAGCCATAGGGGCCGCATGACGGCGGGGGCGGCGGCGGATAATAGTCGCCCGTGCGGCCGTAGCCGCCCTCATAGCGCGGCGGCGGCGCATCGTAATAATCGGGAGCCGGCGGCGGCGGAGCCGTCAAGGCCCCGGCTGCCGCGCCCGTCGCGCCGCCGATGAGAGCGCCGGCCACGGCCCCGCGGCCGCCGCCGGCCAGCCCGCCGATTCCAGCGCCCGCGAGGGCTCCGGCGGCGCCGCCGCCGACGGCCCGGCTCTCGGGCGTGTAGCAGCTGGCCAGCGGCGCGGCGACGGCAAAGACGGCGACCAATGTGAGTTTCTTTTTCATTTCCAGTCCCTGGCAGGTCCGAAGCTTGGGCAAAATCGTCGCCGGAACGACCCTGGGCGACCCGGGCTCGCATGGAGCCTTTTCCTATTGTCCCGCCACGAAGCTTAACGCCGCCTGTATGGAGCCGGCTCGTTCTGCGCGCGGCTCATTGCCACGGCCCGCGCCCCTCCCTATAGTCCGCGCCCAACTGGGGGCCGAGCGCTCCTAAAAAGAACACGAACAGGGAACTGGAAATCATGCTCGAGGGCCTGCGCGTCGCTTCGCAGAACTGGATCGGCCGCGCCATCATGGCGGTCGTCATGGGCGTCATCGTCATCAGTTTCGCGATATGGGGCGTCGGCGACGTCTTCCGCGGCATGACCTCGCAGCGTCTCGCCAAGGTCGGCGCGGGCGAGGTCACCGTCGATCAGTTCCGCAACGCCTTCCAGAACGACCTGCGCCGCATTCAGCAGCGGCTGCGCCGCGCCGTGACCGCCGAGGAGGCGCACAAGGCGGGCATGGATCTGCAAGTTCTCGAACGCCTCATCACCGACGTCGCGCTTGACCAGAAGACCCGCCAGCTCGGCCTCGCGGCGAGCGACGACACCGTCCAGCGCATGATCGCCAATGAAAAGGCGTTCCAGACCGACGGCAAATTCGACGCCGAAAGGTTCAAGGCCATCGCCCGCGACGCCGGCTTCACGGAGCGCAGCTTCGTCGCCGACCAGAAGGCGGCCTATCTCCGCAAGGCGCTGACGGACATCGTCATCAACGGGGTCGAGCCGCCGAAGCTGATGATCGAGGCGATTCATCGCTTCCGCAACGAGGCGCGCTCGGTCGATTATTTCATCCTGCCGATCTCCGCCGCGGGCGAGGCCGCCACGCCGAGCGACGAAGAGCTCAAGAAATATTTCGACGATCGCGAGCAGAGCTTCCGCGCCAAGGAATATCGCAAGATCACGGTCCTTGAGGTGAGCCCCGCGACGGCCGCAAAGCCCGCGGACGTCTCCGACGCCGAGGCCCGCAAGCTCTACGACGACGTGAAGACCAAGCGCTTTGGAACGCCAGAGAAGCGCGAAGTGCGCCAGCTCGTCTTCAAGACCGAAAAGGAAGCCGAGGAAGCGATCGCCAAGCTCAAGGGCGGCATGGACGCGGACGCCCTCGCGGCCGAGCTCAAACGCAATCCGAAGGACGTGGACCTCGGCTTCGTGGAGCAGCGCGATTTCGGTGACGCCAAAGTCGGCGCGGCGGTTTTCGCCCTGCCCCAGCCGGGCGTCGCCGAGCCTGTAGCCACCGCCTTTGGCACGGTCGTATCGGTGGTGAAGAAAATATCGCCCGCGGTCATTACGAAGACATATGAGCAGGCGGCCGATCAGCTCAAAGCCGAGGCCGCCCAGCAGAAGGCCGCGCCGGAAGTGCGACGCCTCCACGAGGCGGTCGAGGACCAACGCGCTGCCGGCAAGACGCTTGGCGAGGCCGCGGCCGCCGTCGGCCTGCACACCCGCGTGATCGACGCGGTGGACGACGCCGGCAATGGCAAGGACGGCAAGGCGGTGGAGGTCCCGGCTGGCGCTGATCTGCTGAAGGCGGCCTTCGCCTCCGACATCGGGGTCGACAACGAGACGGTCGCGACCCGCGATGGCGGCTATGTCTGGTTCGAGGTGAACGGCATCGAGCCCGCGCGCCAGAGGACGTTCGAGGAAGTGAAGGGCGCCGTGGCCGAGGCCATGCGCGCCGAGGGCGCCCAGAAAGCCCTGTCCGCGAAGGCCGATGAGATCGTCGGCAAGATCAAGGGCGGTCAGGACATCGACGCCGTCGCCAAGGAGCTGAAACTCGAGGTCAAGCGCGCGACCGAGGTGAGGCGCGCCCAGCGCCCCGATTTCAGCATCAATACGATCGTGCAGTTCTTCGAGGTTGCGCCGGGCGGCTCCGGCGCCGTCGCGGTCGACGGCGGGCGGCTCATCTTCGTCGTGAAGGACGCGCAGACCCCACCCTTCGATCCGGCCTCTATCGAGTCGAAGACGATCGCCGAGCAGCTCAAGCCCGCGCTGCAGAATGATCTGCTCGAGCAATATGTCGGCGGCCTCGAAAAGGCGCTCAGCGTCGAGATCAACGAAAAGACCCTGCAGATGGCGACGGGCGCCGAGAGAGAGCAGTGACCGGCGTGATGTTCGAGCCCGACCTCGAAGCCTTCGCGGCCGACTATGACGCCGGCCGGCCGAGGCTCGTCGTCACACGTCTCGTCGGCGATCTGGAGACGCCCGTCTCCGCCTATCTGAAACTGTCGCGTGCGCGCGGCGGCGCAGCCTTTCTGCTCGAATCGGTCGAAGGCGGCGCCGCGCGGGGCCGTTATTCGATGATCGGCCTCGCCCCCGACGTGATCTTCCGCGCCGTGGGCGACAAGGCGGAGATCAACCGCGACGCGCTCGACGACAAGACGGCCTTCGTCCCCTGCGATGCGGCCCCGCTTGTCGCGCTGCGTCAGCTCATCGCCGAATCCGCCGTTCCGACCGCAACCACGCTGCCGCCCATGGCGGCGGGCGTCTTCGGCTATCTCGGCTATGACATGGTGCGCCAGATGGAGCGCCTGGCGCCGGCCAAGGAAGACAAGATCGGCGTCCCCGACGCTTTGCTGGTGCGCCCCACGGCCATGGTCGTCTTCGACACGGTGAAGGACGAAATCTCGATCGTCACGCCAGTGCGCCCGCGAGACGGCGTGACCGCGAAAGCCGCCTATGAAGCGGCGCTTGCGCGTCTCGACAAGATCGTCGCGACGCTGGAGGCGCCGCTCGACCATCGCGACGCAGGCTGCGATCCGCAGCTCCTGGCCGAAGAGCCCGTCTCCAATACGCCCAAGCCTCGCTTCCTTGAGATGGTGGAGCGCGCCAAGGAATATATCCGCGCGGGCGACATCTTTCAGGTCGTGCTCTCACAGCGCTTCACGGCGCCTTTCATCCTGCCCGCCTTCGCGCTCTATCGCGCGCTGCGCCGCGTCAATCCGGCGCCGTTCCTGTGCTTCCTGGACTTCGGCGATTTTCAGATCGTCTGCTCCAGCCCCGAGATTCTCGTGCGCGTCGCCGATGGCAAGGTGACGATCCGACCCATCGCCGGCACGCGCTGGCGCGCCGAGGCCAAGGCGGAGGACGAGCGTCTCGCCGCGGAGCTTCTCGCGGACGAGAAGGAACGCGCCGAACATCTCATGCTGCTCGATCTCGGCCGCAATGACGTGGGCCGCGTCGCGAAGACCGGCACGGTGCGCGTGACCGACAGCTTCACGATCGAGCGCTACAGCCACGTCATGCACATCGTCTCGAACGTCGAGGGCGAGCTGGAAGATAAACGGTTCGATTGCATCGACGCGCTCGCCGCAGGCTTTCCGGCGGGCACGGTCTCCGGCGCGCCCAAGGTGCGCGCCATGGAGATCATCGACGAGCTGGAGACCGACAAGCGCGGCATTTACGGCGGCTGCATCGGCTATTTCGGCTCGGGCGGGCAGATGGACACCTGCATCGTGCTGCGCACGGCGATCGTCAAGGACGGCAAGATGCATGTGCAGGCGGGCGCCGGCGTCGTTTACGACAGCGAGCCCAAATATGAAAACCGCGAATGCGTGAACAAGGCGAAGGCGCTGTTCCGCGCTGCTGAGGAAGCCGTGCGCTTTGCGTCCCGCGCGCGCAGGGGCCAATAGGATGGACTTGAACCCGATCAGCCGTTAAGCAGGATTTCGGAAAAGTGTCGTGCGGTTTTCCGAGAAAATCCTGCCAAGCCAATGCGTCTAAGCAGACGTCGTTGGCGGGCCAACGAATGTCTGCTTAGGGATCGTCGATGGCCGACCCCACCATTTACGACGATGGCGACGATCCTTACCGGCCGATCCGCGTCGGCGATCCCGGCCCTGGTGGCGAGACGGCGAAATGGGGCATGCTGCTGTCGCGCTTCATGCGCATCGTCGCGCTCTTCTGGCTCCTGCAGGGCTTGATGCACTGGCGCATCCTGCTCATGGCGCAGCAGTCGATCTTCGACACCATGCCGCAGAACGCCGCGCTCTCGGTGATTTTCTTCGCAGTGCTCGACCTCGTCGCGGGCGTCGGCCTTTGGCTCGCGACGCCCTGGGGCGGCGTGCTGTGGCTGCTCATCGCCAGCGCGCAGATTTTTCTCACCCTTTCCATGCCGGGCTTTTTCATCGGCGGCTATTGGCTCATCGGCGTCAATGCGGTTCTGATCCTCATGTATTTCGCGCTGACCTTCGAGGCCGGCCGCGACGTCGAGGCGCAGCGCCTGCGGGAGCGGCGCCGGCGCAAGGCGCAGGCCCGCGCCGCCGAGACGCCGGCGTCCGAGAGCTAAGCCTGCGCCGCCCGTTCGCGGATCACTGACAGCGGCTCGTCCACGAGCAGCGCGCCATTGCGATAGACGGGGCGCAGCAGATTCGCCCCTCCGTCGAGCGGCTCGAAACGCGCGCCGTCGACGGGAACGGTCGCATATCCGCCTCGGTCCACAAGCCCCAGCAGCCCGCGCTTCGAGCGCTTGCCATGATCCGTCACCGGATCCTTGTAGACGTCGCGCCAGACGCCGCCGATCTCCGCTGCGCTGGCCTTATAGGCGAATTTCTGCGTGTCGCGGTCGAGCCGTTGCAGCAGGGCGCCGCCCATGCCGAAGGCGACATTCTCGGCGCTGAAGCCGTCGCGGACGACGCGCGCGGCCATGGCCTCGATGCTCTCCGGATTGACGCCATCGCCCTGGATGACGCGGACGTGGCGCAGCACCTTGTAGCCCTTCGAGTTCACATCGTAGCCGAAGCGCCCGGCGAGCAGCTCCAGAGTTTTTGCGACGATCGTCTCGGGATCGCCGCTATCCGGCCGCACCACCAGGGTGGCGCCGCTCTCGATCACGCGCTGACGCAAAGTCTCGCCCCAGAGATGGTCCACCGCTGCGAAAATATCGTAGCTGTCGGAAACACAGGCGAAGATTTTGCCTCTCTTGCCAAACTGCGCGACCATATTGGCGTAGGCGTCAACCTCGCCTTCCCGGCCCCATGCCGTGATCGTGCTGTGCTCGGCCGCCGGGATCGAGAAGCCCGCCATGGGCTCGTGGTAGAAGGCGCGCGCCGCGAGCAGCGCCGCAAGCGTATCCGTCCCTTTGAAGCTCACGAGATGCGCAAGGCCGCCGAGCGACGCGCTCTCATAGCTCGACACGCCCCGGGCGCCGAAGTCATGCAGCTTGAACGGAAGCTCGGCGTTCGGATCGTCCGCCGTTTTTTCCAATGCTTCCTTGATAGTCTGGCGCACATGCCAGCTGATCGTCGCGACCGTTGTCGGATACCAGACGCGCAGAAGCGCCGTCTCGACGTAGGAGGCAAGCCAGAAAAATTCCGGGTCGGTGTTCACTACGCTCATCATCGCATTGTGAACGGGAATGACGCTGCCCTCGGGCGCCGCGCGGATTTCGAGCGGGTAGAAGCCGCCATGTTTATCGACGAGGCGCAGCCAGCCTTCCTCGTTGAAAGGCACGCCATGGGCGGCGAGCAATTCGCGCGCTTCTTCGATATGCGCGCGCGTGACCGGCTGCAGAAATTCCTGCTTCAAAATCGCCTGAAGGCCGAAGAACAGCGTCCGGTCCCAGACGCCGCCGCGGCTTTCCACGTATGAGAAAACACGGGAGGTCCCCGGCGGATATTGGAGATAATGGCTGGTCTTGTAGCTGTCGGTGTTGAGGATGGGGTTCGGGACGTGCATTGGCGAAGCTCCTTCGCGCGAAAGCCCGCTGCGGGGTCTTTCCCCTCGGGGCGGAGAGTCACTTGATTTATAATTCGCGCGCGGGCCGACAGATGTGCGGCGAGGCACGCGCCCCATTGCAAGCCGAAGGCGAAGCAATTCAGCGCCGCGCTCGCCGCGCTGGATTGCTTTATCCCTTCGCTCCTCGCAATGACGACGAAGCGCTACCAGCCCGCTCCGATAAAATGTTCGAGGATGAAGAAATGATCCTCGAAAAGGCTCGCGCGCATGCCCTGGACTTCCGACACTGGAACCCAGCGCGCCCGCGCGGCGTCGTCGCCGCCCCGCACGCTCGGCAGCTCGCCGGACGGAAAATCGAAATAGAAAGCATGCGTGATCGTGCGGCCGCGCAGCGAGCGATCGGGATGATCGAAAACCGCTTGCCCGCGCAGGCTACCGCGTAGCACAGGCGCGGGAATTTTGAGCCGCGTCTCCTCGCGCAGCTCGCGAATGGCCGCGTCGCGCAGCGTCTCCTCCTGATTTAGAAAGCCGCCGGGCAAAGCCCATAGCCCCCGTCCCGGCTGCGCCTTGCGCTTGACGAGCAGCACATGCCCAGAATGCGCAACAATGGAGTCTACCGTGACGAACACCGGCGGATAAGGCGCATCGGCCCAAGAAGCGCGATAGGATTCGACGTGACGAAATTCATCGAGCGTCTGGCGATAGGCTTCCGTCTTTCGAAAGGCGTCGATGACTTCAAAGACAGGCGCCGGCACATTGGCTTCGATGAGCCGCAAGGCGCCCGGCTCTTCGGAGAAAAGCAGACGCCGCAGCTCTGTCGCCGACAACAACGGAACCGACGCGGCGTCGACAAGCTCCCATTGCGGAAAGGCCCTTAGATAATAGCTCGAGGCGTCCTTGCTGAAGCCAAAAAGCGCGATGGTTTTGGACTCGCCCGCGACGCTCGCCACCTGAGCCTGCGCTTCGGCGAGCCAGGCGTTCTCGTTGTAGAGATGGTCCCGCAGCGGCAGCGCGGTCACGCGCGACGCATCGTTGCCCAGCGCAGCCTGAATCATGACGACACGCTCGGAGAAGCTCCAGGGGTTCTTGGCGTTGCGCGGCGCTTCCGCGGAGCCGACGAGCACGACGACGCGCGCGGAGAGCGCAAGCGCGCGCTGCAGAATGGCGAGATGTCCAAGGTGAAAGGGCTCGAAGCGGCCGATGAAGACCGCGAGGTCGTAGCGCATCATGAGGCTCCCTCATGTGATGACGGCGACCGGTCCTCCCGGCCGCATGGCGACACGCCATGATGAAAGGCTAATCCTGCCCCTGCTTTTCCACAAGTTGGCAAACACAATTCTCGTTGAGCGGCGCGCGGGCGGTCATTAAAGTTTTCCACAAGTCCTTTGCGCAATACGCGAAAAGCATGCAGCGAATTCGACGCAAATCTAAACTTAGAATTTAAGAAATGTTCACCGAACGCTGGCGATACTGGGTAAACGCGAGATTCAGCTTGTTATTTAAACTCAAGTTCATTCGCCTCGGTCTAATTTGACGCCATAAGCGATGAACGCGTTCGCCCCAGCGACCAAGAACGATGGAGAAGATGATGAGCGCCCTAACGAAGAGCCCGCAGCATGACCGGATGGATCGCATCGGCGAAGTGCGTCCCGTCTATCTCGAGGCGTTGACCCTCGTCGAGCGTCTTCACCGTCGCCTTCTCGACGTCATCAAGGATGAATTCGACCGCCGTGGCCGTGGCGACGTCAATTCGGTTCAGGCCCTGCTGCTCTACAACATCGGCGACAAGGAGCTGACCGCGAGTGAACTGCGCACGCGCGGCTATTATCTGGGCTCGAACGTTTCATACAATGTGAAGAAGCTCGTGGAGATGGGCTATCTCCATCACGCCCGCTCCCGCCTCGACCGCCGTTCGGTCCGCATCAGCCTCACGCCCAAAGGCAAGGAGATCCACGACGTCGTCGCGCAGCTTTACGACAAGCACGCCAAAACGGTCGAACACATCGGCGGCGTTTCCGCCGAGGAGTTTCGCGCGCTGAACCAGTCGCTGACCCGTCTCGAGCGCTTCTGGACCGACCAGATCCGCTATCGTCTCTGATTTCCTCCTGCCCGTCCCTCTGTCGTAGACTTCGCCGGCGACGCTCCTTCCGGGCCTCGCCGGTGATTTTTATTTGGTTGATTTTCCGCAAATTCTGCTAAGCTCCAGGCTGCCTTGCTTCTTGCGGGCAGGACTGGGCCGGGTTCGATACGGGCGTCCGGCGTCTTGGTCCGCAGAGAGGCGAGGGCCGCGCGATGTGCTGGAGTTTGCCTGTTTCCGCCGGCATGGTCGTGCTCGGCGGCGGGGCGTCGGTCATTGCGCGCCGGAGGAGAATGCCAAAAGCGGTCTGGGTCGCCCTCGCCTATTTCGCGCTCATGGAGGCGCTTCAGGCGGCAGGCTATCTGGTCATCAACGCCTGCGGGACGCCGGCCAACCGGGCGATAACCCTTCTGTCCTTCCTTCACATCGCGTTCCAGCCAGCATTCGTTAATGCAATCTCGCTGGAGCTGATCCCTGGGGAAATCAGCCGGCGTATTCGCTTCTGGGTCTTTTTCGTCTGCGGGCTTTCCTCGGCCTTCATGATCGCGCAACTCATGCCTTTGGAATGGGCCGGCGCATGCCGCATTCCCGAAACCATGTGCGGGAGGGAGCTCTGCTCTCGCTCGGGCGATTGGCATATCGCGTGGGACATTCCCTACAATGGGCTCGGCACCTGGATCGAAAACCTCATCGGCGCCAATTGGGGCATGCCCTCCTACATGCTCGCGGTCTTCGTCATGCCCTTCCTCTATGGCTCATGGCGCTTCACGATCTTCCACCTGCTTCTCGGCCCTGTCTTCGCGAATGCGCTGACGTCCGACAACAACGAGGTTCCCGCGATATGGTGCCTGTTCTCCATCGGCATCGTCACAATCGCCTTTTTCCCACCGTTGCTGGATCGGTTCCGCGTGAGAAACTGGGTGCTCTGGCCACGCCGATGGCGCGCGGAGGCGCCCGAATAAGCGGCCTCTGCCGACGCGCTCTGGCCTAACTCGCCCGCAGACCCTATTTCATGGAAAGTTTCACGCTCGGGAAAGCCCATGCGCTGGTCCTTCACGCTAGGCACGTTCAAGGGAACGGCCGTCCGCATTCACATCACCCTGCTGCTCTTCCTGGCGTGGATCGGCATGGTCGCCTACCAGCGCGGCGGCGCCGAGGCCGCCGGCCAGAGCCTCCTCTTCATTTCGGCGATCTTTCTGTGCGTCGTGCTGCACGAATTCGGGCACATTCTGACGGCGCGACAATTCGGCGTCGTCTCGCCAGAAGTGACGCTGCTGCCGATCGGCGGCGTCGCGGACATGGAATCCATGCCGCAAAAGCCCTGGCAGGAGCTGCTCGTCGCCATCGCCGGTCCCAGCGTGAATATCGTGATCGCGGCGGCGCTCTTCGGCATTTCCGGCGCGTTCAACCTCGGCCAGGCCGCCCATATCAGCGACCCGAATATCGGCCTTCTCGAGAGGCTCGCCGCGACCAACGTCTTTCTGGCGATCTTTAATCTGATCCCGGCCTTCCCGATGGACGGCGGCCGCGTGCTGCGCGCGGCGCTGGCCATGTGGCTCGGCCAGGCGCGAGCGACCCGCATAGCGGCGCTGATCGGCCAGGGCTTCGCCTTCTTCCTTGGATTCGCGGGGCTCTTCGGGCATCCGATGCTCATTTTCATCGCCATCTTCGTCTATATCGCGGCGGCGGGCGAGGCGCAGATGACGAGCTTGTCCGAGGCCGCGCGCGGACTGCCGGCGGTCGACGCCATGGAGACCCGCATCGCCGCCATCGGCCGAGGCGCCACAGTGAGCGAGGCGATCGACATTCTTCTCGCCACCTCTCAGGACGATTTCCCCATGGTGGATTCGGCTGGGCGTCCGGTCGGCCTCTTGTCGCGGCCGGAGATCGTCGAGGCCCTGCGCGCAGCCGAGCCGGGCGCGCCGATCGCCCCCTTCGCGAGAAAGGAAATTGCGACCATCGGCGCGCATGAGATGGTCGACGCCGCACTTTCCAAGCTCAACGCCGGCGACCCCGTGGGGGTGGTCGACGTCGAGGGAAGGCTCCTCGGACTGCTGACGCGGCAATCGCTGGCGGAAATCATGATGATCCGCGACGCAAGGCCGGACTGGCGTTTCCGCCGGCGGGAGATTGTGTCCTAGCAATACCCGAACGGTTGCCTAACGCGGCCCCGCAGCCTAATGGAAAAAATCGAACTCTCGCCGCGAACCGCCGAGGCGCCGGAAGACCCATGTCCAATGTCACGCTGATCGACAATTACGACAGCTTCACCTTCAATCTGGTCCATTACTTCGGCCAGCTGGGGGCGAATGTCACGGTGCATCGCAACGATGCCGTATCTGTCGCGGAAGTGCTCGCCGGCGGGCCCGACGCCATCGTGCTTTCGCCCGGTCCCTGCACGCCGCATGAGGCCGGCATCTGCATGGAGCTCATCTCGGCGGCCGCCGAGACCGTCCCGATCTTCGGCGTGTGCCTTGGCCATCAGTCGATCGGCGAGGTGTTCGGCGGCGAGGTGATCCGCGCGCCGCTGCCGATCCATGGCAAGATGGCGACGATCCTGCACCATGGCGACGCGGTGTTTCGCGGCATAGAGGGCCCGTTTCAGGCGACGCGCTACCATTCGCTCGTCGTGAAGCGCGAGACGTTGCCCGACTGCCTGCGCGTCACGGCCGAAACGCCTGACGGGCTGATCATGGCGCTCTCGCACAATACGCTGCCGACCCACGGCGTGCAGTTCCACCCCGAGAGCATCACCTCGCAGCACGGCCACAAGATTTTGCAGAATTTCCTCGACATTGCGCGGGAGTGGAACGAGGCGCGGCGCGGCCGGGTCAAGGTGGCGTAGGCCCCCTCCCCGATCCTCCCCCGCCATAGGGCGTCTGAAAAGACGCCCGTCTTTGCAGACGGGCGTGCGCGGAGAGGGAGCAGATCGTGGCCTTCATCGGGAAAGCTGATCGTGAGCGTCCCCTCTCCCGAGAAGCGGGGGAGGGACAGGGAGGGGGCAAACCCTCGATGCAAGACTTCAAACCCTATATCGCCACCATCGCCGAGGGCGAGCCGCTCGCCCGCGACGAGGCGCGCGCCGCCTTCTCACTGATCTTCGAAGGCGCGGCGACGCCGGCGCAGCTCGGGGCCTTTCTCATGGGCCTGCGCATGCGCGGCGAGACAGTCGATGAGATCATCGGCGCCGCCGAGGCCATGCGCGCCGCCATGACGCCCGTCGAGGCGCCGCCGGGGGCGATCGACATCGTCGGCACGGGTGGCGACGGGGCGGGCACCTACAATATCTCGACGCTCGCCGCGATCATCGCCGCCGCCTGCGGGGCCGTCGTCGCCAAGCACGGCGGCAAGGCCTCCTCGTCGCGCTCGGGCGCCTCGGACGTGCTGGGCGAGCTCAATGTGCGGGTCGGCGTTTCGCCGGCCGCCGCCGCCGCCTGCCTGAAAAACGCCGGCATCTGTTTCATGGCCGGGCCGACGCATCACCCGGCGCTGCGCCATGCCGCTCCCGTGCGGGCGGAGCTTGGCGTGCGCACCATCTTCAATCTGCTCGGGCCGATCTGCAACCCGGCGCGCGTCGAGCGCCAAACCATCGGCGTCTACTCCCGCGACTGGCTGGAGCCCTTGGCCCGCGCGCTGCGCGAGATGGGCTCGCGGCGCGTCTGGCTTCTGCATGGCGGCGACGGGCTAGACGAGGCGACGACGACGGGCGTCACCCATGTCGTGGCGCTCGAAGACGGCGCCATCCGCTCGTTCGATTTGACGCCGGAAGACGCCGGCGTACCCCGCGCCACGGCGCAGGAGCTTGTGGGCGGCGACCCCGTCCATAACGCCAAGGCGCTGCGGGCCGTGCTGGCCGGCGAGAAGAACGCCTACCGCGACATCGCTGTGCTCAACGCCGCCGTCGCCCTGGTCGTCGCCGAGCGCGCGGCGGATATACGCCAGGGCGCGGTCCTGGCCGCGCGAGCGCTGGACACAGGAGCGGCGGCCGCGACGCTCGAAGCGCTGGTCAAGCATTCGAACGCCGGGAACTGAAGCGCCGCCCTACCCCGGTAAGCGCCAAATCCGGCAGGGCGCGCCCGCGGGCAGCGGCGGATCGCCGGGCTCGCGGATGAGCAGCGCCTGCGACTGCGCCAGCTCCGTCAGCAGGGACGAGTCCTGCATGGGCTGCGGCGTCGCGACGAGCCGGCCTTCCCCATCTCGTGACAGTTTCGCCCGCATATAGTCGCGCCGCCCTTTGTTGGCGGGCAGGTCGGCGCCGGCGATGGCGGTCTCCGTCTGATCGGCGCCGGCCGTCGGATCGCCCTGCAACGCGCGGATCAAGGGCGCCAGAAAGACCAGCGCGCAGACGATCGAAGCCACCGGATTTCCGGGCAAGCCGAGGATATGCGCCTCGCCCAGACGCCCTGAAATGAGCGGCTTGCCGGGGCGCATCGCGATCTTCCAGAAATCGAGCGTCATGCCCTGACGGACGAGCGCGGGGCGCAGCAGATCGTGGTCGCCGACCGAGGCGCCGCCCAGCGTGACGAGAATGTCCGCCTTCGCGTCACGCGCCAGCTCGATCCCGCGCTCGAGCTCCCGGAGATCGTCGCGGAAGAGTCCGAGGTCGATTACTTCCGCCCCTGCGTTTTCGGCAATGGCGCCGACGGCGAAACTGTTGCAGGCGATGATCTGCGCCGGACCTGGCTCGGCGCCGGGCGGCACAAGCTCGTCGCCCGAGGCGAGGAGCGCCACGCGCGGACGGCGCGCGACGGGAAGCGTTGCATGGTTCATCGCGGCGGCGAGCGCCAATTCTGCCGGGCCTAACCGCGTTCCGGCGAAAAGCGCGGCGGCGCCTTCGCTGAAATCAAGCCCCGCCTTGCGGATGTGATCGCCCACTGTCGCGCCGGGCTTGGCGCCGACGACGCCATCGGCGGCCTCGGCGTCCTCCTGAAGGAGAATCGCGTCCGCGCCAGCGGGCACGGGCGCGCCAGTGAAAATGCGTACAGCCTCGCCGGGGCCAAGCGCCGCGCCATAGCCGTGGCCGGCGGCGCTTTCGCCCACGAGCTTCACCTTCCCCGCCGCGAGATCGGCGGCGCGGACCGCATAGCCGTCCATGGCCGACACATCGACCGGCGGCTGGGTGCGCCTGGCCAGAAGATCGCGCGAGAGGGTGCGGCCGCGCGCGGCGGCGAGCGGCGCTTCTTCTTCGCCAAGAAGAGCGGCGGCGGAGAGGACGCGCGCGAGCGCCTCGTCGACGGAGAGGAGTTTGCCGTCAGTCATTTCCTATTCTTCCCGCCGCCAATCGCCGCTCTTGCCGCCCTCTTTCGAAACGAGCTCCACGCCCTCGATGCGCATGGCCCGATCGACGGCCTTCAGCATGTCGTAGATCGTGAGGCAGGCGACCGAGACGGCGGTCAACGCCTCCATCTCGACCCCCGTCTTGCCGGTAACGCCAGCCTCGACCTCGACGCGCAAGCCCGGCAGCGACTCGTCCGGCGCAATCTCGACGGAGACGCTCGACAGCGGCAAGGGATGGCAGAGCGGAATGAGGTCGCTCGCCTTCTTGGCCGCCATAATCCCGGCAATGCGCGCGACGCCGAAGACATCGCCCTTCTTCGCTTGTCCCGCGATGGCGAGGGCGAGAGTCTGGGGCGCCATCACGACACGCCCGCGCGCCCGCGCGACGCGCTTCGTATCCGCCTTGGCGGAGACATCCACCATATGAGCGTCGCCGGTCGCGGAGAGATGGGTGAGCTGAGTCATCTAGGTGTTTTTGCGCGCTTGATTACGAGATGACAAGACTCGAAGGGTTGAACGTTAGCGGGGGCGCTCAACCCACGCCATGC
The DNA here is from genome assembly GCA_036560425.1 of Methylocystis sp. Classification (GTDB taxonomy): domain Bacteria; phylum Pseudomonadota; class Alphaproteobacteria; order Rhizobiales; family Beijerinckiaceae; genus Methylocystis. The sequence continues at coordinate 33,804 of DATBRF010000079.1, read as the reverse complement.
CTACTATAGTTTAAGCTGCTTTATTCGTGAGCTTTTGACGGGGAGCTCGAACATGGCACCGCCTTCAATGCGGGCGGATAGGTCATTCATGCTATCCCATAATGCAAGCAATCTCTCCGCTTGTTTCGTAAGTTTGCTCTTGTAAAGAGCTGGAGCCAAGAAGAATCCAATCAGCTTCGAGTTGCGAAAAGCGTGATACTCAGCCCTGTTTCGGGTTATTCGTCTATCTGCCGAAATAATTACCCAACGTCCTTCGCGGTTAAGCGTTCCGATCCATTCGATATCCTTGACGCCTGGTCCGAATTTCTCCCGAAGGTGAACAATCTCGTGCTCGCCGGCGAACAAGGTATTGAGCGCCTTTGCAAGGGCCGGAGGGAGGTGTTCGTCAATGAGAACTTTCACGCAGCCTTCAAATACTCTTCGAACTTCATAGCGTCTTTTACAACAGAAACAGGCAGTTCATAAAGCTTGGAGACTCTATCGATCGATCCCTCAGAACGAACTGCATCCGCGATCGCCGCCGTCGGGACGCCAAAATCCGCTGCAATCGGCTGCCCGAAAACGCGAGTGGGATCGATAACAATCGAGTCCTTCCCGTTGTAAGGCCTCCAACGCGTCACTGCGTCGTCCTCTATATCCAAGTCCTTGAAGCTACGTTCGATGACTTGTCTTATGACATACTGTTTACTCTTTAGGTCCAGCAGCTCTTCAGCCCCGGCTTGTCGGATGGTCTCAAGGAAAATCGTCCTTCCGTCCGTCTGGAAACGTCGGGTTGAAAACGGGTGGTTGTCATTCACGTATTCCCGGGCGTAATCCAGGCACCGCCGCACCGACTTCAGGCCTAACCCAGCAGCCAAAAAGGCTTGCACGAAGCGAAGCTCGATCAGATCTCGAAAGCCGATCTCGATTTGATCATCCCATTTTGGAATCTGGGGCGTCCAAAGCGGCGGGATGCGAACCTTATCGCCCTTGTAGACGTGCGAGTAGCCCCCGAGCCAACGGTTTATGTTACGCGCCGGAATCCTGAGAAGGCGCGATGCCTCGGGGACCGTATAATAGCCGATGCCGATAGGAATCTCCTCCATGCGCGCGATCCTATCTCACCCGTTCAGCAGCTTCCGCGTCGCCGCCTCCACATCGTCCTGCCTCATCAGGCTTTCGCCGACGAGGAACGCGAAGATGCGCGATTTTTCGAGACGCAGGCAGTCGTCGTGGGTCGTGATGCCGCTCTCGGCGACAATGATCTTGTCGCGCGGCGCCTTCTCGGCGAGGCGCTCGCTGATTTCCAGAGACACCGAGAAGTCGTGGAGATTGCGGTTGTTTATGCCGATGAGCCGCGTCTCCAACGCCAGCGCGCGATCGAGCTCGCGCTCATTGTGCACTTCGACCAGAACGTCCATGCGCAGGTCATGCGCCGCCGTGTTGAGCGCCTTCGCCTCTTCATCGGTGACGGCGGCCATGATGATGAGGATGCAGTCGGCGCCATAGGCGCGCGCCTCGAACACCTGATAGCGGTCGAAGAGGAAATCCTTGCGGATCGCCGGCAGATGCACGGCCTTGCGCGCAGCCTCGAGATCCTCGAGCTTGCCCTGGAAAGACGGCCCGTCCGTGAGCACCGAGATACAGGCGGCGCCCGCTTTCTCATAGGCCCTGGCGAGCTTCGGCGGATCGAAATCGGCGCGGATGAGGCCCTTCGACGGAGAGGCCTTCTTGATTTCCGCGATCAGCGCAATGCGGCGCTCATTGAGCTTCGCCTCGATCGCATGGACGAAGCCGCGCGGCGGATCGCGGTCGCGGACACTGCGCTCCAGCGTCGCGAGCGGCATGCGCACCTTGGCCTCGGAGATCTCGGTGCGCTTATAGGCTTCAATCCGGTCGAGAATATCGGTCATGTCTTTTGCCCGAAAGGGGACGCGCCGCGCGTCTTCTGATTCAATAAGTGATAGCGGATTGGCGCGCGCAATCCTATCCCGCAAGAGGCCGCGGCCGCCGGGAAAACTACGATTGGCCGGGAGGCGCGGCCGGCGGCTCGCCTGCGCCCGTGACTTTGGCGGCGCAACATGGCAAAGAGGCCCCGTCGCGCCTCTGCTCCAGAATCGCGCAGCCGGAGCCCCAAATGTCCGTCATAGATTCCGTTCGCAAAGTCCTCGTGCCGATCCACCCGGAGGGCTATGTCTTCATTGCGGGCTTCGCGGTCGCGGCTTTCGTGCTCGATTGGTTTTCTCCCACGCTCGGCTGGATCGGCTTCATCGCCACCGCCTGGTGCGCCTATTTCTTCCGCGATCCGCCCCGCGTGACGCCGCTGCGCGACGGGCTCGTCGTGTCCCCGGCCGATGGCGTCGTCTGCTCGATCGGATTCTTTTTGCCGCCGCCGGAGCTCGGCATGGGCGCGGACCCGTTGCAGCGCATCTCGGTCTTCATGAGCGTCTTCGACTGCCATGTGAACCGTATGCCGGTCACGGGCCGCATAACGAAGATCGCCTATAAGCCGGGTATCTTCGTGAACGCCGATCTCGACAAGGCGAGCGAGGACAACGAGCGCAACGGGCTGGTCATTGACACGCCGCGCGGACGCTTCGGCGTGGTGCAGATCGCCGGCCTCGTGGCGCGCCGCATCGTCTGCTTCGCAAAGGAAGGCGAGAATCTGGGCGTCGGCGACCGTTTTGGCCTCATCCGCTTCGGCTCGCGCGTTGACGTCTACATGCCGTCATCGGCCCGCGCCATGGTGGCGGTCGGCACGAAGACCGTCGCCGGCGAGACGGTGCTCGCCGATATGACGGCGCAGGCGCCGGCGCTGACCTTCAAGACCGGCTGAGGGCAAAAGAAAATGAGCGACGATCGTCAAAACCTCGAGCTTTCGCCCATAGAGCTGCGCCGCCTGCGCTTCCGCAAAATCCCGATCCGGGTGGTGCTGCCCAATCTCGTGACGCTGCTGGCCTTGTGCATGGGGCTTACCGCGATCCGCTATGCCATCGAGGGGGATTTTTTAAAGGCGGTGACCGCCATCATGGCGGCGGCGGTGCTCGACGGTCTCGACGGGCGCCTCGCCCGCGCGCTCAAGGGCACATCGCGTTTCGGCGCCGAGCTGGATTCACTGGCGGATTTCGTGGATTTCGCCGTCGCGCCCGCTCTGCTGCTCTATCTGTGGAGCCTGCACGAGATCAAAGGCCTCGGCTGGTTCGCAGTTCTCGCCTTCGCAATCGCGGGGGCTCTGCGCCTCGCGCGCTTCAATGTGATGATCGACGATCCGTCGAAGCCTGCCTGGCACGCGGAGTTCTTCGTCGGCATGCCGGCGCCGGCCGGCGCCGTCACCGTGCTTCTGCCGCTCTATCTGCATCTCTCGGCGCTGGAGCTTCCCGCCTCCAAGGCGCTCGTGCCCTTCTACATCGTTTATGTGCTGGCGATCGCCTTTCTGATGGCGAGCCGCATTCCGCATTTCTCGGGCAAGCGCATTGGCCGCATTCCGCGCGACCTGGTCATCCCCGTGCTCTTCGGCGTGGGCGTGACGGCGCTGCTGCTGGCGATCTATCCGATGGAGCTGCTTTCGGTGGTGAGCCTCGCCTTTCTGGCCGCCATACCGTTCAGCGTGAAGCGTTATAATGCGCTGGCGAAGGCGGAGGCGGAGAAGGCGGAGGGAAGCGTCAACTAGCGGGCTTTGGAGAAATAAACCGTCGACGGCAAATCCCTGAAATGGGCGTCGCATGTGAGAATGTCGGCGCCGTGTTCCAGAGCGGTCGCGTAGACGATCGCATCGGCGGTTGCGAGCCTGTGTTTGGCGCAGAACTCGGCCGCGACCAGAGCGATCTTCGTGTCCAGAGGCGTCACGTGGCATAGCTGCGTGAACGCTATCACCTGATCCGCCTTGTCTTCGCCGACCTCGCGCGTGAGCCACTTGGCGAGTTCGAGCTGCACGATTGTAGGCACGAGCCATTCGTCGCGCGCGGGAATTTCCCCGGCCAGTTCCCTACCCGTCGGCGAGTCGATCAACCACTCAATCCAAGCCGAAGTGTCAACGAGCCGCATCAATAGCGATCTTTTCGGTCTCGATAGTTCTCCGGCTTCGCCCCTCTGGCTATGCCCGCGAGTGCGTCGCGCTCGGGCACCGGCACGAGTAGTACGCCTGTTCCTTTGGGAATGAAGGCGAATTCCTGTCCGGCCTTCCACTTGCGCGCTTCGCGCACGGCCTTAGGAATCGAGATTTGAAACTTCGCCGATAATGTTGCCGTGTCAGGCATCTTACGCTCGCTGATCGATCCGCTTCACGTAAGAATTAGCCGATCTCTTTGGCTTTTTAAACCCCCCGTCACCGCCCCGCGACCGGCGGCAAGGGTTGCGTCTCCACCTTCTGCACGACAGGCGGCGGCGGCAAAGTCTGCGGAACGGACGTCGTCCCCATGTCCTCCCCGCGAAAATCCGGAATCGCCTGCTTATCGGCGTCCTGCGCGCGCGGCGCGGCGATATGCGCCCCGATCCTTCGCACCACATCCGGCGCCTCGGCGAAGGCGCCGTGGCCGATGAAGTCCGTCGAGAAGGACGAGATGTCGTGCACGGCGACGCCGAGCCGGTCGAGCTCCGCCTTGTCTTCGGACTTCGCCGGGTCCATGGCGCCGAGCCTCGGCCGATCGCCGGCGATGCGCGAGGAGAGCGACAAGGCGCGGTCGTTATTGGCGACGAAAATTGAGACATGGCGCGGATCGACCCGCGCGACCTGCTGGCGGAAGACGTTGAGGTCGATGTCGGGATTGGCGAGCATCACCTCGCCGAGCTTGCCGTCGAGATCGGGATGGCCTGAAAGCGCGATGCCCCGCAGCGTTTCCATAGTGAGCCAGGAACCCATGGAATGGGCGAGAATATGCACCCGCCCTACCCCGGGCGTCTTGGCGAGCGACCGCATCACCTTCTCGAGCGCGTCGCGCGAGACGGTCGCGGCCTCCTTGTCCGATTCGTAGTTGAAAAGCCCGCCCCGCGAATTCCAGGAAAAAAGCGCCGGCACGCCCGAAAAGCCGCCATCGGCCACGACCTGCGCAAGGCGGAAACGGGCTTCGTCATGGCTGGTGTTGAAGCCGTGGACATAGAGCAGAATGTCGCGCGAGACGCCGATGCGGCCCGACACATGGGCGGCCAGTTCACCGTAAAACTCCTCCTCCTCCATATTGCGCTTGGAGAGGACCGTGAAGTGCCGGCTCTTGTCCGCCCCGCCGAAGCTCGGCCGCTCGATGGCGCCCGGCTGGTGGTTCTGCGGCACGCCGATCGCCGTCAGCGAGAAATGCGGACGGCCATCGTCCGCCGCCCCCTCCCCGCGCCGCGTGGAAGCCACGAAAAGGGGCACCCGATTGGGCTCGCCCTGCGGCCCGGCGACGAAAGACGCGGCGTTGCTCCAATGGCCGTCGACGGCGCGCATGCCGTCGGGGACGCAGCCCGCGAGAAGCGTGGCCGCAACAAGCGCCAAAAGCTTTAGAGTGGTGCTGCGCAAAATGCTCTATCCGGCGCGTCCGGGAAAAGTTTCCCGTTTGGTCTCTAGGGTCGCGAAGGCGCCCCCGACCCATTGACAGGTTTTCTTCAAAGAAAGCGACGAAAGCGGGGCGAGGCGGCCTTCCTTCCGACGGGAAAGATGCGAATAGAAGTTAAGCAAAGGCAAATATGCCGCACTTGCGCGGCCGCGTTGAGGGTGCATAGTGCGGCCCAAAAGAACAAGACAAGGGAGAGCGGCGCGCTTTAAGTGCGTCGAAACGCGATGCGAATCAGAATTTTGGGATCGGGCGCCGGCGGCGGCTTCCCGCAATGGAATTGCAATTGCGCCAATTGCCGCGCGGTGCGCGCGGGCGCGCGGGGCTTCACGCCACGCACGCAATCCTCGCTCGCGGTGAGCGCCGACGGGACGAATTGGGTTTTGCTCAACGCCTCGCCCGATCTGCGCGAGCAGATCGCCGCCGCGCCGGAATTGGCGCCCGCCGAAGGCGATCCCGTTCGCGCGAGCCCGATCAAGGCGGTCGCGCTGACCAATGGCGACGTCGATCACGTCGCGGGCTTGCTCAATCTGCGCGAGGCGCAACCCTTCAGCATCTATGCGGCGGGCCGCGTTCTGCAGGCCCTCGCCGCCAATCCGATCTTCACGATCCTGCAAACGCAGCTCGTGCCGCGCATGGAATTGCATATGGATGAAACGACGCTGCTCAAAGGCGCCGGCGTCGATCTCGGCCTTTCCATCCGCGCCTTTCCTGTGCCGGGCAAGATCGCGCTCTATCTCGAAGACAAGAATGCGCCCAACTTCGGCACGTCGGCGGGCGACACGCTCGGCCTCGAAGTGATCGAGACCGAGACAGGCAAGTCCTTCTTCTATATCCCGGGCTGCGCCAAGGTCGACGCGCCGCTCGCCGAGCGCCTGCGCGGCGCCGCGCTCGTCTTTTTCGACGGCACGCTGTTCCATGAGAATGAGATGATCGAGCAAGGCCTCATGGGCAAGACCGGCTCGCGCATGGGCCATATCAACATGAGCGGCGACAACGGGTCGATGGCCGCCTTCGCGCCGCTGAACGTCGCGCGCAAAATCTACGTGCACATCAACAATTCAAATCCGGTCCTCGACGCCAATTCGCAACAACATGCGGCCGTTCGCGCGGCCGGCTGGGAGATCGGCGCGGACGGCATGGAGGTGACGCTGTGAACGAGATCGCTACCGACTGGCGCGACGCCGCGCCGCTATCCAGGGCCGAATTCGAGGCCGCGATCCGCGCGGTGGGCGCCGAGCGCTATCACGACAAGCACGAATTCCATAAGCTTTTGCACGGCGGCAAGCTGCAGAAGCATCAGGTCGCCGCCTGGGCGTTGAACCGTTATTGCTATCAGGAGGCCGTCCCGCGCAAGGACGCCGCCTTCATGAGCCGCGTGCACGATCGCGAATTGCGCCGCGAATGGATTCACCGCATCCATGACCATGACGGCCTCGGCGAAGAAAGCGGCGGCATCGAGCGCTGGCTGGTGCTCACCGACGCGCTCGGCTTTACGCGCGAGTATGTCACATCCCGCCGCGGCGCCCTGCCCGCCACGAAATTCGCGGTGGAAGCCTATGTGCGCTTCGTCGTCGAGCAGCCGCTCGTCGTGGCGGTGGCGTCCTCGCTCACGGAACTTTTCGCGCCCTCGATCCACCGCGAGCGCATTGCAGGCATGCTGGAGAGCTACGACTTCGTCGACGACCATGTGATGGCCTATTTCAAGCGCCGCCTGTCGCAGGCGCCGCGTGACTCGGAATTTGCGCTGGGCTATGTCCTCGACAACGCCCGCACGCGACAGGAGCAGGAAGCCTGCGTCGGGGCCGTGCGATTCAAATGCAACGTCTTGTGGGCGCAGCTCGACGCGCTGCATCACGCCTATGTGACGCCGGGACTGATCCCGCCGGGGGCTTGGCGGCCGAGGGAGTAAGGGATTACCCCCTCCCCAGCCCTCCCCCGCTTCGCGGGAGAGGGAGCTAAACGCGGGACTTCAACACCTTTCCCGCTGTTTGGCATGTGAGCGCAAAACGCGGTGTGCGTCCCCTCTCCCGCCAAGCGGGGGAGGGACAGGGAGGGGGCGATGCCGCCTCGATAAAGCCGGGTAACGGAATGCCAACCACACGCTACATCATCGGCCCGGATTCCCGCCCCGCCTTCACGCGCTATTCGCGCCTGCATGAAGACCGCGCCCGCCAACGAACCGTCATCCTCGCGCCCGAGCGCGCCTATGAGCTCGACCCGATCGGCCTGATCGTCCTCAAAGCAATCGACGGCAAGACCCGCATCGCCGATCTCTGCGCCAGCCTCGCGCAGCAATACGCCGCACCGCTCGACGTCATCACGCGCGATGTGACGAACCTCTTGCAAGGCCTCGCCGACAAGCGCCTGCTGCGCGACGGCGTCGATCCCTTCTCGCCGCCCAAGCGCTCCGATTTCGCCTCGACGATCGCGCCTTTTTCCGGCGGGCCGGCGGGGCTGTTGGCCGAGCTCACCCACCGATGCCCGCTGCAATGCCCCTATTGCTCCAATCCGTTGAAGCTCGAACGCGCCAATGCCGAAATGACGGCCGAGCAATGGGGCGAAACCTTCCGACAGGCCGCCTCCATCGGCGCGCTGCAATTGCATCTCTCGGGCGGCGAGCCGACCGCGCGGCGTGATCTCGAAGAGATACTCGCCTATGCCGTCGAGGCGGGCCTCTACACCAATCTCGTCACCTCCGCCGTGCTCTTGACGCGCCAGGGGCTGGAGCGTTTGGCGGAGATCGGCCTCGACCATGTTCAGGTCTCGGTGCAGGACGTCGTGCCCGAGAGCGCCGACCGCATCTCGGCCTATGAAGGCGGCGTGCCGAAGAAACGCGATGTCGCGCGTTGGGTGCGCGAGCTCGGCATGGGGCTCACGATCAATGCGCCGATGCATCGCCAGAACATCGCGCACCTGCCACAAATTATCGACTTCGCGGTGGAGGTCGACGCGCAGCGCATCGAAATCGCGCATATCCAGTACTACGCCTGGGCGCAGCTCAACCGCGCAGCGCTGATCCCCACGCGCGAGACCTTCATGGAAACCGTGGGAATTGTCGACGAAGCGAAGAAGCGTCTGCAAGGCGTGCTCAACTTCGATTTCGTCATTCACGATCACTACGCGACGCGGCCCAAGCAATGCACCGGCGGCTGGGGGCGTTCGATCATGGCGGTGACGCCTTCCGGCAAGGCCCTGCCATGCCATGCCGCGCAAACGCTTCCCGGACTGACCTTCGACGACGTGCGCGAGCGTAAGCTTGCCGATATCTGGCTGAATGGCTCGGCCTTCAACGCCTATCGCGGCACAGGCTGGATGAAAGAGCCCTGCCGATCCTGCGACCGCCGCGAGATCGATCTCGGCGGCTGCCGTTGTCAGGCGTTCGCGGTCACTGGCGATCCGACGGCGACGGACCCGGCATGCCACCTTTCGCCGGAGCACGCGCGTTTCGCAGCCTTTGCCGAAACCGAGTCGCACGCGCCGCCGCCGGAGTTTATCTACCGGCGCATCGGCGGCGCGCCGCAAGACGCGTAATTAGAACCGCATCGTTTCCGAAAGCGAGCGGTCGGAAAATCCCCAACGCGCGGGCTCCTGCGTGGATCCCGGTCAGGCGTTCGCCCTGCCAGGAATGACGCTGCCGTAGCCGATAGGATCACCCGCTCGACGCGCCTTTTTGGCGAGGATCGTAGCGTGGATCGAAATATTCGATCTTCCACGGCCCCTCGCCCGTTACCTGCAGGACGACATCCTCGTTGACGACGAACCAATGTCCCATGCCGGGCGTCGCGGAGAAGAAATCTCCCGCGTGCAGAAATTTCTCCGCGTGTGGATCGATGTGCTGCCCTTCCCCGAAGCGCACGGCGCCTGCCATCACCGTCACGGTTTCCATATCCGGATGCTTATGCGCGGGCACCTGGTAGCCCGCGGGCGCGCGCAGCCGCAGGACGAAAGGCCCGGAATTGTGTGGATCCCCGAAAAGCACAGCAACCTCGGCGCCGCCTGGAAGACTGGCGGGCGCGGCTTTCCACTCGAGTTCGCCGGCGCGGCGCATGCTGCTTGTCTCGGCCAAGGCGCCGCCGGCCCCGAGGGCGCAAAGGGCGCCAAATGCAAGAATGATCGACCGCATAGGCTCCGACTCCTCTGTTGGCCTTCTCGGGCAGATAGGGCGGCGCGCCACTACCGGCTGGATACCCTTCGGATTCTTCGGGCGCGGTAACCAAGGAGCAACCTACCGCATGCATAGTTAAATCGTCTCGCGGAGTTAACCGTTTGTTTTGCATAGGCGTCGCGTCATGGAGTTCGAGGGATGAAGTCGCGGGATACACTTGTCCGCCTCAAACGTTTCCAAGCTGAAGAAAAGCGCAGGCGCGTCTTGCAGCTCAACACGATGATCGCGGAATTCACGCGCATGTCGCATGAGCTCGATCGCGAGATTTCACACGAAGAGCAGCGCGCCAATATTTCTGATCCAAATCACTTCGCATACCCGACCTATGCCCGCGCCGCTCGCGTGCGCCGCGACAATCTGCTCGCGTCGCTGAATGAATTGCGCGGCAAGCTCGAGGATGCGGAAGCGCAGCGCGCAGAAGCCAATGAAGAGCTTGCCAAAGCTCAGAGCCAGGAAGCGCGCGATCGCGGAATCATCGACGTCGTCGCCGATCGTCGCAACATCGAGACGCCGCAGGCTATCCGACGCGGCGCGTAGCGCGCTTTCCGCCCGCATGGAATCATGCGAGCGACAAGAAAACGCGCCAAATCCAAAACTTGGAGCGCATTCTTGTCGCAAAAGTCTCCCAACTTTTGCGGAATGCGCTCTAAAACAGGCGAAAGATCAGCCGTCCCTGGGGCCCGCGGAGCCAAAGGGCGATGCGTCGGCGTGGAGACGCTTCGACGTGCGCGCCAGCGAGAAGCTGGCGCGCGATGTCATCTATGGGCCAGGCGAAGCGCCGCATAAGAAAAAAGGCGCCCGGCCGCGCGGCGGCGACGAAAGCCAACTCGTAGCGCGCAAGGTCGCTGATCCACGGCAGCTCCATTGTTCGCGACGTAAGCAGCCCTACGAGCGCGGCGGCGTCCGCGCGATGGCGTTGCGGCGAAGGGGGGCCTTCGATTGCCTGGATAACGAGCCGATCGAAATCCCCGCCCAAAACCTTCGCCGTCAATGGCAAAACTTTACGCGCATCGAGCGCGCGCTTTCCGAGAAGACTGCGCGAGAACGCCTCTACTTCGCGCCGATCGAGCGCCGCAATGGTCTCGGCTTCTTTTTCGCTCAGGCCGAAGCCGAGCGCAGCGAGGTGCGGATCTTCGAAGAAAACGCGCCGCGCCGTGGCGTCGGTGAAGATGCGCGCAAGCAGCGCCTGCGTTTCGATCAACCCCATCGTCCATATTCCCGGAGCGTCGCGCGGGCGCGGGCGACTTCGTCGAGGAGTTCGCCGAAGCGCGGCAGGCGTTCGTCGCGCTCCAGAATGACGCCTTTCACCGGCGCGTGTGCGACGATGCGGTCGTAAAGCGCCCAGACGGCGTCGCTCGTCGCCGAATCATGGCTGTCGATAAGAACGCCGTCGCGCCAGCGCCCGCCTGCGTAATGGATTTGAACAAGCCGCTCCCAGGGCCAGCGTTCAAAAGTCGCGTCGAGGTCGAGGTTATGATTGACCGCATTCGCATAGAGATTGGCGACGTCGCAAAGCCAGCCGCAGCCCGTCGCCTCCAGCACGCGCGAGAGAAACTCGGGCTCGTCCATCTCGCCGCCCGGCACGCGCACGACGGTCGTGATGTTTTCGAGGATGAGCGGCGCGCTGATGCGCGTTCGCACGGCTTCGACATTGCGCGCGACGACGTCGATCGCCTCCCGCGTATAGGGAAGCGCGGCGAGATGGCCGATGTCGACGCCGCCGGCGCGGGTGAAGCAAAGATGCTCGCTCCACCAGGGCGGTTCGAGCCGCTCGATGAGCCGCGCGAATTTTTCGAGATAGGCGCGATCTATTCCTTCGGCGCTGCCGATCGAGAGATCGAGCCCATGCGCAACGGTCGGAAAATGCGCGCGCAGGAGATCGAGCTCCGCGAGCTTTTCGGACGAAGCGTCGAAATAATGGTCGGCGATGATTTCCAGAAAATCGACGCGCGAGCGATTGGCGAAGAGGTCGGCGCGAAAGCTCGGGCGATAGCCGATCCCCGAGCCGAGCGCTCGCGCCTCAGTCGCCGCCGCCACAGCCGCCACAACCGCCGCCGCCATCGCTGCTGCCGCAGGCGCCCCCGCAGCTCGAACCGCAACTGCTCCCGCTCTCCCCCGAGGCGCGCTTGAAATGCTGAAGGAAGGCGGCGTCGGCCGTGCCCTTCAACGCCGAGAAACCGTAAAGCCCGATGAGAAAGAGCGAGGCCCCCTCGAAGGCCTTGGCCGCGGAAGGCGCGCCAGTATTGAGGAGCGCCGCGTCGAGACGCGGGCGGTAGGCAAGCTCCATCGCCTGGAGATAGGCGCGGCCGCGCCGGCTCGCATGGCTGCGCGTCGCCACGTAAGCGAGCACAAAAAGCGCCATGACCGAAGCTATGCAGAGGAAGAGCAAGTAAGAGACGTTCGTGTGTCCCGTCGTCAGCGCAATATAGATCTTGGCGCCCGCGAAACCAACGAGCACGAGCGCGCCGCCGATTTGCACGCGGCTGCGCCAGACCTTTACGGAGTCCGGCTTCACCAGATCCTGGGCTGCGAGCCTCGCGCGCACTGGCTCAAGAAGTTCGATCAGCTCCTTGCGCGCCGCGCGATTCTTGAACAGCTCATGCGCCTTGGGACGCGCCTGGATCATTCCCAGCACGCGTCTTTCGAGGGGAGGCAGCGCGCCGGGCGTTTTGCCCGTCGGAACGATGCGGTCTTCCTTCGCGAGCGCCGCATAGCCGCGCTGCACGAGATCGTAGCAGATCGTGCGAACGACCTGGTTCACGCCGCCTTGCAGGAAGGCCACTTCCATGGCGTCCGGGCTCTGCGGCACGGGCGGCGGCGGGCGCTTGTCGGTATCGTCCGCAAAGCGGATGAGAAGCCACGCAGCCGCCAGCACGATGATGGCGACGGCGCCATAGACATTGAGAAACTCGGGGCCGGGAAGATGGAGAACGGAAAGGTTCTGCATAGGGCGCTCCGCCTCAGTAAGCCTCGAGATCATTTACAAGCCGCCGCGCCTGAAGGGTCGCGACCGCGAGCACGCCCATGCCGACGGCCTGATGGGCAAGCGCAACGAGAAGGTGGGGCGCGCCCGCGTAAGGGGGCTCGATAAGGACAAGCGTCGCAACGCCGAGCGCGATCTGCAAGACGACATGCCCGAAAAGCACGACCGCGCCTTTGCGCGCCTTGCCGCCGGCGTTCATCGCCGCATCGGCGAGATGCAAGGATGCGAGGACGAAGATCACATAGGCGATCATCCGGTGGAAAAATTGCGCCGTGAGGGGCGTTTCAAGGAGGTTGCTCCACCAGACTTCCTTCGGAAAAAGAACGTCCGTGGGCGGAATGAAAGCCCCTGCGATGAGCGGCCAGCTGTTCTCGACAAGCCCGGCCCGCAGTCCCGCGACAATGCCGCCCATGAAGATCTGGACGAAGACGAGCGCCAAAATGAGAAGGGCCAGCGCGCGCAGACGTCCCGGATGGTCATGCGCGGTCGACAGCTTGCGTGGTCCGAGCCCGCTGGCGACCCAAAGGCAGGCCGAAAAGATGAACGCCGCGATGAGGAGATGAATCGCGAGCCGCTCCTGCGCCACCTCGGTGCGATGGACGAGGCCCGACGAAACCATCCACCAGCCGATGGCGCCCTGCAGCGCGCCGAGCGCAAGGATGCCGAGGAGCTTCGACTTTACGGAAGAGGGCAGCCGCCCCTTTACCCAGAACCAGACGAGCGGCAGGACGAAGACCACGCCGATCAATCGCCCGAGCAGCCGATGCGCCCATTCCCAGGCGTAGATGTACTGGAATCCGGCGAGGTCCATGTCCGGAAACAGCTCTTTGTACTGGGGAATTTTCTTGTAATCTTCGAAGGCCGCGATCCAGTCCTGCTCGGAGAGCGGCGGAATGACCCCCGTCACCGGCTTCCATTCAACAATGGAGAGGCCCGATTCGGTCAGCCGCGTCGCGCCGCCGACGATCACCATCAGAAAGACGAGGCCTGCGACGATCCAGAGCCAGTTGCGCACGGGGATGGCGCTTTCCTCCGTCGGGCGATGCCTCACCTCGGGCACGGGATGCGGAAAGAGAAGCCAGTCTTCCATGTCGCTCGCCTCGAAGGTTTCTGGGCCCTCGGCACTTAAGGGATGACGGCGACGCTTGTCCACACCCTGCGACGCGCGGCGCCCGCGGAGCGCCGAAATTTGAGCCACAGCTGTGGAGCCTCAACAGGTTGTCCTCGGAGAGGCCGAGGCCGCTGATTGGGGTTTGATATTTTATCCCGCCGCGGGGGCGATGTAAGAATGGGCGCTCGCCGAATCGAGGGACAGAAGTGGCCGGCAGAGGCGCGCTAACCCGGGAAGAGATCGCAACGCTTCGCACCATTGGCGAAGTGGCGGAGCATCTCGACCTCCCGCAGCATGTGCTGCGCTTCTGGGAGACGCGCTTCAAGGAAATCGATCCGGTGAAACGGGCCGGCGGACGGCGCCTCTACCGCCCACGCGACATTGAGCTCGTCGAGGCGATCCGCTGCCTGCTCTACCGCGAAGGCTATACGATCAAGGGCGTGCAGCGCATCCTCGCCGAACAGGGCGTCGACGGCGTCATCGAGGGTGCGCGACGCCGCCAGAATGGCGAGTCGCCCTCGTCCGCGTCGCCCGGCCAGCCTGCCGAGCCGCCCCCCGCGCGCGAGCCCCCGCCGGTCGATCCTGCGCCCCCGCCGCCGCCGGCCGCGCGCCAGACGTCGCTCGACCTGCCGGAGCCGGAGCCGCCGGAGCCCAAGCCTGTCGCGCCCGCGGCCGCAGCTTCGCCTCTCGAGACGCGCGGCGGCGAACCGAGGGTGGAAATCCTCGACCCGCTTCCGCCTTCCCCGGTCCTCGCGCCGGCTCACCCGGTTTTCCACGCGCCAGTCGTCGTCACCCGGCGCTTGGATCAGGATCAGGCGCAAGTCCTTCGAAAGGCGTTGGCCGAGATCGAGGAATGCAAGAGGCTGCTCAAGCTGACGCGGCGTTGAGCGAGACGCGCGCGGCGGATCGAAGTTGGGAGAGCGGATCCGAAGTTGGGAGAGAAAGCGATATGCCGTTGCCAGCAGCCCGCCGCCTCTCTATAAGGACCCGCAGTCGGAGTGTAGCGCAGCCCGGTTAGCGCACTTGTCTGGGGGACAAGGGGTCGTGGGTTCGAATCCCGCCACTCCGACCATGAAAACAAAGATTTATAGAGTGGTTCAGGGGCGGGTTTTAAGTCTCGCCGCGTTGGGGACGGACAGGGGACGGTCTCAGCCCCTCCTTCAGACCTCTCGATTCGACAGACTAGGCCTTTCAACCCGGCCCCGCCCTACGCCGTCCCGCCCACGCCGCAGTCGAACCACTATTCCGGGCGGGCTCGCGAACATGCGCAGCCTATCGCCGCCTGCCTGTCGGTCGGCCGCGCGCGCCAAGAGCGTCGTTTAGGCCGACGCCGGATGGCTTCCCGCCAAGCGCCAGTCGAAAATGCCATGAGCAAAGCGAGACCGGCGGCGCCTGAACCGCCTTGAGCGTCAATTGCGAGGCTTTTGCGCTTCGGTGCCGAGCCCCTCAACGGTCGGTGCCGTTTTGAGATTCCGGTCGGAACCCGCCAGCACGCCTGGGTGGTGCGCCGATAGCCAGCCTTGAACACTGGCACGATGCTGATTAATCAGCCTTTCGGTACCGGCCCGAATCTCCTGCGGAGTTTTTGCCGCCGAATGCGTCTTTGTCATGCGCCACGGTCTCCGACGGGTGGAATCGAAAAAAGCCTCACGCAAAATTCTTAATGGGGACGCAATGAAAAATTCAATACCGCGAATTTCGTTCCCTGAAATTTTTTTCGGGTTCGTCGCGCCGATCGGCGCTGACATTGGCGACTCGCTGGCGTCGTTCCGTTCCTATTTCGAGGCAAAAAAATACGACGTTGTCGAGATTAAGGTCACCGACATTTTTTCCGCTTTTGCCGCATATTACGCGCCCGAAAAACCTCTCACAAAACGGCCCCTGCAAACGCGATATGAGACGCACATTGCGTATGGGAATCAGCTTCGAGCAAAATTCGGCGACGACACTCTCGCGGTATCAGCGGTTTGTCGAATAATTCGCCAGCGCCTTCGCCTTCACCGCGATGATGACTCGAAATTCAGCAAGACCGTATTTCTGATCCATCAATTCAAGCGGAAAGAGGAAATCGAGCTTCTTCGCTCGGTCTATGGGCGTCTATTCTTTCAGGTGTCGATTTATTCGCGACGCGGCGCGCGCGTCGAATACCTCTCGCGAAAATTTGCGAATAGCGAAAATTCAGCCGACTCGCGGAGTTACCGCGCCGCCGCCGAAACACTTATCCAGCGTGATGAAGATGAGCGTGGCGTTGGCCACGGTCAGAGAGTCGGGAAAATATTTCATGACGCGGATTTTATCATCAGCTTGGACGATCGCGCGCTCGGCGTCGACAGGCAGGTTGAGAGATTTTGTGATCTCATTTTTTGGTCGAATGCGATTTCGCCTACTCGAATGGAATACGGTCTTTTTATCGCCAAAGCCGCCGCTATGCGCAGCCTTGATCTCTCGCGTCAGGTCGGCGCGGCTATTTTTTGCGAAAAGGGGGAGGTCGTTGCTCTTGGATCAAATGAAGTGCCTAAAGCCGGCGGCGGCTCTTATTGGTCTCATGAAGAAATTGACGATCGTGAATTCCGGCGCGGATTTGACTCGAATGACAAGCGCAAGCAGGAACTGCTCGCTGAGCTCATCGGCTTGATCAAGAATGAAACGGACATGCGCGATATTGACGCGCGCGAGCTTGCAGCGAAAAGGAGCATACGCGACTCGCAATTCATGGATGCGCTGGAATATGGCCGGATCGTTCACGCAGAAATGTCCGCAATTTGCGACGCGGCGCGAGTCGGCCGTCCACTGGAAAATACGACCCTGTATTGCACAACCTATCCCTGCCATATGTGCGCGAAGCATATTATCGCGTCCGGAATCAAGAAGGTCGTCTTCCTAGAGCCCTATCCGAAAAGCCTAGCCTCGGAGCTACACTGCGACGCTCTGGAAGTTGAAGGCGAAGACAGGGGCTCCTACACAGATTATCCACGCGTTTCATTCCAGCATTTTCGTGGCGTGACGCCGCGCCGCTATCGTGAATTGTTTGAGCGGGAAAAGCGCAAGGACGAGCGCGGCGAATTCGTGCGTTTCGGTAGCAAAGAGGGCGAGGGGGAACCAATTCCGGTGATCGACATCAAGGCGCCGTTCTATACTCAATTGGAAGAAATCGTGCTCAATCACGCTGCGGACGATTTGATAAAAGCAATTGAATTGAAGGAGAATGATGAGCGCTGAATTAGCCTCATCTTGATTCAATTATTCCTTCACCCGCGACGCAGGCGCTTGCGCTGCGCCCAGCGAAGCTCTTCACAGCGAGCAGCTTTGGATTGAAAGCAGCCTCGCTTATCCGCGAGGCCATAGGGTGAGCGCCCGAGCGAAGAGTTCCTCTGCGCGCGCGGCAATTGTCGACTCGTCCCATCTGTCGGCGCCGTTGAGTGCTTGGTTTATAGGCAAAAGCGAGTGCTTCATGAGTTCCGGCCGTTTTTCGTTCCAGGCACCATTGGATTGCGCGGAATTCATCGCTTGGGTCAGAATCGTCAGATTGCCGATTTTCTGGACCGCGCGGTTTCTCTCCGCCGTCGCCTTCGCTCGTGGATCATCGTCACTTGCCATGAACAGATCGCCGTAAGTCAGGCCGCTCTGCCCGTCCGGCAGAGGCCAGTGCTCGATCCATTGCTGGGGCATAATGTGTTCAATCGTCGGCTGCTTCTCGAAAGCGATAGGCTCCGACTTCTCGGAGAAGAAGGTTTCGTTCAGCCGCGCGAGAATATGGACGAGCTTGGCGTTGCCGAGATCATAGGCCGACTTGCCGAGCCAAGCGTCCTTGAAGGCGTTGTCTGTCGGCCACTCCGACGATTCGCCCGACTGATTGAGCAACAGCCGACTCAGGTTTTCGACCGAGACGCCCTCTCTGCGCAGATTCTTGGTCAATGACAGGAACACACGGTTGTAATTCTTCGTGTTCAGCGCGCAGACCGCCCTGCGTAACAGATAGGACTCGATGACCTTCGACATCGCTTCCCAGTCCCGATCCCCGAGCCCCGCTTCCAGGAGCATGAGCAAAAGGGGATACGCGGTGCGGATGTCGAAGGCTTCGAGGAAGGTCGCGACGCGCCAGATCGGGTCGTTCTTCTTGGGTTCGAGAATCCGGCGGAAATTGTCGCCCTGCGTCGCGAGCGCCGCCAATTCGCCGGTCACCGAATCGAAGGGGCGCTTCCGTTCGATCCAGTTCTTATATTCCACGAACAGGTGCTTGACGGGAATGTCTTCGCCGATCTGGCTGGCGAGGAAATGCTGCATGAAAAGATCGCTTCGCGGCCTCGTCAGGCGGCCTTGCTTCACCTCTACGCGCCAGAAAGGATCGTCGAAACGCCGCCAGAACTCGTTGTAGAGCGCCTCCTGATCCTCGCCTGCCCGCGCGGCGCGCAAGAAAATATAGTTGCGCAGCAGATCGGCCGGCAGAAGCGGTTCGCCACGCGCATTCAGCGTCTCGAATATGACTTGCGGATCATCACCTAGCTGCAAGTCGATCGTCACAACCTGAAGCGAGTTCTTCAACGCCTGGAAACATTCCTCCAGGCGGGCGGCGACGGGCGCCTCATCGTGAATGGCAGGCTCTGTCGCCGAGCCGACGAAGAAGTCCGACAACTGATCGTAAAAGAAGAGGTAGGCCTCGATCATTTTCGGTCGTGGGTCGGGGTAGCGCGCCCATTTGCGACGAACGAGAGGATGGCGTCTCTCCAGTTCATCACGGGAGCCCGAGAGGACAACGTCGCTGAATTGGTCGCGGTCGAGCTGTGTCGGCCAAACCTTGAAACGATCCACCTTGGGATCAGCCATCATGCCACGATTTTCGGTGAAGTTGGCGCATTCCTTAGCCAGTTCATCACAGCCTTGCGAGCGGCAGAAATCGCGCAACGCGGACAGGAAAATCTGAAAAGTCGTGAGGCGCTGCTGGCCGTCGATTACCTGCCTCTTTTCAACATGGGTGACCGGCGTTTGTTTCTGGTCGAGCACCATGGCGCCTAGAAAATGCACGGGAGCGTCTTGCCGGCCTTCGATGCTTTCGACAAATTTTCGGGCGATATCGTCCCATAGCGGCTCCCATTGCTGTTCCCTGCTCCAGACATATTGCCTTTGGAACAACGGCACTTCGAGCCGCATCTTTTTCTCGAAAATGGCGAGCAGCGGGACGGCGTGGGCTTCCATGAAAAAGCGCTCCTTATTCAATTCGTCGGGGTGAAAGGCATGCGCGGCGGGGCGGTCCGCCACATGAGGTCGATTTCCTCGGGCGTGAGGCCATAGGCGGCGTTGACGAGATCGGAGAGGCGGCGCTCCAGCGCGAGGGACTGGGCGGCAGCGCGGCGTGCGGGCTCTATCGTGTCGACGTGTTCCTGCTTCAGCCGCGCGATGTCGGCCGCCGACAGCTTGCGCGATTTCGGCAGCGCCTTGCGCACGGCGTCGACAAAGGCGTGTGCGTCGAGCTTTTCCGGCGCGCCGAGCGTCTGACCGGGCTTTTCGAGGCTGAACTCGTGGCGAAGCCAGTCGCGTATTGAGGCTGCCGAATTGCTAATTCCTATCTTTAATTCTCGAAGTTTGGAAGCAATTGGCAAAAAATCGCTACGACTAGCAGCTAAGCTGGCATTCAAAGGGAAGAGCGAGAGCCGTTCTCCATCGTTCGATAGCGCTTCGTCTTTCATGTGGAGAAAATGTCGCCATGCAATCCACCACCCAAGTGGGGAGTTCAACACTGCGAGAAGCACGCAGTCATCAGTTGGAATAAAGAAAGCTTTGTTACTTAGAAGAAGTCCCTCAGTATCGAGCATATATGAGGGATAAAACTGGATCGCCTGGTAGACGATTTTGGGTTCAGCAAATTCGCGCCAATATTCCGTCGAGTCCTGAATCTCATACCACTGATACAAGCCTTCCTTGCGACCCGCCCATTTTTCATTGGGCACCTTAGGCTTCCAATCTGCAGGCTTTGGCTCAAGGCGAGGGCGATACGTTTCAAGATGGCGCTTGATGGCCGGGTATTTGTCGATCTCTATTCCGCGACGAGCGAAAATCATCCAGAGGCCGTTCCACGCCGCATACCACCGATCAATGTCCTGACCGCGCAAATAGGGCCTTATAATCTCTTCCGATGCAGGATCGTCTCGCAGAATTTGCTGACGCTTCTCTGAGTCAATGAAGAAAGCTTCATTTAGGCCCGTCGTTACCCCTCTATATGGCTTCACGCCCGCATATTCAGCGAGTGGCACCCCGCTGCGCCTGATCTTCTCCAAAAGGTCCATCACCGGCTTCGGCTCCAGGACCCAGGCCTCTTTGGTGAACATGGCGCGCGGCAACGGGAAGGTGGCCTCTATCACGGCCCCAGCAAGGCCTTTTCGCGGCACAGCGTCTCGCGGGATGACGCAAATTTCTGCCTCGCTCGGCGTCGGCGCCGCAGCGTCCGGCTTGCGCACGACAATCACGGACGGGAACACGTCGGCGTCGGGGAAGAAATGCTTGGCGTGGCCGAAATCAGCAACAAATTCGAGCCAGCCCTGTGAGGCGAAGAGGTCGCGCAAGCTCTCCGCATAACCTGCCTTCAGCCATTTGTTGGTGACGACATACGACAGCCGCCCGCCTGGCCGCAGCAGCTTCAAGCCTTGCTCATAGAAATAGACGTAAAGATCGGCCATGCCGTCGAAGGCGGCATAGCTTTTCTTGAGCGCGCGCTTGACCTCGTCGCCGAGAAGCTCTTGCCGGACATAGGGCGGATTGCCGATCACCGCGTCGAATCCGCCCTCCGGCTCCGCCGACAAGAGATTCGACCAAACATTGGGAAAGCCAATCTCCCAATGCAGGAAGGCGTGCTTCTTCTCCAACACGCGCGCGGCGTCGACGACTCTGTCGGCCTCGACGCGTCGGCGATCATCGAGGTTGACGCCGGGAAAGAGGTTTGTCTGCTCCGGCGGCGCATTTTCGAGCAGGGCCAGTTGCTCGGCCATGCCGGGCGCGGCGACACGCTGCTTGCCGCTGGCGATGAGCAGCGGATCGCCGCAGGCGCCCTCCAGCACGAGTTGGAGGGCGGCGGCGCGCTCGAAGGCGGCGTAATACTTCCTCGCCGTCGCGATCTGCTTTTCCGACTTGCCGTCGAGCTTGCGTAAATCGGGCGCGCGCTTTGGCGCGGCGTCGAACACACCCATCAGGCGTTCGGCGGTCAGCAAGGAAAAGAGATGCGCGACAGGCTCGGTGACTTCCTCAACCGCGCTGAATTTCGCTTTGGACGCGGCGACTTCGGCGATGTCGTTGTCGGTGATCGCCTCGATCTCCGACATCACGCTTGCGACCTGTTCGACGCGGGCGACCTGTCCGAGGTTGAACAGAGCGCCGCGTTCTTTCAGCGCCTCGACGGTCGGGCGCACGAAGGCGCCGATAATGCTGTCGCCGGCACGCAAGTGATGGTCGAGAAAGGAGAGCGGCGCGCCGACGGTGAAGGAATGCAGCCACAGAGCGACTTTGGCGAGTTCAACCGCCATCGGGTTCTTGTCGACGCCATAGACCACGCGCTTGAGCACCATGCGGCGCACGACATGGCGATCATCGAGTTGCTGTTCGACGATCGGCCAGTTGCGGGTTTGCGCCTCGGCGAGAATTTTCCCTCGAATGTCAGCGATGCGCGCTGCGAGGGGCGACACATAGTCGGCGAAAGAAACAAGCGCCGCCGCTTCCGCCATCGCACCGAGCACTTCGTCGGCGAGCCAATCGACGAGACTGACGAGAAAGTGTCCCGAGCCCATGGCTGGATCGCAGACCTTGAGAGAAAGGATCGCCGTCGCCGGATCGAGGGCGGCAAGCTCTGCGAGGCGCTGGGACACGGCGCGCTTGTCGCTGGCGAGGTGCTCCGCCTGCGACTTGAAGGTTGCAATTCTCTCTTGCACGAGCGGTCCGACCGCGCGTGCGATGATCAGGCTGACGAGTTCGTCCGGCGTGTAATAGCTGCCTGATTCGTGTCGGGCCTCGTCGTCGGCGTCGATTTCGACGACGCCGTCCGGCGTCGCGCGCAGGCCGAACTCGAGAATGCGCTCATAGACGCTGCCAAGCTGCTGCACTGAGAGGTCGCGATAGTTGATGTATTTCGGGTCGCGGACGCCGGCGGCGTCCGACTGGTGGCTGAGCTCGAACACGACCTTTGCAATGACGCTGTCGGGCAATTGGGCGCGGGAGAGAATCGGCGCCGTCGCGGGATCGAACAGGCCGCCGTTATAAGGAGGGATGCCGAGATCGTCGTCGCCTTGGGCGATGGCGCGAAAAATTGACGAGAGGCGCGGCCAGAAAGTGACGAAGCTCTGCGGGAACGAACCGCCCGCCCTGAAGCGCTCTGCGATTTCCAGTCGGATTTTGGTCAGGCAATACGGCGCATAGGGTCCGCTTTCGTCCGGCAGCAAATTGCGGTCTTCGGCATAGAGCACGAAGAGCAGGCGATAAAGCAATATGAGCGCGCCATGGCGCAGTTCGTCGAGATAAGCGGGCGTGATCGGCGCCGGCCGGTTCGGGTCGGATTTGGCGAGGGCGTCGGCAAGCGCCCGGAAGACGTTGAAGATCGCGTCGGAGAGAGTCCTGGCGACCCTGGCTTCCCATTTCTTGCCTTCTCGCAGCGCGAGCGCGTGAAAGGTTTCGCCGGCATCGGACGGGACGAAGGCGGCGCGGCCAAAGAACAACAGAAACAGGCGAAAGGCATGGTCGCGCCAAGCGCGATCATCCGCGAAAGCGTCTGGCCGCTTGTCAAGCAGATCGAAGCCGCAGCCCGGCAGTTCCAGCGCCTTGCCGAGGTCGATCTCGAAGAAATCCTCGGCGACCGACAGCGCGCCTTGAAAATAGAGCCGCCACAGCCGGCCGTTGGTCAGCACGCCCCACCGCAGCTTCCCCTTGGTGATGTCGTCCGCCCGGCGCAGATAACGCAGCATCTGCGAGGAAGGCGTGCCGCCTGCGTCCTTGCGCGCCTTGCCTTCGCGATCGAGGGGCCTGTCCCAACGCTTGGCCTCGACGAGACTGAGACCGTGTTGGAAACGCCTGAAATCCTCTGGCTCCCGCTTGGCGAGCGCGAGCGAGGCGGCGTCGCCGAACAGCAGCGCGTCCGGCACGTCGGCCCTTCCCTTGGCGGAGGCGTTGGGCTGGACAAAAACGAGGTCGCTCCAGCCGATCGTCGCCAACAAGGGGTAAATCAAGTCCTTCTCGGTTACCGCCTCCGAGGGCTCTCTCTGCGCGGTAAGGTGTTGGAAGAGAAGGAGAGCTTGTGCTCGCAAGTCGTCGACAGCGGCGGGCGAGAGGGCGCTCCAAGCCTCCGTCTCCGTGACGCCTTCCAGGAGAAAGTCGTGCGTGAAAAGGCCGCCGTTGATCAATTCAGCCCCGATTCGCTGGTGTCCGCCCTGCGACGGACCATAGCGAAAGGAGAGCAGTTCATGGAAGTCCGTTGTGGGCCGCGTCGGGCTTCACCTTCCTTCCGCATTCAAGAAAGCCGGTTCGGCCGACGGCTGTCAATTTGGATTGGCGCGACCGAGTGCGTCCGAGCGCCGAACGGACTTTCTTCCAGTTGCTCGCCGATCCGGCGCAGCAAAAAAACTGACGTTCGATCCCTTTTTGGATTGACCAGCTTCGCCCACAACACCAATGGGCATTCTAAGGACCATCACGCTCCATCGACAGCGACGCCGCCAAAAAGCTCATCAACGTCGCCGTCGCTTTCTGGCGGGCAAAGCATGTCCCGGGATAATGCGCGTTTGCGTTCGAGTAACGCATGGAGCTTCACGTCGAAGGATTGGTCACCATAGTCGGGGTGGATGGCGAGAGGGATGTGAATAATCACGTCGCGCGTAGCGCCGATCCGATAGGCGCGATCATTGCACTGATCCTCGACCGCAGGGTTCCACCACCGGCTGAGATGCAAGACATGATTGGCGGCGGTTATAGTCAGGCCTACCCCTGCCGCCCGGGGCGAGAGCACGAGAAGATCGAAACCTGGCGGAGCCTTCTGGAACCGATCGACGATGTCCTGACGTGAGCTTCCCGCGACGCCGCCGTTGATAATAGCCGGCGTTTTCGGCAGGTCAAAAATCATCCCCATAGATTCCGCGAATGCACGCTGAATGGCTAGGTCCTCGATGAAGACGAGCGCCTTTTCTCCACGCGCCTCGATGTTTTGCAAAACCTCCACGGCTTTGCCGGTGCGGGCCGATCCGTTCAGCCACGCGCCTATCGCGGTGGGGTCCGACGTGTCAACTTCGGCGCGGGCCGGATGCAATGATATTCCGCGCATGCGGTGCAGGATTTCCAACATCTGGCGACGAGAGCCGCCGGCTCCATGCGCCTGCGCGACAATTTGCCGATAAGCTTCAGCCTGTGGCTTCGGCATCGTCACCTTATAGGTCTCGACGCGCTTTTCCGGCAGACCATCGCGCGCCTTGTCCTTCATGCGACGCAGCATCGGAGCGGGAAGGCCGTTCGAATTCTGGTCGAGTGAGGCCTTCAATTCCTTCAGTCGTTCGGGATTTTGGTCGGTATATCTCTTCGAGAAATCGCGTAATGCGCCGAGATAGCCGGGTGCGATTCGATCGAAAATTGCCCAGAGGTCTTCAAGCTTGTTTTCAATCGGCGTGCCCGTGAGGCCGAGAACAAAATCGGCATTGATAGTCTTGGACGAGCGTGCGTTGATGGACCCCGGCTCCTTGATTTTTTGCATCTCGTCGAAGACGACGATAGAATATGGCACGCGCGCGAAAGCCCGGTGATTATCGGCCAGTGTTTCATAAGTTGTGAGAATCCAGTCGGCTTTGCGCAACTGCTCCAAGTCGAGCGCGTTCTCCGGACTCCAGTCTGCGTCCTTCGCACGTTTCAATCTCTTCAGCCCACTCCCAAATGCTTCGACCGCCTCGCCCAGCCCATCTTGCGCCAGATGAAGGCGTGACTCGGCAAGCCAATTGCGCAGTAACGCTGTCGGCGCGACCACCAACAGCGGGCCAAGGGGCGGCGCAGTCGGATAGCGGCGCCCGTGCGCCTGGAGATTGGCGCGAACCCACGCGAGAAAGGCGAGCGCTTGGTAGGTCTTACCGAGGCCCATATCGTCGGCAAGAAGCACGCCGGGCCAGCCCTTCGTCCATGCCTCAACGAGCCACTCAAAGCCTTTTGTCTGATGCTCCTTTGGAGCGTTGGCGCTCATCAGCGCGTAAGGGAAATCCGAGGCGATCAGTGGCGTGCGGGCTTTGGCAGGGATCGCATACTCCACACCGTCGATGTTGTTCTTGATAGTAAGGCCTATGCGCTCCTTGGCTTCCGCATCATCCTTTTTTGGGTCAGATTCCGCGTCGGGCGAATTTGCGGTTCCACTTCGAAGTTCTTCACGAACCTCGGCAATTTGCGGCTCGATGTCGACGATAGGAACTCTGCTCCCGTCGAGCACGATGGTGTCCTCTCCGGCAGCGCGTGCGCGTTCGACGGCTCCGGCGATCTCTTCCACGTTTTCGGCGTGGACGTTTTGCGGGAACGGCGCGCCGCCGTCGAATTTTTCGGGAAGCCAGCCAGTCGATCCTTTGGAGGGTCCTGTCTTGATGTCCGCCCAGACGCCAAGTCCTTCAACGCGATCCGAATATTGCGTCGTCTCGATAAACAGCGAGCTGGTATCCTGTCCTGCCGCCGCAAGGGCCTCGGCGATGGTAGGTCGCGGGTTTCGTAAGAAAGCGCGGCGTTCTTCCGGCGGGGCCTTGCGCTTAGCCCGAACCACCTCAAGCGCGGTCTTCAGGCATGGGTCGAGCACGACATAAGTGTTGCGCCCAAGCACGTAGGCATCGTGGGCGCGCGCGGTCACGTTGAAATTCTTCTCGACGAAGCGGCGTTGCAATTCGGGGGGAAGTAACGCGTCGGCGTTGGCGTCCAAAATATCAGTGGGTCCGCCCACCTCCACCTCCGCCCTGTCGATGTCGGCGGCCGGAGCGTCGTCCTCCATCGAGGCGACCTTCGTGCGGCTCATCAAAATGGGCGTGAAATCTGGGCCATCCGTCGTTTCGGCAACATCGAGCGCGAAAGCGCCAGCCTGATAAAAGGTTAGGCTCTTCATGTATGCGTCGGCGGTGATGTGTTCCCCTGTTGCTATCGCGAGATGTTGCTGGATGGGCGCCCAAGCTGCGATCCGTACTTCGATCTCGGCACCCGCAGTCGCGTTGAAGTGATCAATCGCCTCACTCAGGCGATAGAACGTTTCAGACAGTCGGCCGACTTCCTTGCCGATACGCAAAATCGCACCCTGGCGCTCCACGTCGCCCGATCTGTAATTGGCATCCGACCAGCGCAACCGGATGCGTCCGTCAGGCGTCTCCATTCGCCCGTCGAATTGCAAGGCGAGCGAAAACGCGCCAAGTGGTGGCAGCCCCAAAGACTCCCCGAGGGCCGGTGACAAACTTGCAACAACTGTGTGAGGTAGGCATAACTTATCCGCGTCGTGCTGTGCCTCGCCTGATTCGATAAGGCCGCGTAAGCTTCTCATCGCCGTTTTAGTGAGATGATTGCGCCATGCGTCGAAAGGAACGTCGCGCGCGGCACCTGTCCATTTTTTCTCCGTGAGCCGAATATGAACGCCTTCGGCGGAAATGTCGCGTGAAAAGCTAGAAGTCATTGGCGCACTTCGTAGTCGGATGGACGTAGGGTGATGTTTCGACGCTGTTTGAGAAAGGCCGCGATGTTTCTCTGCCACGAGTAGCTTAGCGACCCGTGATGGCTGAAGATTCCTTGACCCGAGGAACCACTTTGCGCGTATTCCCTCCTCAAGTCGCTAGCATCATAATTTTTCTGAAATAGGCGCGGCGCTGGGATACCAGAGTCTTCATCCCATATGCGGCATTTGCCATTGTGACTCCATTCAGCAACCACCAACGAACCGATCCGAAGCAGAAGAGTTGAATGACCGGGTTGCACACCGCCGCCTTCGAAAACGCCAAAGGAAATATCCTTACCGAAAATGCGTTTCGCCTCCCCGGCGCCATGGCCGTCGAATACGACCCAGGCTTCGCTGACATAGCCGCGCTCATGAAGTGCATTCCAGAAAGCTCGCCGATAAATCCAGTGCTCAGGGGCCGCAACTTTATCGACGACCTCGAAAAACTGTCGCAGTGACGCTTCCGTGAGCCAGCGGCGGACAATTTTCTCCGCCTTTTCGCACCCCACCCACTTTCCGGGCGAGGTGCGGGGATCGCCTAAGATCGGCAGCACGACCGCAAGATATCTGTCGCGCATATGCTGCGCCGGCGTCGTCTCGCCGAAGGGTAGCAGGAGCGCGTTGGCGACGCGCGCCCGCGCCTCCTCATAGCGAGGCCTGCCGTCGTCGGAGGCCCAGTCGAGAACGAGGCCGAGGCGTTTCAAAGGGTCCGCATTATCGCCTTTTGCGATCTCTTCGAGGCCTCGAAAAAACGCGTGTTTGCGGAGGCCTTCGAGCTTCGTCGGGTCGAGAAACCCTAATTTCCGAAACACGGCGTCCGGCGTGCATCGCCATGCCAGCGCCATTTTCGCCAATTCTTCGGCACCCTTCGCAGGGATGAACAGCGCGGCTGCCCGATGTGCGCTCGCCCATGGTTCTCCCAAGTGCTCGATATGCATGACGAGAAACGCCGCCACAATGCGAATAGGATTGGAGACGGGATCGAAATAATGCAGATAGGCGGCGGCGAGCGCGCGAAACGGCCGGGGCCGACCGAGCGCCGCTATTTGGCAAAGCAATTCGTCCAGCCGTCTCGAATCCGCCGCCAGAGGAGTTCGCGTCGCAAAAATGCACCAGGGCGCGTGGCGCAAATCCTTGCGCGACACCTGTTCTCCGCGCGCGAGCGCGGCGTCGATCCGCCTACTTATCGCGCCGAGATCGTCGCCAGACGGATGCTTTACGGCATCCTCGACCATCAGTGCGCCAAGCCGCTCGGCAAGCACCGCTGTCGCCGGCAACGGGAGCGACATCTCCCGCTTCGGTTGGCCTCGCGCGAACGTGCGGCAAACGTCGCGAAGGCTCATTTTTGCGTGCCGCTGGCGTTTTGAAGTCGGTCAATCTCACCGCGCATGTCGTCGGTTACCTTCAAAATGTGTTCAAGTCTCTGACGATTGTCCGTCTCCATGACGAAGCGCAGGTCGATGCGGCGGTTACGCGCCCACGCCTGCGCCGTATTGTGGAGATCGAGAGGTCGAGTCGCGGCGTAGCCCGACACCGAGATAATTTCCTCGTTGCGTCGGTTTAGCAGGCCACGAAGCTCTGGAACGTCTGCGATGATTTGGCGATATGTGCTAACCGCGCGCGCCGTGGACAACTGCCAGTTGGCGGCGTCAACTCCCGTTGTATCCGTGTGCCCTTCGATGAATAGAGTCTCCAAGGCAGCGCCTTCAAGCTCATGACAGGCTTGTGCCGGCGCGGCGCGGCAGGGCGCGTATTTGGGCAGGACACGCCCCAACACGCGAGCGATCTTGCCGACATTCTCCTTGTTGCGGCCAACGAGATCGAAGCTACCGGCGGCAAAGCGCACGGAATCTTCAGTAAGTCGAAGGACACCGTTGATTTCATCGATTTGCACATTAAGACCCTCGGATGCAAGTTGGGCGCGAATCTCTTGCAAAAGCGCCCGCCGATCCAGAGATGCCTTGTCGAGCCGTCGTATTTCCGTCCGCACATCCGTTTGCAAAGCGTCTAATTTGCGCGCTACTTCCTTTACAACGCGTAGTGAATCCTCTTGAATATCCGTGTTGCGCCGAAAGTCGAGGGCGAAACTCATCAACATGATGATGAAAATGAAGAGCACGCCGACCATCATGTCGGTCATAGACACGAAATAGTTTTCGCCTTCTTCATTTCCGGCAGCGGTTTCGTCCTCGGAAATCACACGTCATTCTCCGCCATCGCCTGATGCGCAGCCCGACTCGTGAGCGTGGTTTTCAACTCATCGACAGCGTCCTGGAGGTCTTGAGCGCCGTCGCCCAATTCCTTGACGAACGGTGCCAATCTGTCGACAGCCCCAGCCAACGCTGTGTCGATCTTCTTTGTGTGATCCTGAAGCAATTCCGCCTGCTTCCTCGTCTCCATCGCCAGTTTTTCAAAAGCGTGGCCAAGGTCTTCGTCGACCTTGCCGAAACGCTTTTCATACTCGCGCCACGTCTCAGTCACGCGGTCGCTCTGCGCCATAATTGATTCAGAAAGCGAGACGGTCGCTTTCTGGCTTTCATCCAGCGACGCGAGCGAGCGACCGAGCGCTTCTGTCATTGTCTGCGTCGCGCCCGCCAATTTCTCGTTCGATCGCGTTACCGGCTCGACTGCGGCGCGGATCGCCTGCGCGCTTTGTCCGAACGCGTCTGCGGCGTCGCGCGAGCGCACGGTAGCGGCGTCGATCGCGTGTATCTGAGCTTCCAGAGACTTCTGCGACGCCCGCAGCGCCGCGTCGAACGTCTCAACCTCACGCCGGATGTCCATCATAGCCTCGGTCAAGCCAGCCTTCACCGCAGCCGCCGCCTCGGCCGAGGCGTGCGTAATCCCCTCGACGCTTCGCGCCTGGGCGTCAGCGACCTTACGCGTGGTTTCATCAACGACGGCTGCGGCGCTCTCCTGGAAACCGCCCATCGCGTCGCGCAAACCGCCGACTTGAGTTTCGAGTTTGTCGAGGACTCGCCCCATCGCCGCTTCCAGCCGAGCCGACGCGCCAGTGGCCGACTGGGCGAGATTTTCGTCGATTTTTTGGTTTGCCACTTCAAAGCTCGTCTGTAGCGTGGCTAACATGTCTTGGAGGACCTCGCGGCTCTGCTCCGAAGACCGCCCAAGGCTCTTCCCAGCCTCGGCGACCAGACGATTGAGGTTGTCGGCCGCTTCCGCCATGCGGCGAGAAAATTCCTCGCCCGAACCCGAGATGCCTCGGCGCGCCTCTTCGAGAACCCCTTGCATCGAATTGAGACTCGTCGCGAGTTCTCGAAGCTCCACGCCAGCACCGCCTTGGACGCTGTCAGTAAAGCGCGCTAACAGTCCTTCAATACCTGATTGGCTTTCAGACTTGAGTTCGCCAACCGCATTACCGATCTGGTCTGCGAGCGGCACGATCGCAGCGTGCATAGCTTGCTGCAACGGAGGGCCGATATCCTGGCCGAGGCGCGAGAAAAATTCCTCGCTGTTGATCATTTTTAGTTCTGCAAGCTGCGCGTCCAGCTTTTCCACCATCTCTGTCGTCACCTTCTGCGGTGCGAGATAGTCAAGCCTTTTTTCAAGAGCTTGGCAAAGGTCTGACAGCGAAGATTCGACGCCAACGTTGAAAAGACGGAAAGCGAAAGACAATGCGATGGAAGCAGCAAGACCGGCGATGGAAGTCGAGAATTTGAACGTCGCAGCGCTAAGCAATTTTCCGAGCGCGCCCTGCATGGCTTGCGCCCCTGCGCCATCGGCCATGTGCGCTGCCCTCGTTCCGGCCGCCGCCTCGGACAAGGCGAGCACCAATCCTATGAAGGTGAAAAGTAGCCCCAGCCCTACGAAGTAACCGGGAATGGTCGGCATGACTTTCAAGCCAAAGATGCGCTCTCGCACCGCGCCAAGATTGAACAAAGACGTTCGGCCGTAGCGTGCTACGAATAACCGTGTCAGACGCGACCAAAGTCCCGGCGAATCCGCCCCAGGCGGGGCCGAGCAAAGGGTTTTCTTCCAAGCGACGCGAAATTGCATCGTAACGAGCAGCAAAATCAGCTTTCGAGGTGGCGAGTTCGACCGTCGAACGTGCGCCGTGAATTGCTAACCTAACGAGTATGCAGTGACAGATTAGAGACGCGAAGAAGAATCCAAACGCAAACGCACCAAGTGTCACAGCGAGAGAGGTTGCAAAGTTCTGCGTGCTGACTCTCGAAAAATCCCCGTGAAAAGCGGCAGCGAATACACCAATGAACTCAGTGACAGGCATAAGCCCAAAAAACATATAGAAAATCCAAACAGTTACCGCAACCAGCAGCCAATAGGCAAAAAAACGGAACTGCCATACCCAAAGCGCGCGTTTCGAGAATAATTCGCCCACGATATCGACCCCGGTCATGTTTGAACGGGCATTTTCAACTGCCCACGAAATAGGCGACCCCGAGCGCATACATACGGTAGAAACTCGCCGCTCGGCAATTCTTTTACGAGTGGGCCCGGGGGTAGAAATTGTCGCCGTCGGACGGCACCTCGGACTAATTCCGCCTGACACGGGCCAGTTTGCCGATAGCTTCCTCGGGCGAAAATCCTATTGCCCGTGCCAGGTCGAGAAATTCGACGACATCAATCCGCCTCTGGCCGCTCTCCACCGTTGCAACAAATGATTGATACCGCCCGAGCTTTTTGGCGACCGTCGCCTGCGTCATGCCAGCCGCCTTGCGCTCCCTGACCAGGAGAGCCCTCAAAGCCTCGTGCCTTGGCGAGTGAATGGTCCGCGACATGCCCTGCCCGAAAAATCCGGGCTAGACAAATAATCGCGTTTTCAGATTATCTAAAAATCAGATATTGCGCCAATCACCCAGCCAGATGAGCTTCGTTCTCAGCGCCGAAGGCACCCTGACGAACGGCCAGCCACCGAACCAAGCGGCTTCCGATGGACCACCCGACGCTGTTTCGATCTTTAGATTCCTTGGCGATGGCTGACTTCATCAGCCGTGCCCGAATCGCTGTTTGCTATGCCGCGCCCGGCCTCCGACAGAAAACCGCGGACGCCCTTGCCCAGACTGCGCAGCGAATAGGTCCAGACTTGATTACCGTCTACCCGGACTTCGACGAACGCGTCATGCGCATGGGCTACGGAGAGCTGGGCGCTGTCGAGACTTTACGTAACGTTGGGATCGGCGTGAACTCCTCATCAGGTCTGCGCACCGCCCTCGTGATCGTTGATGATGAGGGATATACCTTCACGCCCACGGCCCTTTTCTTGGAAGCTGAAGACCACGCGTCGGCAGCTCCCAACGCAATGCGCCTGTCCAAGGATCAGGTGCAGGAGGCGCTTGCTCGGGTGTCGCCGGCGGCCAAGGAACTCGCCCTTTTGTTTGCCAAAACCGAGGAAGAACGGGAGCGGATCAGGCACCGGGCCGTCGAGCTTCCGTCGAACGAGGTCGCTGACAAAGAATTTGAGCAGGTGAAGAAAAGATTGGAGGAAGCGCCGCCGGTCAAATTCGACGTTGTGCGCCAAGTCCGTGTGTACAACGCCTATCTTCAATATGTCGAATTGAGGCTCTCTGGCGCGGCGATACAGCGCCATCGAATAACGATTCCCAAATCCATTTACACACTCGGAGGCAGCAAGGACATAGAAGCTCGGCTTAAGACGACATTCGATTTGATTGAGAAAGGCGGAATACTCTCCTCGAAACGATTGGAGGAGGATTTAAATGAGATTCGGGGCCTCACCCCTTCGCTTGGCAAGAACCATGGACGGGCCGTCCTCAAGAAAAACAGGCCGCTCCTCGAAGAGCGACTGGCGGCATTCCGTGAGAAACTGGAAATCCATCAGAAAACCGTAGAGAAAGATTTGCAGGCGAAACTTGACGCGTCACGAGACCAGATTGTTGAGCACTAACTTCCGCTTGTCCTTGCAAGTCCGCCCGATAAGTTACGTGGTCGGTGCGGCGATGTCACTGAAGATACTGCGCGTAGTTGGCTGCTGGGCGAATTGATCAAGGTCTTTCCAAAGGCCGAAGACCTTAGCGGAAAGATGAATCTTGAGGTTCACTATAAGGATATGACTTTCGAGACACTGAACGAGGACGGTTTTCTCGGGGCTGTCAAGAAATCTTTCGACGGCGTCGACTGGGGTATTCCGTATAACGAGTTCAAGGCAGCCGGAGAGAAGGAGAGCTACGACGAAGAAGGACCGGCCTAAAGCGGCCGGCGACCCGAACCAAGGCGAGATCGTTTCGGCTCTTGAGGTGCTGGTCACTGCCGCAGGCTCATTCGCGGTCGCGCAGTGGACCCAACGCGCCAAGGCCCTGTAAGCACCCCGCCACGTTTGCCCCAGAACGACGAAACTCCGGGAAGCCGTCAGGTCCGTGCTCGGCCACAAAAAAAGCGAGTCGCATGCGAATCGCTTGACAACTTCCCGGCGAGGGCGTTTCATGCGGGTCACATGGTGAACCGCAGAAAGGAACCTGCCAATGGCAGTTCGAAGAGGAAAGGCACCAGCCGCAGCTAAGCCACCGCAAAATGTTTCGAGCCGAGTTAGGCTGGCGCGTCGTCCGAAGGTGTTCGAGCCGGCTGATTGGTATTCGTCAGAGGAAGCGAAGCGGCGATTGAGTCCTTTGTGCGTTGCGGTTAACAAGGGAGGTCTTGAGATAGGGATAATGGGTACCTCTGAGAAGCCGTTGATGCTTCTGCAAGACGCTGATGGCATTGAGGAAGTCCCCGGTGAAATTGAGCTCTCAATCGAAGAAATCAAAGCAGATTGGTCCGCGGTGACTGCCGCCGTCTGTCTTTATGGCACCACCTTCCGAATCGTTGGGAAAAAGGTCCCGCGTGCGGTTCTTCGGCGTCACCCTGTGAATCGACACAGCGCGTTGAAATACCGCCGCTCGGCCTCTAGCGATCTAAGTGGGATAGCGAAGCAGCTCGAGAAATTATTGGACGACCTTCGGAGTCTAAGCGAGCGACTAGATATGTCCGGTCAGTTGATCGACCGGAGGTTCAAGGACATCTGGCGTGCTTCCCAGGGGCTCGAAATCAGGGCGCTCCACTCATAAAAGGAACAGGAACCCAGCGGGGAATCCTAGGATGGCCGAGACGAGGGAAATGTCATCTCGGCCCTTTCTATTGATCCTGGACACATCCAGGGGCCAATCCGGCTGTGCAAAGTGTGCGAAACCTGGTGTGTCGGAGTAAAATCTCACCTATATATTGGTCAATCCCCCTTGCGCTTCCTTCCAGGGCGCGATCATAAATCGTTAAGATCCGAGGAGCGCGGTTCGGAAGTCTGGGCTGATCGCGGCTTTGACGCGCTTTCGCTTGATGGGGATTTTGGAGGGCTCTCGCTTGAGAATGTTGAGCGCGGCGTGGCGAAGG